>NZ_JBVIGX010000003.1:184418-285145 GCF_055570595.1 Streptomyces sp. NPDC031132
CTCTATGGGCGTCCTGCGTGCGCGAGTACCTCCGCCCGCGTACATCTCGCCCCCCCCCCCCCCCCCCCCCCCCCCCGCTCCGGTCTCCGGGGCCAGGATCGAGGCATGCTCTGGTCAGACCCGAAGAACGAGCCGCCGAAGGACATGCGCGACGTGCAGGCCATGGTCCGGCGGATGACCCTGGTGGTCGTCCTCGCGATGGTGGTGGTCGTGTACGTGCTGGGCGTGGGCTTCTAGGCGTGGGCTTCCAGGCCGGGCTTCCGGGCGGGACTTCCGGGGTGTCCCGGCGCGGGCCGGGCTCCGGATTCCCGCCCCTACGATGGCGGCATGACTGCTGCTGCCCAGGCCCCGGCCCACGCCCTCGTCCTCGCCTCCGCCTCACCCGCCCGGCTCAACCTGCTGCGGCAGGCCGGGCTGGCCCCGCACGTGATCGTCAGCAACTTCGACGAGGACGCGCTCAGTGCGGAGACGCCGGCCGAACTGGCGCTGGCGCTGGCCGAGGCCAAGGCGGGCGTCGTGGCGGCCCTGGACGAGGCCGCGGGCGCCCTGGTGATCGGCTGCGACTCGGTGCTGGAGCTGGACGGCGAGGCGCTCGGCAAGCCGGCGGACGCCGAGGAGGCGACCGCCCGCTGGAAGTCGATGCGCGGGCGGGCCGGCGTACTGCGCACCGGGCACTGCGTGATCGACACGGCGACGGGGCGTCAGGTCTCGGCGACGGCGTCCACGACGGTCCGGTTCGGCGAGCCGACGGACGCGGAGGTGGCGGCGTACGTGGCGAGCGGCGAGCCGCTGCACGTGGCCGGGGCGTTCACCCTGGACGGGCTGTCGGCGCCGTTCATCGAGGGCATCGACGGCGACCCCGGGAACGTCATCGGGCTGTCGATGCCGCTGCTGCGCTCCCTGCTGGCCGAATTGGGCGTGTCCATCACGGATTTGTGGGCTTGAGCTCCCCGAAGGGCGGAGGCGGGGTGTCCTGGACGTCCCGCCCGTCCTGGCCGTCCGGGGTGCCCTGGGTGCCTCCTGAGGGCGTCCCGGCCCCGCCCTGGGCCGCGTAGAGCACCAGGGTCAGGACGAGCAGGCAGAGGATCAGCATCAGCACCGCGAAGGCGCCCCAGCCGACCAGGCCGACGGCGAGGGCGCCGAGCAGCCCGTGGGTGACGGCGGCGGTGACGAGCACGATGCGGGCGAAGGTGCCGGGGGCCCGGTCGCGTACGGCCGCCACGGCGAGCAGTACGGCAGACACGAGCAGGAAGGCGCCGATGCCGGCCCCCATCCCGTACGTCGCCAGGGACATGACATCCGGATCCATGCCCGCGATGGACATCGACTGGTTGTGGGTGGTCCGGCCGAGCACGAAGTGGACGAGAACGAGCACCGCCGCCTCGGCGACGAGCACGATCGCGGCCAGCCCGGCCACGAGTCTGCGCAGCACGACGCCCACGATCCACCCCTCCCCACACGTCCCCGGCCACAAGCCTGTTCGACGCCTGGAGGCTACTAACGGGTAAACGTACGGACAAGGGGTCCGGGCAGCTTCGTTACGCGAAGGGCCCCCGAGGCGCGGACACGCAAAGAATGTGTGGGCCGTTCGTAGGGACTCGACAAAGAATCACATGGGGCCGCTGACCCGGCGGACAGAGACCTTGGATACGTGACGGGGTTACTGTGCAGTTGGGGATCCCCCTGACCTGGGGCGCCACAAGGGCTTTCCTCCTTGGAGGTGGACTCGAATCACACTGCGTGTGGGCAAGGTCACCACCAGGGAAGGGTCGAAACGCCGTGTGGGCTGTCCCTAAACTCAGCTTGTTTCAAGGAGGGAGCCATCGTGCGCAAGGTGCTCATCGCCAACCGTGGCGAAATCGCTGTCCGCGTTGCTCGGGCCTGCCGGGATGCCGGAATCGCAAGCGTAGCCGTCTACGCCGATCCGGACCGGGACGCTCTGCATGTCCGCGCGGCCGACGAAGCTTTCGCGTTGGGCGGTGACACCCCGGCCGCCAGCTACTTGGACATCTCCAAGGTCCTGCAGGCCGCAGCCGATTCCGGCGCGGACGCCATCCATCCCGGATACGGCTTCCTCTCCGAGAACGCCGACTTCGCGCAGGCCGTGCTCGACGCCGGCCTGACCTGGATCGGCCCGCCGCCGCAGGCCATCCGCGACCTGGGCGACAAGGTCGCCGCCCGGCACATCGCGCAGCGCGCCGGCGCCCCGCTGGTCGCCGGTACGCCGGACCCGGTCTCGGGCGCCGAGGAGGTCGTGGCGTTCGCCAAGGAGCACGGCCTGCCGATCGCGATCAAGGCCGCCTTCGGCGGCGGCGGTCGCGGCCTGAAGGTCGCCCGCACCCTCGAAGAGGTGCCGGAGCTCTACGACTCCGCCGTCCGCGAGGCCGTCGCCGCCTTCGGCCGCGGCGAGTGCTTCGTCGAGCGCTACCTCGACAAGCCGCGGCACGTCGAGACCCAGTGCCTGGCCGACAGCCACGGCAACGTGGTCGTCGTCTCCACGCGTGACTGCTCGCTGCAGCGCCGGCACCAGAAGCTGGTCGAGGAGGCCCCCGCGCCGTTCCTCTCCAAGGCCCAGAACGCGGAGCTGTACGCCGCGTCCAAGGCGATCCTGAAGGAAGCCGGCTACGTCGGCGCCGGCACCGTCGAGTTCCTCGTCGGCACCGACGGCACGATCTCCTTCCTCGAGGTCAACACCCGCCTCCAGGTCGAGCACCCGGTCACCGAAGAGGTCACCGGCATCGACCTGGTGCGCGAGATGTTCCGCATCGCCGACGGCGAGGAGCTCGGCTACGGCGACCCGGTGCTGCGCGGCCACTCGTTCGAGTTCCGCATCAACGGCGAGGACCCGGGCCGCGGCTTCCTGCCGGCCCCGGGCACGGTCACGAAGTTCGCCGCCCCGTCGGGCCCCGGTGTGCGCCTGGACGCGGGCGTCGAGTCCGGCTCGGTCATCGGCCCGGCCTGGGACTCCCTGCTGGCCAAGCTGATCGTCACCGGCGCCACCCGCGAGCAGGCGCTCCAGCGTGCCGCCCGCGCGCTGGCCGAGTTCGAGGTCGAGGGCATGGCCACGGCCATCCCGTTCCACCGCGCGGTCGTCGCCGATCCGGCGTTCACCTCGGACCCGTTCCGGGTGCACACCCGCTGGATCGAGACCGAGTTCGTCAACGAGATCCCGGCGTTCGCGGCTCCGGCTGCGGACGACGCCGAGGACGAGCCGGGCCGCGAGACGGTGGTCGTCGAGGTCGGCGGCAAGCGCCTCGAGGTCTCGCTGCCGTCCTCGCTGGGCATGACCCTGGCGCGCACGGCCGCTGCGGGCGGTGCCAAGCCGAAGCGCCGCGCGGCGAAGAAGTCCGGCCCGGCGGCCTCCGGCGACACCCTCGCGTCCCCGATGCAGGGCACGATCGTCAAGGTCGCGGTCGAGGAGGGCCAGCAGGTCAACGAGGGCGACCTGGTCGTCGTGCTCGAGGCCATGAAGATGGAGCAGCCGCTGAACGCGCACCGCTCCGGGACGATCGTCGGCCTGACGGCCGAGGTCGGCGCCAGCCTCACCTCCGGCGCCACCATCTGCGAGATCAAGGACTGACGTCCTTGACCGGGGTTCCCGGGGCTCGAGCCCCGGGGACCCCGTTTCTCACGAGCGGCGCCGCTCCGGCGGGCGCTGCCCCCGGAACCCCCGCGCGTCAAACGCCGGCGGGGCGGATCGTGCCGGCGGCCGCCAGGCACAACCCGGCCCCGCCGGCGTTTGACGCGCGGGGTCTGGGCGGAGCCCCGGCAACGGCGCCGCACCGGCAGGCCCAGACCGCGGCTAGCGACGCCTCATGTCCGCGACGCGGGGGCGGTCCCCGCCGGCAGCCTGCTCCAGCAGCGACGCGGGCGCGCTGCGCAGTTGGGCCGACGGCCCCCCACGCCTCTGCACCGGCAGCGGGGACTCCCTGCGCGGGCGCCGGCCCACCATCCCCTCACCACCGGAGGCCACGGCCCCGGCCACGGTGATCTGCACGCCCTGGTCGGCGAGCGCCTGCAGCTCCGTCGCCGCCCGGTCGTCGTGCGGCGGCGGCTCGTCCGTGACCAGACGGGTCATCACGTCCGTCGGCACGGTCTGGAACATGGTGTCGGTCCCGAGCTTCGTGTGGTCGGCCAGCACCACCACTTCCGCCGCGGCCTGCACCAGCGCCCGGTCCACGCTCGCGCTGAGCATGTTGGACGTGGACAGCCCGCGCTCGGCGGTCAGGCCGCTCCCGGAGAGGAAGGCCCGCGACACCCGCAGCCCCTGGAGGGACTGCTCGGCACCGCTGCCGACCAGCGCGTAGTTGGAGCCCCGCAGGGTCCCGCCGGTCATGACCACCTCCACCCGGTTCGCGTGGGCCAGAGCCTGCGCGACCAGCAGCGAGTTGGTGACGACGGTCAGTCCGGGCACCCGGGCGAGCCGGCGGGCCAGCTCCTGGGTCGTGGTGCCCGCGCCGACGACGACGGCCTCGCCTTCTTCGACAAGGCCGGCCGCTACGTCGGCAATGGCGGTCTTTTCCGCCGTCGCGAGATGGGACTTTTGCGGAAACCCGGACTCTCGCGTGAAACCGCCCGGCAAAACCGCACCGCCGTGTCGGCGGTCGAGGAGTCCTTCTGCCTCCAGCGCCCGCACGTCCCGCCGTACGGTCACTTCGGAGGTCTGGACGACGCGGGCGAGCTCCCGGAGCGATACCGCTCCGTTGGCCCGCACCATTTCGAGAATCAATTGGCGACGTTCTGCAGCGAACACGAAACTGACAGTAACCCCAACGACCGTCTTGTTTCAGCTCCTTGCGCCGGAATACCGAAGTTGTCCATAAAACAGGGCGACTAGTGGTATACGCGTCCGGTCGGTTGAGTGAACGTCTCTTCACTCCCCGGCGGCCCGCCCCAAGTCCCCTTGCGACGTGGGGCGGTTGCCGTTCTCACGCCTCGCCGGCGGCCTTCCGCGTGTGCAGCTGGCGCGCCACCTCGGCGATCGATCCCGACAGCGAGGGGTACACCGTGAACGCGTTTGCGATCTGCTCGACGGTCAGGTTGTTGTCGACGGCGATCGAGATGGGGTGGATCAGCTCGCTCGCGCGCGGCGACACGACCACGCCGCCCACCACGATCCCGGTGCCGGGGCGGCAGAACAGCTTCACGAAGCCGTCCCGGATGCCCTGCATCTTGGCGCGCGGGTTGCGCAGCAGCGGCAGCTTCACCACGCGGGCGTCGATCTTCCCGGCGTCCACGTCGGCCTGGGTGTAGCCGACGGTGGCGATCTCCGGGTCGGTGAAGACGTTCGAGGAGACCGTCTTGAGGTTCAGCGGGGCCACGGCGTCGCCGAGGAAGTGGTACATCGCGATGCGGCCCTGCATGGCGGCGACGGAGGCCAGCGCGAAGATGCCCGTCACGTCGCCGGCCGCGTACACGCCGGGCGCGGACGTACGGGAGACCTTGTCGGTCCAGATGTGGCCGGAGTCCTTGAGCCGGACCCCGGACTCCTCCAGGTTCATGTCCCTGGTGTTCGGGATCGCGCCGACCGCCATCAGGCAGTGCGTGCCGGTGATGACGCGGCCGTCGGAGAGGGTGACCTCGACCCGGTCGCCGACCCGCTTGGCGGACTCGGCGCGGGAGCGGCCGATGACGTTCATGCCGCGGCGGCGGAAGACGTCCTCGAGGACGGCGGCCGCGTCCGGGTCCTCGCCGGGCAGCACGCGGTCGCGGGAGGAGACCAGGGTCACCCGGGAGCCGAGGGCCTGGTACGCGCCGGCGAACTCGGCGCCGGTGACACCGGAGCCGACCACGATGAGCTCTTCGGGGAGCTCGTCCAGGTCGTAGACCTGGGTCCAGTTCAGGATCCGCTCGCCGTCGGGCATGGCGTCCGGGATCTCGCGGGGGTGGCCGCCGGTCGCGATCAGCACGGCGTCGGCCGTCAGGATCGTCTCGGTGCCGTCGGCGGCGGTGACGATGACGTCGCGCGTGCCGTCGATGCCCTGCGGGCCGCCGAGCTTGCCGCGGCCCCGTACGACACGGGCGCCGGCCCGGGTGACGGAGGCGGTGATGTCGTGCGACTGGGCGAGGGCGAGGCGCTTGACGCGCCGGTTCACCTTGCCGAGGTCGACGCCGACGACGCGCGCGGCCTGCTCCAGCGGCGGGGTGTCGTCGGCGACGACGATGCCGAGCTCCTCGTACGACGAGTCGAAGGTCGTCATGACCTCGGCGGTCGCGATGAGAGTCTTGGAGGGCACGCAGTCGGTGAGCACCGACGCGCCGCCCAGACCGTCGCAGTCGACGACGGTCACCTCCGCGCCGAGCTGGGCCCCCACGAGGGCCGCCTCATACCCGCCGGGTCCGCCGCCGATGATCACGATCCGGGTCACGAAAACTCCGCCTCACGTCTACCCGGCCGGCTGCCGCCCCGGCCGGGGCTTCCGGGGGGTCTCCCCGGGGGATGCATTCCGTGCCCCATTGTCCCGCACGCTTCAAGGTGCTTCTCCCCCGGTCCGGCCATCCGGGCGCCGTCCGGGCACCATCCGGGCACGCGGCCATCCCCGCCCCTCCCGTACCCTCGACCTCATGTCGCTCTACGCCGCGTACGCCGGCAACCTCGACCCGCGGCTGATGACGCGCCGCGCTCCGCATTCGCCGCTGCGCGGCACGGGCTGGATCAACGACTGGCGGCTGACCTTCGGCGGTGAGCAGATGGGGTGGGAGGGCGCCCTCGCCACGATCGTCGAGGCCCCGCGGCACCAGGTGTTCGTCGCCCTGTACGACATCGCTCCGCTGGACGAGGACTCCATGGACCGGTGGGAGGGTGTCGGGCTCGACATCTACCGCCGAATGCGGATCCGCGTCCACACGCTGGACGGCGAGGAGGCGGCGTGGTGCTACGTACTGAACGGGTACGAGGGCGGTCTGCCCTCGGCGCGCTACCTCGGTGAGATCGCCGACGCGGCCGAATCGGCGGGCGCGCCGCACGACTACGTGATGGAACTGCGCAAGCGGCCCTGCTGAGCGGTGGCCGGGGGACGTTTCGGTGGAAACGACAAGGCAACGATCCGAACACCGTGAGCTGCGCCATCTACGCGCGTAGGCAATGCTCGGTTACGCTCGTCTGCGTGAACGCATCTGTTACCGACCCCTTCGCCGACGCCACCGCCGCAGCCGCCCGCCTGCGTGAGCTGACCGGCGCCGAAACCCACGATGTCGCCCTCGTCATGGGCTCCGGCTGGGCCCCCGCCGCAGAGGCGCTGGGCGCGCCCGAGGCCGAGTTCCCCGTCACCGAGCTGCCCGGCTTCCCGCCGCCCGCGGTCGAGGGCCACGGCGGCAAGATCCGCTCGTACAAGATCGGCGACAAGCGTGCGCTGCTCTTCCTCGGCCGGACCCACTACTACGAGGGCCGCGGCGTCGCCGCCGTCGCCCACGGCGTGCGCACCGCCGTCGCCGCCGGCTGCAAGACCATCGTCCTCACCAACGGCTGCGGCGGTCTGCGCGAGGGCATGAAGCCCGGCCAGCCCGTCCTGATCAGCGACCACCTCAACCTGACGGCCGCCTCGCCGATCGTCGGCGCGAACTTCGTGGACCTGACCGACCTGTACTCGCCGCGCCTGCGCGCGATGTGCAAGGAGATCGACGAGACCCTCGAAGAGGGCGTCTACGTCCAGTTCCCCGGCCCGCACTACGAGACGCCGGCCGAGATCAACATGATCCGCGTCATGGGCGCCGACCTGGTCGGCATGTCCACGGTCCTCGAGGCGATCGCCGCCCGCGAGGCCGGCGCCGAGGTGCTCGGCATCTCCCTGGTCACCAACCTGGCGGCGGGCCTCTCCGGCGAGCCGCTGAACCACGAAGAGGTGCTCCAGGCCGGCCGTGACTCGGCCGCCCGCATGGGCAAGCTGCTGACCCAGGTCCTCGCCCGCATCTGAGGCACCGGCACCGTACGAGAAACGACCGTACGAGAAACGACCGTACGAGAGACAAGGCGGAAGTAGTGCAGGAACAGGACGACCTGATCACCCGGGCCCAGGCCTGGCTGGCGGAGGACCCGGACCCGGAGACGGCGGCCGAGCTCGCCAAGATCATCGAGGCCGGTGACACCACCGACCTCGCGGACCGGTTCTCCGGCACCCTCCAGTTCGGCACCGCCGGACTGCGCGGCGAGATCGGCGCGGGCCCGATGCGGATGAACCGCTCGGTGGTCATCCGGGCCGCGGCGGGCCTCGCGGCCTACCTGAAGGCCCAGGGCCACGCCGGCGGCCTGGTCGTCGTCGGCTACGACGCGCGGTACAAGTCGGCGGACTTCGCCCGCGACACCGCCGCCGTCATGACCGGCGCGGGCCTGCGCGCGGCCGTCCTGCCCCGCCCCCTGCCGACGCCCGTCCTCGCGTACGCCATACGGCACCTGGGTGCCGTCGCCGGCGTCGAGGTGACCGCGAGCCACAACCCGCCCCGGGACAACGGCTACAAGGTCTACCTCGGCGACGGCTCGCAGATCGTGTCCCCGGCGGACGTCGAGATCGCGGCGGAGATCGGGCGCGTGGAGACCCTCGCCTCGGTCCCCCGTCCGGAGTCCGGCTGGGAGGACCTCGGCGACGAGGTCCTGGAGGCCTACCTGGCCCGTACGGACGCCGTCCTGACCCCCGGCTCGCCCCGGGGCGTGCGCACCGTCTACACGGCCATGCACGGCGTCGGCAAGGACGTCGTCCTGGCCGCCTTCGCCCGCGCCGGCTTCCCGGAGCCGGTCCTCGTGGCCGAGCAGGCTGAGCCGGACCCGGCCTTCCCGACGGTGGCCTTCCCCAACCCGGAGGAGCCGGGGGCCATGGACCTGGCCTTCGCCAAGGCCGCCGAGGCCGAGCCGGACATCGTGATCGCGAACGACCCGGACGCGGACCGCTGCGCGGTGGCCGTCCCGGACGACGCTTCGGCGACCGGGTGGCGCATGCTCCGCGGCGACGAGGTCGGTGCGCTGCTGGCGGCCCACCTGGTCCACAAGGGCGCGCAGGGCGTCTTCGCGGAGTCGATCGTGTCGTCCTCCCTCCTGGGCCGGATCGCGGAGGCGGCGGGCGTCGGCTACGAGGAGACCCTCACGGGCTTCAAGTGGATCGCCCGCGTCGAGGGCCTGCGCTACGGCTACGAGGAGGCGCTCGGCTACTGCGTGGACCCCGAGGGCGTCCGCGACAAGGACGGCATCACCGCCGCCCTGCTGGTCGCGGAGCTGGCCTCGGAGCTCAAGGAGCAGGGCCGCACGCTGAGCGATCTGCTGGACGACCTGGCGATGGAGCACGGCCTGCACGCCACCGACCAGCTGTCGGTCCGCGTCTCGGATCTCTCGGTCATCGCCTCGGCGATGGCTGCGCTGCGGGCGGAGCCGCCGGTGTCGCTGGCGGGCCTGCGGGTCTCCTCGGCGGAGGACCTGAACCGGGGCACTGCGACGCTGCCGCCCACGGACGGGCTGCGCTACTACCTCGAGGGCGACTACAAGGCCCGGGTGATCGTGCGGCCGTCGGGCACGGAGCCGAAGCTGAAGTGCTACCTGGAGGTCGTGGTCCCGGTGGCGGACGCCGCGGACCTCGCCCCGGCCCGTACCCGCGGCCAGGAGATCCTGGACGCGATCAAGAAGGACCTGTCGGCAGCCGCGGGCATCTGATCCCTCACGCGCCGCTGCGCCGGACTCCGTCCGTCGGGTGCAGTCCAGGGGCTTCGGCCCCTGCCGGGCCCCGGTCCGTCCACCGGGGCCCGGCCCTCGGCCCCCTGAGCTCCGGCTCGGGGGGCCGTCGCCGTTTCGGGGGTGCGTACGTCGCTTCGGGGGTGCGTGCTTCGTTTCCGGGGTGCGTACGTCGTTTCGGGGTGCGTACGTCGTTTCCGGGGTGCGTACGTCGTTTCCGGGGTGCGTACGTCGTTTCCGGGGTGCGCACGTCGTCTGCGGCGCGGGCCGGCCGTCTCCCCTCGAGGTGCCGGGCTCGGTCCGGGTTGCGTGTCCCCCGGGTGCGGGTCCGGGGGTGGGGAGCCGTAGCCCCCTGGCCCGTATCGGAGTGGGTTCGGGGGCTTCCCGTCAGTCCCATCGTCCTTCCGGTTCGTGCCGGCCCGTCAAGGGCGCTCACTTCGTTCGCGTCGCTGCGCGATCGCCTTCGGCGACCCTTGACCGACCGACCCGCCCCGGAAAGACAAGGACTGCCGGGAAACCCCCGAAAGGAACGGCACGGTCCATCGTCGGGGGGACGCCGTGTCAGAGACCAGGCGAGGGGCCGGTCTCCGGCACGCCGGGCAGCCGGGCCTTCAGACCCCCAGATCCCGGACCAGGGCGCGGCTACCCGCACCTGACGGCGACCAGAGCCCCCTCCGGGCCACCCAAGCGCGTCAGATCGCTACGCGCTCCTCTGGTCTTGGCGTCCGTCGGCCGTCTGGGGCGTGCCCGCCGGTCACATCGACGCTTCTGAATCGGCCGTCGCCATCGCCCCGACCACGATCAGCCCTGGAAGGGCATCGGAGCCGTGCCCCTTCCGGCGCCATGGCCCCGCAGGGACCTTGGCGCCGCTCAGGGCCGGGCAGGGGCCGAAGCCCCCGGCCCGCACCCGCCGGTCGGAGGCCGGCGCAGCGGCGCGAAGCCGGGGAGGCGCCCCGGCGCCGAGCCGCGCGAGCGGCGCGTCGAGAAGGAGAGCGGCGCGTCGAGAAGGAGAGCCGCGCGTCAAGAAGGAGTGGGCGTCGGGCGGACCAGTTCGCCCAGGGTGGGGACCGATTCGGGGCGGGAGCGGACCGCTTCCGTGCACTCCCACGCCCGCGGCGGATCCGCGTCCGGGCCGCCGAGGACCACCGGGCCCGGGCCCGCCGAGACGGCCTCGCTGCCCGCCAGCGTGCACACCACCTGCGACAGCGCGACCGGCGGCAGGTCCTCCGGCTTGCGGCTGAGGCGGATCGTGCCCGCCGGATCGCCCGGGCGGGCCGGCGCGACCGTCAGCCCGTCGGGGACGGACGTCGTGAAGCCCGCGTCCCGCTCCTCCGCCGACGGCTCCCGCTCCAGTGCCTCCAGGAGTGCCTCGGCGACCAGCACCACGGGGTCGCGTACCGGCTTCTTCTCCGGCACCGGCACCACCCGTTCCACGCCGACCAGCTGCGATCCGCACACCAGCTCCACCGTGGCCCGGAAGCCCTGTACCCCGGTCTGCAGTTCGGGGGTGTCGCACGACACCCGCGAAGGCGCGGGGCCGACGTCCACCGGCACCGTCGTCGCCCTGATCCCGCATCCGGACACCAGGCCCGACACCAGCAGGAGCACTGCCGCCCTACGCGTCCGCGTCACCGGCGATCACCTTCCCCACGTCCATCGGCAGCCGCAGCGTGAACAGCGCGCCGCCCTCCGGCCCGTTGGCGGCGGTGATGTCACCGCCGTGGATGTGCGCGTTCTCCACGGCGATCGACAGGCCGAGCCCGCTGCCGTCCGACTTCGGCCGCGAGGCGCTCGCCTTGTAGAAACGGTCGAAGACGTGCGGCAGCACCTCCTCCGGGATGCCCGGCCCGTTGTCCTGGACCGCGATGACCAGCCACTCGCCCTCGACGACCACCGAGACCCGCACCGGCGAGCCGCCGTGCTTGAGCGCGTTGCCGATCAGGTTGGCGAGGATGACGTCGAGCCGGCGCGGGTCGAGCCGCGCCACGATGCCGCGCTCGGCGTCGAGTTCGACCGCGTCGAGCCACGCCCGCGCGTCGATGCACGCCGTCACCTGGTCGGCGACGTCCACGTCGTCGAGCACGAGCCGGGCCGTCCCCGCGTCGAAGCGGGTGACCTCCATCAGGTTCTCCACCAGGATGTTCAGCCGCCGGGTCTCGCTGACGACCAGCGCGACCGCCGGTGCGATCATCGGATCGAGGTCTTCGACCTCTTCCTCCAGCACCTCGGCGACCGCCGTCAACGCCGTCAGCGGAGTGCGCAGTTCGTGCGACATGTCCGCGACGAAGCGCCGGCTCGACTCCTCCCGGGCGCTCATGTCGGCGACCTTCTTCTCCAGCGCCTCGGCCGTCTTGTTGAACGTGTGCGAGAGATCGGCCAGTTCGTCGGTCCCCGACACCTCCAGCCGGGTGTCCAGCTCGCCCTCGCCCAGGCGCCGCGCCGCGTCCCCCAGCCGTTGTACGGGCTTGAGCACGGTCCGGGCCGCGGCCTGCGCCAGCAGCGCCGACCCGAGCAGCGCGAGACCCGTGGCGATGGTCAGCGACCAGCCCAGCGCGTTCAGGTCGTCCCGCTCCTGCGCCAGGGACTTGTACATGTAGCCGGTCGGCCCGCCGCCCACGATCCGCGTCCCGCCGACCAGGTACGGATTGCCGCGCGGCTTCGTCCGCTGCCAGTACACGTGGTACTCGGAGTCGTTGGCCGCCGTCGCCTTCTGCCGGTCGTTCACCGCACGCTGCAGCGAGGCCGGTACGTCGTCCAGTCCGAAGGAGTCGGGACCTGCCGCGCCGAACACCTTGCGGCCGCCCCGCTCGTCGACCAGCAGCACGCTGTAGCCGGGGCTGCTGCCCGCCATCAGCTCGGCGGTGCGCTGCATCTCCTCGGGCGTCGGGTCGGCGGGCAGCGCCGCGGCCCGGTTCTGCATCTCCTGGCGGAAGTCGCCGAGGGCCGCGTCCTGGGTACGGGTGAGCACCGCCTCGCGGTTGAGCCAGTACGCGATGCCGGACGCGGAGACCGCGGCCACCAGCGCGACCAGGCAGAACACCATCAGGAGCCGCAGCCGCAGGCTGGTCCAGCGCCGGCCCGCGAACAGAGCTTTGATCACTGCGGCGAGTCCAGCCGGTATCCGACACCGCGGACGGTCCGGATGAGGGTGGGCGAGGACGGCACTTCCTCGACCTTGGCGCGCAGCCGCTGCACGCAGGCGTCCACGAGCCGGGAGTCGCCGAGGTAGTCGTGCTCCCAGACCAGCCGCAGCAGCTGCTGCCGGGAGAGCGCCTGCCCGGGTCGGCGGCTGAGCTCCAGCAGCAGCCGCAGCTCGGTCGGCGTCAGCTGGAGGTCCTCGCCGTTCTTCGTGACCGTCATCGCGGCCCGGTCGATGACCAGGGACCCGAAGACGGCGGAGTCGGTGGCCTCCCGTTCCCCGCGGCGCAGCACGGCCCGGATCCGGGCGTCGAGCACCCGGCCCTGGACGGGCTTGACGACGTAGTCGTCGGCGCCGGACTCCAGGCCCACCACCACGTCGATGTCGTCACTGCGCGCGGTGAGCAGGATGATCGGCAGCTGGTCGGTGCGGCGGATCCGCCGGCACACCTCGAAACCGTCGATCCCGGGCAGCATCACGTCCAGCACGATCAGGTCCGGCCGCTGCTCGCGCAGCAGTTTCAGGCCGTCCTCGCCCGTCGCCGCGGTGGCCACACGGTGGCCCTGGCGAGTCAGGGAGAGTTCGAGGGCCGTGCGGATGGCGTCGTCGTCCTCGATCAGCAACAGGAAAGGCACGGGCTCATTCTGTCCCATCGACCGTTCGGAGTTCGACCGCCGGGTGCACGGGATCACACGGGGGTCGCTGTGACAGGCCTGTGACAGTCGGCGGACACCCCGGTTAAGTCGGCCGGGCAGTCTTCTACCAACGAAACCGAGCAGGATCCGAAGCAGACTCCACGACGGGGGGCGCGAGATGAACACGCTGCACAGCACCACCACCAGCGCGGTTGTCACGCGGCTGCACGATGTGAACCGCCGGGCAGGTGTCCGGTCGGTGACGGTCGCCCGTCCGCGGCCGGCGCACACGGTGGCCATCGACGCGAACACGTACCGGTCTTCCGTCGCGGAGCAGCACACGCCCGAGCTCTCCTCCACCTCGGAGGCCGAGTTCACGGCGTACGTCCAGGAGCGGCGGGCCGCCCTGTACGCGACGGCCTTCCACCTGACCGGTGACCGTTACGAGGCCGAGGACCTGCTGCAGAGCGCGCTGTTCTCCACGTACCGCGCCTGGGACCGGATCAGCGACAAGGCGGCCGTCGGCGGGTACCTGCGGCGCACGATGACGAACCTGCACATCAGCGCGTGGCGCCGGCGGAAGCTGAACGAGTACCCGACCGAGGAGCTCCCGGAGACGGCCTCGGACACGGACGCGATGCGGGGTACGGAGCTGCGCGCGGTGCTGTGGCAGGCACTGGCCCGCATTCCGGAGCCGCAGCGCACGATGCTGGTGCTGCGCTACTACGAGGGCCGTACGGACCCGGAGATCGCGGAGATCCTGGGCATCAGCGTCGGCACCGTGAAGTCGAGCATCTGGCGGTCGCTGCGGCGCCTGCGGGACGACGAGGTGCTGAGCTTCGGCCGCGACGAGGCGGAGTCCTTCGAGGAGCTCGTCGCGTAACGCGGCACACCACAGACCATGGGCCAGGGGGCCCGTCCTACGGGGGTGGGACGGGGGCCTGCGGGGGGAGAGGGCGGGATCAGGCGGCCGGGGGTCCGCATGGTCCCGCCTTCTCGTATGTCCGGCGCGCCTGCGGGCCGCACGGGCGGTCGGGTCAAAGGCGCTTGGCGCTGCGCAGGGCGGCGGCGTAGTAGCCGTTGCCGTCGAGGCGGGAGGCGCCGCCCTTGTCGCCGATGGTGGGGCCGTTGGCCTCTTCGCGGCTCGACATGAAGATCTTGTGCCCGTCGGTGTCGTTGCCGAGGTACATGCCGACGTGGTCCAGGCGGTCGCCGGTGCGCCCGTCGAGTTTGAAGAACACCAGGTCGCCCGGCTGGAGGACGTCGACGGAGGCCGGCCGGCCCTGCGGGCCGACGTCCTTGAGGGCCAGGATGTCCACGCCGGCCTTCGAGCGGGCCATTCCGTTGGCGGTGCGCGGCAGTCCGTTGCCGCCGGTGTCGGAGGCCATCAGCGGGAAGCGGCCGCGGTAGCCGAATACCGTGCGGATGAAGCCGGAGCAGTCCAGGGCCCGGTGCTTGGCCTTCTCCGGCTGTTCCGTGGTGCCGTTGCGGAAGGTGTACGGGATACCGAGGTAGTCGTAGAAGTCCGACTGCTCCAGGCGGAGGTCGTTGCCCACGGAGCCGTTCGGGTTGAGCGGCCCGAAGGCCGCGTCGCCCGCGTACTGGACGCCGGCCGCGTCCTTCTTGACCGGTGCCTGGTCCGCGTACTGGAAGGCGATGGCGAAGAGGTCGTCCTCCTCGCTCCCGTAGTACTTCTTGAACCAGTCCTGGAACCACTGCTCGCGCTCCGCGCCGCTGCGCCAGCTCTCCGGCAGCAGGCGGACCCAGTTGTCGGTGACGACGCGGGTCCGGGTGGTGGCCGGCTCGGTGAAGGTACGGCTCTTGCCGGTGAGCGACGCGGTGCGCGCGCCGTCCGTGAAGGTGGCGAGGACGGCGCCGTCCGCGCCCCTCAGGACCGAGCGCTCCGGGTTCTTCAACCGGTCCCACTTCTGGGCGCCCTCCTGGGCGCCGCCCTGGTGCGCCTGGTCGGTGACGCGCAGCACCGCGGGGGCCTTGGCCTGCTCTTCCTTGCGCAGCTCGTAGGTGAAGTACGCGCTGCCGGCCAGCAGGAGCAGCACGACGGCGGCGTGCAGGACGGGATGGGTGCGGCGGGCGGGCTTGGCGGTCATCGGTGCGCTCCGGGCGGTGCGGGTGATCGGGCTGGCGTCGGTCAGGCGTGCGGCATGAAGCCGAGCAGGATGCCCGAGGTCAGGACGACGTACGTCATGAGGGTCGCGGAGCCGGTGGCGAGCAGCGTGGCGCCCTTGGGCTGGCGGACGAGCTGGTAGGCGATCAGTCCGGGGACGATGAAGCCGAGGGTCTGGTTCGCGTACAGCAGGGGGAACTTCATCTGGAGCACGATGACCACCGTGGCCTGGAGGAGCACTCCGATGAGGACGACGGCCGCGAACAGGCGCTTGCCGTAGAGGATGACGAACTTCTGGGTGACGAGGGTGAGCGCGTACGTCAGGGCGGTGATGCCGACGACGAGCGCGGCGCGCTGCAGGTCCTCGATGAGGGTGAGCGCGAGCCAGCCGGGGGTGATCATGCCGCCGGGCGAGAGGTTCGTCGTCAGGTAGCACAGCAGGGAGAACAGCAGGCCCAGCGCGATGCCGATCGCGGCGATCTCGGGGGTGAGGACTGCGGGGATCAACGGGGGTCTCCTGGGCTCTGCCACTGCGGGTTCGGGTGGGGCTCGTACGGGTGGGGCGGCCAGGGCGGCTGCTGCTCGTGCGGCTGCTGCTGCGGGTAGGGGGCCTGCTGCCACTGCCCGTGCGGCTGCTGTTGCGGGTGGGGGCCTTGGTGCCACTGCCCGTGCGGCTGCTGCGGGTACGGGCCCTGCCCCTCGTACGGCGGTCGGCCCTGGGGGGCGGGCAGAGCGTGTCCCTGCGGCGGGTGGACGTACTGCCGCGGCACGGGGGGCTGCGCGAACCGGGCCTCCTGGGCGGGGGTGAGTTCGGCGTACGGGTCGAGGTGCGGCACGTACAGCGGCTGCGCGGGGGCGGTCCGCCGGGGCACGGCGGGCTCGTGGTCCGGGGCGGCCCCGCGGGGCTCCTCCCGGTCGGGCTCGTCCTCGAAGCCGGGGAGTTCCGCCAGGTGTTCCAGGAGGATCTCGCCCTGGCCGTGGATGTTGCCGATGGCGACCAGCGAGGAGCTCTCGCCCAGATGGCCGAGCAGCTCGTTCATGAACTCCTCGCCGTCGCGCTGGTCGCCGCCGAGGTCGACGGCGCGCCCGCGCCACTCGGCCGGGATCGCGTCGATGGCGCTCTTGGCCGGGTGCCCGATGACGAAGACCTTGTCGGGCATCAGGTCCGGGACGATCGCGCCCATCTGGCCGTTGCGCTCGACGCGGTCGGGGCGGCAGTTGATCACGACGTTGAGGGGGCGGTCGACGGCGCCGAGGTCGAGGAGCTGGTTGATGTTCATCAGCGTCGACTCGGGGTCGTTCGCGGCGAAGACGTTGGCGAAGCGCACCCGCTTGCCGCCGGGGGCCACGTACCGCTCGACGGAGAGCACCCCGGGGTCCGGCGGGGCGTCGTACATCCCCTGGAGGGCGGTTTCGCGGTCGATGCCGAGGAGGTCGGCGACGGTGAGCGCGATGGCGACGTTCTCCTTGAAGGTGAACCAGCTGAAGCCGCGCAGCTCATCGTCGCTGACCGTGTCGGGGTCGGCGTAGACGAGCGTGCAGTTCCTCGCGTCGGCCTCCTCCTGGAGCACGTGGAAGCGCTCCTTCTCGGCGGTGACACAGATTCCGCCGTGCGGCATCGAGCGCGACAGGGAGCGCGCGATGTCGTCGAGGGTGGGTCCCATCTCGGCGACGTGGTCCTCGCGGACGTTGCACAGCACGCCGATGGTCGACTGGATCAGCTTCGACTGGTTGATCTCCTGAAGTGCGGGCATGACCGCCATGCACTCCATGACCAGTGCGTGCGGCCGGTAGGCGGCGGCGCGCCGGACGATGCCGATCTGCTCGACGACGTTGGCGATGCCGAACTTCCGGTAGACGGGCTCCTCGGTGGCGTCGGGGTGGATGAAGCGGGCCGCGGTGCCGGTGGTCTTGGCGACGGTCAGCAGCCCGCCGCCGCGCAGGGCGCCCGCGCACAGCCGGGTGATGGAACTCTTGCCGCGGATGCCGTTGACCAGCACCCGGTTCGGTATCTGCGCGAGGTTGGCGTAGTGCCTGCGCTGCTCGACGACGCCCGCGACGAGCATGACCAGGCAGCAGAAGAGCAGCACGCAGTAGAGGAAGAGCACGGGGGATCAGTTCCTTCCGGCCGGGGTGGCACGGCCGGGCGTCCGGCCGGTGGCGGCGCCGGAGGCGTCCCGCTTGCGCTGTTCCAGCAGGTGCAGGCGGATGACTTCGAGGCTGCGGGTGACGGCGCCGACCTCGTCGTGGTGGGTCGGGTAGAGGACGTTGCGGCGGTCGCCGTCGGCCAGGGCCTCCGCACGCCGGGCGAGGTCGCGCAGGGGCCGGACCACGATGACGTGCATCCAGCCGAGGCAGGCCGCGGCGCCCGTGAGGCCGAGCAGCCCGGCCAGGACGGTGCGGTTCTGCGCGGTGTACGCGGGGATCTCCAGGCCCTTGGCCGGCTGCCAGGTGACGACGGTCCAGTCCAGGGGCTGAGCCACGCCGCCGCCGGTCATCGGCGCCGCGGCGGCGACGGAGACGCCGCCGTCGCGGAGCAGGGCGCTCTTGGCGCGCGGGCTCTTCGCGTCCTTCTCGTTCGCGCCGCTGTTCTCGTTCGCGCCGTTCTTCTCGTTCGCGGCGCTCACCAGGGCGTCGAGCTTGGCGTCCGACAGCGATGCGAAGGCCAGGTAGCCGTTGTTGCCGCCGATCACCCGGTGACCTGCGTCGACGACGCGGACCTCGCCCAGGCCGGGCCGCTTGAGCATGGCGTTGAGGAAGTCGATGCGCAGCTCGCCGACCACGGCGGCGCCGACCAGGCCGGGTGCCTCGGCGTACTCGGTGATGACCGGCCGGTTGCCGCTGTCGACGAGGGTCACGGGCTGCTTCGAGGGGCCCTTGCCGGCGGGGTGGTGGGGCTTGCCGCCGGTGCGGGCCAGGACGGTGCCGTCTGCGTTCAGGACGTAGAGGGACTCGTAGCGTCCGTGCTGGTTCCGGGTGCGCTCCAGCAGCTTGGTCAGCTCGGCGGGGGTGGTCTTGTCGCCGATGACGGAGGCGACGGAGGTGAGGTCGGCGTGTCCTTCGTTGAGGGCGCGGCGTACCCGGTCGGCCAGGGTGTCGGTGCGTTCGCGCTGGTCGTCGACGATCGACTTGGGCACGGCTACGGAGGCCCCGGCGCGGTTGAGCGTCAGCAGGAGCGGCGCCGACCACACCAGGAGCAGGATCCCGCACACCGCGAGGAGGGCGCGGGTCCCGATCCGGGCGCGGCGTCCGCCGCGCGGGCCCTCGGTTTCCGCCGCGGGTTCGCCGAGGAGCTGGCGGCGCAGCCGGTCGAGTGCGGCGCCGATGCGGGCGGCCTCGCCGTACTTGGGCACGGTGACCGGGCGGTTCAGGTCGCCGCGGCCGATCCGGCGGCTCTCCAGGAACAGCCGGAGCAGCGGGCGCTGGACGGTGGTCACGAGCAGGGCCACGACCAGTGCCCCGACCACCAGCAGGGCGGCGGACGCGGCGATCCAGAAGAAGGAGTCGACGGCGGCGGAACGCTCCTCGGCGACGCCGACGAACGAGACGACGGTGAGGCCGAGGGCGGTCGCGTCGGTGCCCACACCGGGCTGCGAACCGGTGAGCTTCGCGTAGCCGGCCACGGAGCGGTGACCGTCCCGGGCGTCCCCGAGCAGGCTGCCGCTGACGCCGGCGAAGCCGCCGGAGCCGGGCTCCTTGGCCTGGAGGGGGTGCTGTTCGGCCTTCTGGGCGACGGTCTTCGCGAACTTCCCGAGCTGCTTCTTCTCCTGCCCGGAAGCACCGACGCCGTCGCTGCCGAGGACCTGGCCGGAGGAGTCGAGGACGGCGATGGCGCGGGACTTGCCCAGGCTGATGCCCGGGACCTTCAGGCTGCTGGAGGCGACCAGGAGCTGCTGGGGGTGGTCGGGCCAGGACAGCAGGGCGAGGGTGAGCAGGCGGGTCTCGCCGTTCTCCAGCCGGACCATGCGGGGGGCGAGGCCGGACTCCCCGCCCAGCGCGGTCAGGTCGAGGGCGGTCAGCGGGAGGTTCTCGCCGCGCTGTGCCTCCAGGCGGCCCGACTTGATCTCGATCACGGCCGTACCGCGCCACTTCTGGTAGACGCTGCCGAGCTTGTCGAGCACGGAGTCGGGCGAGACCGGTTCGCCGGAGCTGAACAGGGCGGCGGTCCTGCCGATGTCCGTGATGCTCTCGTCCAGGGAGGCGCGCAGGGCGATGGCGCCGTCCTCCGCGAAGTACTGCTGTGAGGTGAGGACGGCCGGCGCTACGGTCTCCTTGCCCACGTGGCCGAGTTGGAACGCGGTGAGGGCTGCGAGGGCCAGCAGCACGGCGGACAGGGCCGCGATGGGCGGACGGATGCCGCCGAGCAGCGACATGTCAGCCCGACGGCGGGTCCGGTGCCGCCGCTTCGATCGCGACGCGGCCAACGCGGGCTCCTCTTCGTTCTGCCCTGGAGCCGGTGCGGCCTGGGGAGTGTGATGATCTGGGCGTACGGGGCGCGCGGGGAGTGCCGCGAACGCCTCGGCGCGTCCCGTCAGCGCGGGCCGGTCCGCCGGCGGGTTCCGGACACGGGGGCGGGCGGCCCAGAACGAACAGCGGAGGGACGGGAAACGGAGTGCGCCACTCCGTTATTTTCGTATGACTATGAGCGCTCCACCGACCAGGCGAATAACGATTGCGGTTCTGTGCGGAGCCTTCGTCGCCTTTTGTGCTGTTTTGATGCTTTGGGCGGCGAGCCCGGAAAACGCACCGCCGGCCCGCCCGGCCGGCCCCGTTCCCCAGCGCTCCGCCGACACCGACCTGGAGCAGCGGATCGCCCGCTTCACCGCCGGCTTCGGCGAGCGCGGCGGGTACCGCACCCCCACGGACCAGGAACGACTGGCGTTCACCAGGGCGTTCGCCCACCTGCTCGACGGCGATCCGGAAGCGGCGCGGGCCGGCCTGTCCGAGATCGACTTCACCCTCCGCACCGTCACGGACGCCGCCACCGGACGCCGGTACGCCGAGGTGGCGGACGGGGTGAGTGAATCGGGCCACACCAGCCGCGGCTGGGGCCGGGTGTACGTCGACCTGGACCGGCCCGCACGGTGGTCGGTCCAGGTCCCCCACCCCGTCGCCGACGCCCGCACCGAACTCCTGGGGGCACGGGTGCTGCGCGGCGCACCCGGCGGGGTGCTCGTGCTCGCGGGGGCCCACCGCGATGCGGGCGAGGACGGGGCGGCGGACGTGGCACACCGCGCCGACTCGGTCTTCCACGGCGTGGTGGAGGAGCTGGCACGGAGGAACCTGCCGGGGGTCCAGCTGCACGGCTTCGCCGACGAGTCGTTCCAGGGGCGCGACGCGGTCGTCTCCACAGGAGCCGGCGACAGCGCCGTGGCGGACGCGGAACTGCTGACCGCCGCGCTGCGGCGCGACGGCCTGGAGGTCTGCACGGCGTACTCCGCACGCTGCAAGCTCGCCGGCCGGGAGAACGAACAGGGCAGGACCGCCGCCGACCGGCAGTCCCGCTTCCTTCACGTCGAGCTGAACAAGACGCTCCGCGGCGACGACCACGGCCTCGACCGGGCCGCGGCCGCGATCACCACCCTGACGGACCGCTGGTCCCGCCGGTGAGGGACGTCCGGCGGCTACGCCGGGGTCGTCGTGCGGTGGCGTCCCGCCGCGGCTGCCGCCAGGCGGCCGAGGGCCTCGTCGGCGGCGCAGGCGTACGCGCCCAGGGCGACGTGGCGGGCCACGATGCTGCGTTCGGCGCGCATCAGCCGCAGGCCCCTACGCAGTAGGAACGGCACGGACTTGCGGCCTTCCCGCAGGTCACGGGCCAGCCGGCGGCGGAAGGTCGTCGAGGGGCGCCCGCGCAGGCAGATGGCGTCCGCGAGGAGGCCGAGCTCCTGGCAGCGGGCGGCCACGTCGGCGGCGAAGATGCCCTCCGCGATGAACAGCGGGGTGCGGGCGATGTCGAGGCTCTCGGTGCCCGTGCGGGAGCTCGTCGCGATGTCGTAGACGGGGACGTCGGTCCGCCCCACCGCGCACAGTTCCACGATCGCGGCGACCGCCACGTCCGCGTCCCAGGACAGCGGGGAGTCCCAGTCGATGTCGGAGCTGCCCTCGACCAGCGGGAGGGTCGGGTCGTCAGCCTCCTTGTAGAAGTCGTCCAGGCGCAGCACCGGCAGCCCGGAACGGGCGGCCAACCGGGACTTGCCGGAGCCCGAAGGCCCGGTCAACAGGACGACACGCGTAGGCAAAGGAGAGGAAGAGCTCACGGGACACCAGTCTGAACCATTCCCCCGCGCAGGGGATGCCTCCGGTGGCCGGTTGGTATCCAGGATCACACCTCAACTACGCTGCGTGCGCACGCGACTACGACCTCAGGCGGGAATCCCAATGGCACGTCACGCAGCCCCCGGCAGCTCCACGCTCCGCTCCGCAGGCCTCACGCTCTCCATGGCCGGCGCGGCCCTGGCCATGGCCGCCGGTGGCGCCCAGGCCGGTGAGCTCTCGGTCCCGGCGGCCCTCGCCGGGGTCACCGACCCCCTCGCGAACCTCAAGGTGAACCCCCTCGCGCACACCGGCGTGGACCCGCTCGACAACGGAGTGGCCACCAAGGTCGCCGACTTCCCGGCGGTCGGCACCACCATGGTCACGGGGATCCTGACGCAGGGGCCCTCCATCGGCGAGCTGCCCGAGGCGACCGCGGCCTCGCTGCTCGGCCCGCTGCTGCCGCAGTAGCCGCGAGAGGGCACGAAGAGGCCCCGGCAGCGCGGGGGACGCTGCCGGGGCCGGTTTTCGCAGGGGGATCCCTTAGTACGAGGACCCGCCCGAGCCCAGCGAACCCGTGGGGTGCCAGACCGTCTTCGTCTCCAGGAACGCCGTCATGCGCGACGTGCCCGGGTCGGCGCTCCAGTCGTCCACAGGCTGTGGACGCAGGACGCGCTTGAGGTTGTCGGCCGCCGCGATCTCCAGCTCCTTGGCCAGCGCCGCATCGGCACCCGCCAGGTCGATCGCGTTGACGTCCTGGTGGGACGCCAGGTGCGGGCCCATCTCGCCGGCCTTGCCGGACAGGATGTTGACGACGCCGCCCGGCAGGTCGGAGGTGGCCAGCACCTCGCCCAGGGAGAGGGCCGGGAGCGGCGCCTTCTCGCTCGCGATCACGACCGCCGTGTTGCCCGTCGCGATCACGGGGGCGATCACGGAGATCAGGCCCAGGAAGGACGAGTCCTGCGGGGCCACGACCGTGACGACACCGGTCGGCTCCGGGGTGGAGAGGTTGAAGAACGGGCCCGCGACCGGGTTGGCCCCGCCCACGACCTGGCCGATCTTGTCGGTCCAGCCCGCGTACCAGACCCAGCGGTCGATGGCCGCGTCGACGACCGCGGCCGCCTTCGACTTCGACAGGCCCTCGGCCTCGCCGACCTCGCGGACGAACTGCTCGCGGCGGCCCTCCAGCATCTCGGCGATGCGGTAGAGGATCTGCCCGCGGTTGTACGCGGTGGCGCCCGACCAGCCGCCGAAGGCCTTGCGGGCCGCGACGACCGCGTCACGCGCGTCCTTGCGGGAGGACAGCGGGGCGTTGGCCAGCCACTTGCCCTTGGAGTCCTGCACCTCGTACACCCGGCCGCTCTCGGAACGGGGGAACTTGCCCCCGACGTACAGCTTGTAGGTCTTGAAAACGTTCAGACGGGTCGACGACTCAGACATCGAGGTAGCCCTCCAGGCCGTGGCGACCGCCCTCGCGGCCGAAGCCCGACTCCTTGTAGCCGCCGAAGGGCGAGGTCGGGTCGAACTTGTTGAACGTGTTGGCCCACACCACACCGGCACGGAGCTTGTTCGCGACCGCGAGGATGCGCGAGCCCTTCTCCGTCCAGATGCCGGCGGACAGGCCGTACTGGCTGTTGTTGGCCTTGGCGACGGCCTCGTCCGGCGTACGGAACGTCAGCACGGACAGCACCGGGCCGAAGATCTCGTCGCGGGCGACGGTGTGCGCCTGGGTGACGTTCGTGAAGAGCGTCGGGGCGAACCAGTACCCGGAGGACGGCAGCTCGCACGCCGGGGACCAGCGCTCGGCGCCCTCGGCCTCGCCGGTCTCCGCGAGCGCGGTGATCCGGGCCAGCTGCTCGGCGGAGTTGATCGCACCGATGTCGGTGTTCTTGTCCAGCGGGTCGCCCAGGCGCAGGGTGCTCAGGCGTCGCTTGAGGGAGTCCAGCAGCTCGTCGTGGATCGACTCCTGGACCAGCAGGCGCGAACCCGCGCAGCAGACCTGGCCCTGGTTGAAGAAGATGCCGCTGACGATGCCCTCGACGGCCTGGTCGATGGGGGCGTCGTCGAAGACGATGTTGGCGCCCTTGCCGCCCAGCTCCAGGGTGACCTTCTTGTCCGTACCGGCGATCTGGCGGGCGATGGCCTTGCCGACCGCGGTCGAGCCGGTGAAGGCGACCTTGTTGACGTCCGGGTGCTCGACGAGGGCCGCTCCCGCGTCGCCGTAACCCGTGAGGATGTTGACGACGCCCCTGGGCAGGCCCGCCTGGCGGCAGATGTCCGCGAAGAACAGGGCGGAGAGCGGGGTGGTCTCGGCGGGCTTGAGGACGACCGTGTTGCCGGCGGCGAGCGCCGGGGCGATCTTCCACGCCAGCATCAGCAGCGGGAAGTTCCACGGGATGACCTGGCCGGCGACGCCCAGCGGGCGCGGGTTCGGCCCGTAGCCGGCGTGGTCGAGCTTGTCGGCCCAGCCCGCGTAGTAGAAGAAGTGCGCGGCGACCAGCGGGAGGTCCGCGTCGCGGGTCTCCTTGATCGGCTTGCCGTTGTCCAGGGTCTCCAGGACGGCCAGCTCGCGGCTGCGCTCCTGGATGATCCGGGCGATGCGGAAGAGGTACTTCGCGCGCTCGGAGCCGGGCAGCGCGGACCAGGTCGCGAATGCCTTGCGGGCGGCCTTGACGGCGCGGTCGACGTCGGCGGCGCCGGCCTGGGCGACCTCGGAGAGGACCTCCTCGGACGACGGCGAGACGGTCTTGAAGACCTTGCCGTCGGCGGCGTCGGTGAACTCACCGTCGATGAAGAGCCCGTACGAGGGGGCGATGTCGACGACCGAGCGGGACTCGGGTGCCGGTGCGTACTCGAATGCAGATGCCATGGTGATCAGTCCACCGTCACGTAGTCGGGACCGGAGTAACGGCCGGTGCTCAGCTTCTGGCGCTGCATCAACAGGTCGTTGAGCAGGCTGGAGGCGCCGAAGCGGAACCAGTGGTTGGTCAGCCAGTCCTCGCCCACGGTCTCGTTGACCAGGACGAGGAACTTGATGGCGTCCTTGGTGGTCCGGATGCCGCCGGCCGGCTTCACGCCGATCTGGATTCCAGTCTGCGCCTTGAAATCGCGGACGGCCTCGAGCATCAGCAGCGTGTTGGCGGGGGTGGCGTTGACGCCGACCTTGCCGGTGGAGGTCTTGATGAAGTCGGCGCCCGCGAGCATGCCGATCCAGGAGGCCCGGCGGATGTTGTCGTACGTCGACAGCTCGCCGGTCTCGAAGATGACCTTGAGGCGGGCGGTGCTGCCGTCGGGGCGTACGCACGCCTCCTTGACCGCCTTGATCAGCTCGTACGTCTCCAGGTAGCGGCCGGCGAGGAAGGCGCCACGGTCGATGACCATGTCGATCTCGTCGGCGCCGGCGGCGACGGCGTCACGGGTGTCCGCGAGCTTGACGGGCAGCGCGGCGCGGCCGGCCGGGAAGGCCGTCGCGACGGAGGCCACCTTGACGTCGGCGCCGTTCAGGGCGGCCTTGGCGGTGGCCACCATGTCGGGGTAGACGCAGACCGCGGCGGTCATGGGCGTCGTACGGTCGGTCGGATCGGGATTGGCGGCCTTGGCGGAGAGCGCTCGGACCTTGCCCGGGGTGTCCGCACCCTCAAGCGTGGTCAGGTCGATCATCGAAATGGCCAGGTCAATGGCGTACGCCTTGGCCGTGGTCTTGATCGAACGGGTACCGAGCGCGGCCGCGCGGGCCTCCAGGCCGACGGCGTCTACGCCGGGCAGCCCGTGCAGGAAGCGGCGCAGCGCGCTGTCGGACGTCGTCACGTCAGCGAATGCGGAGAGGGTGGTGGGCATGGTCACAAGATGAGCATATCTACGCGCGTAGCGACCTGTCACCCCCCGCGGCCGCACATCTGTGCGGGCTTGGCCACATCCGGGCGCGGCAGGGGTCGGGCCGGGTCCGCGCCTGCGGACCGCTGACCTCCGCTTTTCTTGTTACGCGGCGAAGACAGGAACCTCATCACCCGGTCGAACAAGATCCGTAAATTTCTCTTCAGCAGCCCGCCAGACCTCACCGGATGAAAGCTTCGGCAGAGAACCCGTAGAGAAAAGGGGCATGCGACTCTCCCACCTTCCGCGCGACAATGCTTCCTGGAGTCGTTATGCGTACCGCCCTCCGCACCTCGATCGTCACCGCCGCCCTCGCCGGGGCCCTGCTCGCGCCGGCCGCGACGGCACTCGCCGCGCCCGCCCCGCAGCCCGTGCCGTCGACCCGGGCGGTCGCGTCCTCGGACGACGACGGCCGCTACGAGGGCCGGCCGGTCTACGTCGGCAACGGGATGGTCGCGGTGCTGCGCAACGGGGCCGAGGGCCCGGAGGCCTGGATCCGCTACGTCGGCGACCAGTGGAAGCCGGGCGAGGACTACATGCTCCACGTCGTGGGCCTGGTCACCCGCGGGCAGACGACCGCCGAGGCGTACGGGGCGTCCTTCGAGCTCACCAAGGCGGAGACGACCGCCCCGGTGCTCGTCGTCACCACGAAGGGCGCCGCCAAGTCCTACCCGCTGCCCGCGGGCAAGGCCGGCCAGGTCTGCTCGGCCGAGAAGGCGCAGGACATCGGCGCCGGCGTGACCGCCAAGCTGTTCATGTCCTCCGACGGCCCGCGGGCCGAGCTGTGGGTCGCCGGCGAGGACACCGCCTGGCGGCTCCTGGACCGCGGCTACCCCGCACTGCCCGAGTCGGCCGGCATCATCGCCCGCATCGTGAACCCGAGCGGCGCCGCGCCCGGCTTCGAGTGGAAGACCCAGGGCGGTGGCACCCCGCTCGGCCGGACCTCCTTCCCGGCGCTGCCCAAGGGCTGCAAGCTGAACCACAAGGTCACCGAGGACCAGGCCGCCGACAAGCCCGCGCCGAAGCCCGAGCCGACCGTGACGGTCAAGCCGGTTGCCGACGTGAAGCCGCAGGGCGGGGCGCAGACCGTGGTCGTGCCCAAGGGGGGCGTGGCCGCCGGGGCCGAGCTCGCCGCGGAGGACACCGACGACAGCACCACCGTGGCCGCCGGCGCGGGTCTCGTCGCGATCTTCGGCGGGCTCGGTGCGGCCCTGATGGCCCGCGCCCGCCGCGCCGGCCGCAGCCGGGGCTGACCTTCCCTTCCCGACCCGCGCCCTCCCGTCCCTGCCTCCGGCGGGCCACCCTCCGCGGTGGCCCGCCGGGCCCGTTTCCCCGGAGCATCCCCATGGCCCGCCGCCTCCGTACCCCGCTCGCCGCCACCCTCCTCGGCCCGCTCGCCCTCGCCGCCCTGACCGGCTGCGGCGGAGCACCGGCCGCGCCGACGCCCCCGCCGCACATCGCCGCGGCCACCGCGCCCGCGCCGGCCGCGGCCCCGTCCGCTCCGGCGGCGGCTGCGCCCGTCGCCCCGCTGCCCGCCTCGGAGCCCGTAGGGGTACGGATTCCCGCGGCCGGGGTGGACGCGGGCCCGCTGCTGGCACTGGGCCTGGCCGCCGACGGGACCGTCGAGGTGCCCTCCGTCGCGGACGGGGACCGGATCGGCTGGTACACCAAGGCCGTCACCCCGGGCGAGACCGGCCCGGCCGTCCTGATCGGGCACTTCGACACCGCACGCGGCCCGGCCGTCCTGCGCAACGTGTCGAAGATCCGCACCGGCGACGGGATCACCGTCTCCCGGGCGGACGGCACCACCGCCGTCTTCCGGGTGCGCGAGCTGGAACAGGTCGACAAGAAGAGCTTCCCGACCGCCAAGGTGTACGGGAACACCGCGCGCCCCGAGCTGCGGCTGATCACCTGCGGCGGCGAGATCACCGACGGCCACCGCCCCGACAACATCATCGTGTACGCCGATCTCGTGGGCTGAGACGGCTTGAGGCAGAATCGGGCGCATGAGCAGCCAGCAGCCCACTGACGAACCGGTGTACGACGACCGGGTCTACCGCTCCCCCATGGCCGTCGTCACCGGCGTTCTGCTGCTCGCGCTCATCGCGTGGCTCTGCGGGGACGCCATCGTGCGGGGCTCGGGGAACGCCCGGTGGTTCGCCGCGGCGATCGCCCTGCTGGCCGTACCGCTCACCGTGGCCTTCACCATCCGCCCGGCCGTCTTCGCCAACGACGACCGGATGCGCGTGCGGAACCCGTTCCGGATCATCGAGCTGCCGTGGGCCGCCGTGGACGCGGTACGTGCCGGGTACTCGGCGGAGGTGCTGGCCGAGGGGTCGAAGTACCAGCTGTGGTCCGTCCCGGTCTCGCTGCGCGAGCGGAAGAAGGCGAGCCGGCAGCAGTTCAGCCGTCGCGGCGGGGTCGCCGGCAAGGGACTCGCCTCGCCCGAGGGCGGCGAGCCGGCCGCCGCCGTCGAACCGCAGCGGGCCCACGCGGACCAGGTGGTGGACGAGCTGCGGGAGCTGGCCGAGCGCGGCGCCTCGCGGGCGGGCGCCCAGGGCAGCGTGCGCGTGCGGTGGTCGTACGAGGTGATCGCGCCCGCCGTCGCGGGCGCGGTGTTCCTGATCGTCCTCTTCGCCATCCGCTGACGGCGGCCCCGGCCGCTAAGCGCGGGGGATGCCGAGGCCGGCGAGGGCCGCGGCCAGTGCGCGGCCGCAGAACCCGGCCACGACCGTGTGCAGCGGCCGTCGTCCGCCGCCGCTGCTCGCTGCTGTGGGTCGTTCGGGGCTGCGTCGTGCGGGCATGGCTGTTCTCCTTCGGCTGCCACCGGTGGGCCGCGCCCACTGTGCGGGTCCGCAGCGGCGGCAGGGGCGGGTGCGTCGCCGACCCGCCGCGGTTTCATCCGATCGGAT
Organism: Streptomyces sp. NPDC031132; assembly: GCF_055570595.1. Taxonomy (NCBI): domain Bacteria; kingdom Bacillati; phylum Actinomycetota; class Actinomycetes; order Kitasatosporales; family Streptomycetaceae; genus Streptomyces; species Streptomyces sp. NPDC031132. The sequence goes on from NZ_JBVIGX010000003.1 coordinate 213,007, forward strand.
CGTCATATGCCTCCCGCTCGCCGGATCCGACCGGAACCGCAGCCACCGGGCGCTGCGTCCTCGCAGGTGTGCAGCGCAATGAGGTCGGCCGCAGTGCCGCCACCGCCATTCACCTCCGGCTCCGGCTCCTGGGCGGGGGGATGCTGGTCGCACATCTCCTCCTCGTCGGCTGGCTGACCCTGCGGCCCCTGGACGTGCCCTGGGCGGCCGCCGCCAATCTGACCCCGCTGGAGGGGATCCGGGCGGACCTCTCGTACGGGCCGCTCGAGGCGGCCCGGCGGATCGGGGAGGGGCTGGCGCTGCTCGCCCCGCTCGGGGTGCTGCTGCCGCTCGTCAACGGGAACCTCGCGCCGTCGCCGCTGGCCGCGTGGTCCTCGCTGGGCCGGACCGCCGCCGCGGGTGCGCTGGTCTCGCTCAGCATCGAGATGCTCCAGAGCGGGGTGCCGGGGCAGGTGGTGGACGTGGACTCGGTCCTGCTGAACGGCCTCGGCGTGGTGCTCGCGCACGCGGCCGTCGTACCGGCGCTGCGTGCGCGGCTGCGGCGCTCACGGCGGTCGCAGCGCTCCTCTCAGGGGTCCACCCCGAGAATTCCCAGGGTCGGCCTCGGTCCGTGGACCGACGTTCTGTCGGCAGTGCCGCGGGAGTATTGAGGTATCGCGGGAGCCCGCCGATTACCGATTTGGCGGCCCGCAGAGCCCACAGAGGAGAACTCATGAGCGCCATTGCCCGCCCCCGTGACGGCCGCTGGATCGGCGGCGTCTGCGCCGGACTGGCGCGCCGCTTCGGAATTTCCGCGAATACGATGCGCCTGATATTCGTCGTCTCGTGCCTGCTGCCCGGACCGCAGTTCCTGATCTACCTGGCGCTGTGGGTGCTCCTGCCGAACGAGAAGTCCGCCTCCAACGCCTGGTAGCGCGTCGCGCGTCCGGGGCGGCTCAGCCCGCGCTGCGGACCTTCTCGAGCTGCTTGTCCGCCACCTCGTGCGGGACCTGCGCCTTCTGCTGGGCCGCTGCCGCCGCCACGTTGAGGGCCATCAGCCGCACGATGGTGGCGCCTTGGCGTACGACGACCACGTGGACCTGCGCGGAAACGCCCTGGGCCGCCGCGGTCGTGGTCCAGCTGACGCTCTCGTCGCCGGCCGTCTTGTACTCGGCCGACCGCACGTCGCGGTAGCTGCCGCTCTGCTTGTCGACGGTGGCGGAGAAGCCCGTACCGCAGGCGGCGACCGCGTCCCTCAGCCGGGCGATCAGCGTCTTGGCGTCGCTCTCGGCGTAGGAGCTGACGGAGGCGGAGACGGCCAGTCCGACCTGCTTCTGGGAGCCGACGCCGCGGTTGACGGTCTCGCGGGCGGCCGGGTCGGGCTTGTCGCCCATGATGTCGGCCAGGGGCTGGCAGGCCTTGCGGTCGGCCTGCGGCTGGCCGTCGGGGGCGTTCGGGTTCTTGCCCTGCGCGGAGACCTGGTAGCCGGGCAGATCGCCCTGTTCGAGCGCGGAGCGCTCCAGCTTGCTCGCCCCGGCCTTCGGCGCGGCCGAGCCGCTCGGGGCGCCGCCCGCGGATGCGGCGGGAGAGTCGGTGGCGGCGGAGCCCTTCGGGTCGGGCGCCTTGCCGGCCGCGGGGGCCCCCTTGCTGCTGCATCCCGCGGTTCCCAGGAGGAGGGCGGGGAGCAGGGCGGCGGTGGCCGCTCCGACCGTGACTCGTGCGTTCAAGCGCATGACCGATGACCTCATACCCAGTGCGTCGGCGGGCAGTTGGTGGTGATCGTGGCACACCGCACGACGTGGCACACACCTAACCGAACCGGCGTGCGCCACGTGCGTGCGTGTACGAAAAATCCGCGGACGGATCCGTGTGCGGATCCGGCGGGGATCAGCCGCCGAGCGCGCCACCGACGGGCAGGCCGCCGAGCGTGGGGCCGACCGCGTCGGTGAGCTGGTTGAGGGGGCTGGCCACGTCGCTCTGCTGGCCGTCCTCGGGGGTGACCTTCTGCTGACTCGTGAGCCCCTGGGTGGCGCCGGTGACGGTGCCCAGCGCGTCGGAGAGGCCGATCGCGGGCACGGCGGCCGACGCGGAACCCGCGGCGGCGGCGACGAAGACGGCACCGAGGGCGGCGGCACCGAGAGTCTTGGCAGCTGACTTCTTCATGAAGATTTAGTCCTTGCGACGGGGAATTGAGCGGCTCCGCAAACTAGTCACTTCAAACCCCCGGCCGCAAACATACGTAAATATGAGAAAGCGCCCGGGAATTGTTCTCCTCGGGCGCTTTCCTTGCGTCAGGCCGTGGCCTAGGCCGAGACGGAACCGCTGGTCGAAGCGGTCTGCTGGAACAGCCATTCCGACTTCAGCTCCGCATAACCGGGCTTGATGACCTCGTTGATCATGGCCAGTCGTTCATCGAAAGGAATGAACGCGGACTTCATTGCATTGACGGTGAACCACTGCATGTCGTCGAGCGTGTAGCCGAAGGTGTCGACCAGGTGCTCGAACTCGCGGCTCATGCTGGTGCCGCTCATCAGCCGGTTGTCGGTGTTGACCGTCAGGCGGAAGTGCAGCTTGCGCAGCAGGCCGATCGGGTGCTCGGCGTACGAGGCGGCCGCGGCGGTCTGCAGGTTCGAGGTGGGGCACATCTCCAGGGGGATGCGCTTGTCCCGGACGTACGAGGCCAGCCGGCCCAGCTTCACGGAGCCGTCGGCGGCGACCTCGATGTCGTCGATGATCTTCACGCCGTGGCCCAGGCGGTCGGCGCCGCACCACTGCAGGGCCTGCCAGATCGACGGCAGACCGAAGGCCTCGCCCGCGTGGATGGTGAAGTGGTTGTTCTCGCGCTTGAGGTACTCGAACGCGTCGAGGTGGCGGGTGGGAGGGAACCCGGCCTCGGCGCCGGCGATGTCGAAGCCGACCACGCCGTTGTCGCGGTAACGGTTCGCCAGCTCGGCGATCTCCAGGGCGCGGGCGGCGTGGCGCATCGCGGTGAGCAGCGCGCCGACGCGGATGCGGTGGCCGCCGGCCTTCGCGCGCCGCTCGCCCTCGCGGAAGCCGTCGTTGACGGCCTCGACGACCTCTTCGAGGGTCAGGCCGGCTTCCAGGTGCTGCTCGGGGGCGTAGCGGATCTCGGCGTACACGACGCCGTCCTCGGCCAGGTCCTCGGCGCACTCGGCGGCGACGCGGAACAGCGCCGCCTTCGTCTGCATGACGGCGCACGTGTGCGCGAACGTCTCCAGGTAGCGGGGCAGGGAGCCGGAGTCGGCGGCTTCGCGGAACCAGATGCCGAGCTTGTCGGCGTCCGTCTCGGGAAGGCTCTCGTAGCCGGCCTCCTGGGCCAGCTCGATGATGGTCCCGGGGCGCAGGCCTCCGTCGAGGTGGTCGTGGAGCAGCACCTTCGGGGAGCGGCGGATCTGATCCGGGGTCGGCAGGTTGGGGGTCTCGCTCGTCATCCGGGCACTCTACTCCTACGCGCGTAGAGCAGCGCGTCGGCGACAGGGGTCGATACGTAACAGAGACCGTACGGACAGGTCGCGTACACCTGTCAGTCTGAGAATGTTCCGCCATGGCACAGCATGCGCCGCCGGCGCGCGGGGCCCGCCTCGGGCGGGCAGCCGGCGCGAACGGCTCGGTCTCGACGGGAAGCACAGTCAACGGAGCGGTCCTCCTGCTCCCCGGAGCGTCCAGATTGTCCCCCGGTCCGGTGCGCCCGCTCGCGCGGGCACTGGTCCGGGCGGGCGGGGCGGACGGGTTGGTCGCGCACACGGTCCTGCACGCCAGGGGAGCCTGCCGGGAGGACGACGCCCGGTGGGCGGCCGACGAGGTGGTGCGCCGGTACGGGGACGTGCCGGTGTGCCTCGTCGGCTACGACGCGGGCGGCCGGGCGGCGCTGCGGGCGGCGGGCCACGACGCCGTCAACGCGGTGCTGGCGCTTGCCCCTTCGTTAGGCGAGGCGGTCTCGGCGGATTCCCCGGAACCGGTGAAGCAGCTGTCGGGGCGGCAGGTGCTGATCGTGCACGGGACGAACGACGCGCGCAGCGATCCTGAAGCATCGTTTCGGCTGGCGGCGCAGGCGAAGAAGGCGAACCGGGCGACGTGCCGGTTCGAGGTGCACTCGGACGGGCACGGGCTGCGGGAGCACCAGGCGGAAGTCGTGGCGCTGTCCGTGGATTTCGTCCTGGGGGCGCTGTTCTCGGGGCGGTACTCGCGGCCGGTGACGGACGCTCTGGCGGCGCCGCCGCCGCTGGGGCTGCGGATGCCGCTCGCCTCCGGATTCGGCCGGTCGCTGCGGGGCTGACCTGCGGGGACGAAGACGCGAGCGGACGGCCGCCCGAGCGTATCGTGAGGAGTGGACTCGGGGTCCTTCCTCCGCGGGAGGCGATTCGGCATGGCCGGAATCGTGCGCAAGAGCTTCGACCAGGCGGACGAGACCCGTCCGTTCGGAGACGGCAAGGGCAGGCTCGACGTGATCCAGACGGACGGCGGCTCCGTGGGCCGCGCGGTCTTCGAGCCGGGCTGGCGCTGGTCGGAGCACATCAAGCCGCTGGTGGGCACGGACAGCTGCGAAGCCGCGCACACGGGTTACGTGGTGAGCGGCCGGATGAAGGTCGTCATGGACGACGGGAGCAGCGAGGAGTACGGCCCGGGCGACCTCATGGAGATCGCCCCCGGACACGACGCCTGGGTCGTCGGCGACGAGCAGTGCATCGCGGTGGACTGGACCGGCTTCGGCCAGTACGCGAAGCCGACCACCTGACGTCCGCAGCATCAGCCGACGGGCAGCCACACCGGGTGCGTGAACGCCGCCGGGGCGCCCGTGACGGTGAGCCGGATCAGCACGTCCGCGTCCGGGGCCGCCCGCAGGCGCTCTCCTGTACCGGCGTGCTCCCCGCGCCCTCCGACGGCCTCGAAGCCGACTGTGACCTGCGCGGATTCCGCGGCGTAGGACCGGCCGGCCCGTATCCCGGCGAGGACGGCCTCCCGCGTCAGGTCCTCGGCGGGGACCACGGTCTGCGGGCCGCCGGTGCGGTCCGGGTCGCGGTGGTGGTCGCCGTTCGCCACGGCCGGCAGCCACCGCTCGCCGTCGGCGCCCCGCAGGGTGGCGTCCCAGGAGGCCGGGGAGACCTCGCCGTCCGGGGTCCACGGGCCGTTCCAGACCTCGACCGCGTCGGCCTCGCCGAAGCCGAACTTCCAGGCGCAGCCGATGCAGGTGGCGTGCGGGTGGGCGGGCACGACCAGGCCGCCCGCACTCCGGATCGCACGGGCGAACCGGCCGAAGCGGCCCTCGCGCGCCCGGTAGCGCCAGTCGACGAAGGTCCCCGGGTCGGTGCCGACCGCGAGGACGTGGCCGGTGCGGGTGGCGATCTCCTCGCCGGTCAGGATCAGCAGGTCCGGTCGGGACCGCGTCGGCCCAAGCGGCGTGCGCGGTGTGGGTGTTGCGCTCCGAGGAGTTGATGAAGTCCAGGCCGGCGGCCCGGGCGAGGCCGGCGATCTCGGCCGGGGTGCGGTGCCCGTCGGAGTGCACCGAGTGGATGGGGCAGTCGCCCCGATACCAGGCCCGGCCGCGGCCGCGGGCCCGCTGGGGCGGGTGGACGGGGCGGGGTGCGGCCCGGGGCCCCGAAGGTGAAGCGTGCGGTGATCTCGTACGGGAGCCCCTGCGGGCCACGGTGTACGGGCCGAGCAGTACGTGCCAGCGGCCGGCGTCTATCGGGCCCGGGCACGTAGCCGGGGGTCGCGCCGTCGGCGCGCAGGAAGAACTCGCTGCGGGCCGCCGGACCAGCCGCGGAAGCCGCGGAAGCCGCGGCCGCCGAGGGCGGTGCCGGGCGGTACGGGCGGCTTCCCGTACGCGTAGGCCGCTCTCGAATCGCTTACGCCGCACGGCACATCGAGGGGTATCTCGACGAAGTCGGGGGCCCCGGGGGGGGAATCGTGCCGGTCAGATCCGGGTGTCCGGCGAGGGGCGGACAGGTGCGGGGTGGCGGCTGCGGCGGCGCCGGAGGCACCGGTCGCCAGAACTCACGTCGGGTGAAGGCTGTGTCTCCACGGTGGCGGCGGTGCGTGAATCCCGCGCGAATCCGGGGTGAGGGGTCCCGGCTGTCCAGCGCCGAGCCGGCCGGCGGCGCCGCTCAGGCGGCGTGGTCGCGCCGGTCCGTCCGTACCCGCCGCTCCGTCCCCTCACGGTCGGAGGGCACCGGCGGACCCGGCGCGACCACCCGGTGCGCGCGCCGACCCGTCGGTCGGCGGCCACCACGGCGGGGCGCGGGCCCGGCAGGACCGCCATGGGCCCCCTCCCGGTCCTGCGAACCCGCTCCCGCTCCCCCGTCACCGCGTTTCCCCCTTCACCCGGTGTGACCACTGTGCCGGTTCGCCATGTGCACAAGGCGCCCGATCGGGGGTCGTCTTGCCGCCTTGCGGGAACACGAGGGGTTTATAAACATCCACAAGCCGGGACGAATACGCGTATGCCAGCCGACGAAGCCGACCAGCCGCGCGGGGGCGACCTGAGCCGCGCCGCCCGGCGGCTGTACGCGTACGCCGTCGAGCGGCATTCGTTCGCCGAGGCCGAGGCCATCGAGGCCCTCGGGGCGCGCGCGGCCGCGGCGATCACCGAGCTGGCCGCCGCGCACCTGCTCCAGCGGGCCTCCGGCGACGGTCCGGAGCGGTGGAGCGCCGTGGCGCCGCGGGCGGCGGCGGCCCGGGCGCTGGCCCCGCTGACCCTGCTCGTACGGGAGACCCACGACGAGATGGACCGGCTGCGCGGGCGGCTGGAGGCGCTGGTCCCGACGTACGAGGCGGGGGCGGCGCACCTCGAACGGAACGGGTCGGGGCGGACGAAGCTGGAGCTGGTCACCGACCTGGGAGCGGTGCGCGCTCTGATCGCGGAGCTGGTCGCGGGGTGCGGGCGGGAGCTGCTGACCTCCCAGCCGGGCGGGGGCCGGCCGGTGGAGACGCTGGAGGAGGCGATCGGGCGGGACGAGTCGCTGCTGGCGCGCGGGGTGCGGATGCGCACGATCTACCAGCACACGGCGCGCTACTCGCGGCCCACGGCGGCGTACGTGGAGCGGGTGACGGCGCTGGGCGCGCAGGTGCGGACGCTGGGCGACGCCCTGATGCGGATGCTGGTCTTCGACGGGCACACGGGGCTGATGGCGGTGCCGGACCGCAGCGGGGCGGCGCTGGTGGTGCGGGAGCCGGCGGTCGTGCACTTCATGACCTCGGCGTTCGAGCGGTGCTGGGTGGAGGCGGAGCCGTTCCCCACGACGGTGAGCCCGGACGCGGCCCGCTCGCTCTCGGACGAGCTGCGGCAGACGATCGTGCGGCTGCTGGCGGAGGGGCTGGAGGACAAGGTGATCGCGCGCCGGCTGGGCATGTCGGAGCGGACCTGCCAGCGCCACATCGCGGAGATCATGCGGGCGGTCGGCGCCAAGTCCCGCTTCCAGGCCGGCTACTTGCTCTCCTCGGCGGCCCCTGCCGTCGCCTCAGGGAACGACGTCGGATCCTGACCGGGATGCCCTCCGTGCAGCTCCGGAATGAGTCGGCCGCGGCGGGACAGCAGGAAACGCTTGAACTCGGCGACCGGCGGGGTGTCGGGGTGCCCGTCGAGCCAGGCGACGCCGATCTCGCGGACCGCGCGCGGGGCCGTCACCGTCAGCTCGACCACACCGGGGCGGGCCACGGCCGGCGGCGGCAGCAGGGCCACGCCGAGGCCGGCCGCGACCAGGCCGCGCAGGGTCTCGGCCTCTTCGCCCTCGAAGGCCACGCGCGGGGTGAACCCGGCTTCCGCGCACAGGTCGTCGGTGATGCGGCGCAGGCCGTAGCCGGCCTCCAGGGTGACGAAGGTTTCCTCGGCGGCCTCGGCGAGGCGGATGCGCTTGCGGGTGGCGAGGCGGTGGTCGTCGGGGACCACCAGGCGCAGCCGTTGCACGTCCAGGCGGCGGGCGACCAGGTCGGGGGCGTCGGGGAGCGGTGAGGTGAGGCAGAGGTCGAGCTCGCCGGCCCGCAGCTTCTCGAGCATGGCCTCGCCGTAGTTCTGCACCAGGGAGAAGCGCACCCGCGGATGGTCGGCGCGGAAGGCGCGGATCAGGCCGGGTACGGTCTCGGGGCCGAGGGTGTGCAGGAAGCCGAACGCCACTTTGCCGAAGGCCGGGTCGGCGTCCTGCTGCACCGACTCGGCGGCGCGGGCGATTTCGGCGAGGGCCCGCTCGGCCGAGGCGAGGAAGGTCCGGCCGGCCGTGGTGAGCGCCACGGTGCGGCCCTTGCGGGCGAACAGCGTGACGCCGAGGTCCTGTTCGAGCCGGACCATGGCCCGGGACAGGGTGGATTGCGGGACGCCCAGCTCGTGCGCGGCGCGGGTGACGTGCTCGTGGCGGGCGACGGCCGCGAAGTACGCCAGGCGCGGGGCCAGCAAACCTGTCACCGCGATGTCTTCTTCGTAACGGTTCATTTACAGGCACCCCTCTGAGCTGCAGTCATGCACCAGTGGATTGATTATCGCGATTCTGTGCATTGGACGCATGAAACCGGCCGGGGCTACGGTCGTTGCATGCCTCCCGTTCATACCGGGGCGCCCGTCACCACGGGTGCCTCCACCCCGTCGTCCCCTGCCGCACCGGAACCCCGCTCCCCCGGCCGCCCCGGCTACCGCCGCATGAGCCTCGCGCTCTTCGCCGCCGGACTCGCGACGTTCGCCCTCCTCTACTCCACCCAGGCGCTGCTGCCCGCGATCTCCGACGGGTTCGGGGTGACGGCGGGTCAGGCCAGCTGGACCGTGTCCGCGGCCACGGGCGCACTCGCCCTGTTCGTCCTGCCGCTCAGCGCGCTCTCCGAGCGCTTCGGTCGGACCCGGATGATGACGGTCTCCATGCTGGTCGCCGTGGGCGTCGGCCTCCTCGTGCCGTTCGCTCCGAACCTGGAGTGGCTGGTCGCGCTGCGCGCCGTCCAGGGCGCGGCGATCGCCGGCATCCCGGCCTCCGCGATGGCGTACCTGGCCGAGGAGGTCAAGCCGAAGGCGCTGGTGGGCGCGATCGGCCTGTTCGTGGCGGGCAATTCCATCGGCGGCATGAGCGGCCGCCTCGTCACCGGCTGGGCGGCCCAGGTGTGGGGCTGGCGGGGCGGCCTGCTGGCCGTCGGCCTGATGTCCCTGGCCTGCGCGGCGGCTTTCCTGGTGCTGCTGCCCCGGGCCCGGTTCTTCCGCCCGGCCTCGCTGAACCCGCGCGCGGTGGGCCGTACCGTCGCCGGGCATCTGCGCGACCCGCTGCTGATGCGGCTGTACGGGATCGGCGCGCTGTTCATGACCGTCTTCGGGGCCGTGTACACCGTCATCGGCTACCGGCTGGTCGACGAGCCGTTCTCGCTCGGGCAGGGCGTGATCGGGTCGATCTTCCTGATCTACCTGGTCGGTACCGTCTCCTCGGCCGCCGCCGGGCAGCTGGTGGCCCGGACGGGGCGGCGCGGTGCGCTGTACCTGGCGGTGACCACGACCGCGCTGGGCCTGCTGCTGTCCCTGGCGGACTCGCTCGCCGCGATCCTGGTCGGACTGGTCCTGATCACCGCCGGCTTCTTCGCGGGCCACGCGGTCGCGTCCGCCGCGGTGAGCCGGACCGCGACGTCGGGCCGCGCGCAGGCCTCGGCCCTGTACCAGTCGGCGTACTACCTGGGCTCCAGCGCGGGCGGCACGCTCGGCGCGCTCGCCTACCACTCGGCGGGCTGGGCGGCCACGGTGGGCATCGCGCTGCTGGCCGTGCTCGGCGTCGTGTCGATCACCGTGTACGGCTCGCACGCGGCCCGCGCGGAGCGGCGGCACGGCACGCTGGCCGCCGCACGCTGATACGGCTGTGCGCGGATCGCCCGTACGGCATCGGTACGAGCGGAATTACGGAGCCCGGAGGCACAAGCCGCCCCGGGCTCCGGCGCGTTGCCCCTCCCCGCCGGGAAGGCATGGGGAGGTGGGAGGGAGTCCGACGTGAAATCCATGCGGATGCTTGCGGGGCGGATGCGTACGAGGCGGATGCGTACGGGACGGATGTGTACGCGGCGACGTGCGGCGGCGGTGGTCTGCGGGGCGGTGGTGCTCGCGGCCCCGCTGATGGTCGGCGGGGGCGGGGCGGCGCAGGCCGCCGGCTCGTGCAACGTGACCACGGGGCCGTACCAGCGCCAGGTGGAGCAGTTCCTGGGGCGGCCGGTCGACGGGTGGCAGTCCGCAGCCGACTGCCAGGCGGTCAAGGCGTTCCAGGCCAAGCACGGCATCACCCCCACCGCGGGGTACGCCGGGCCGCTGACCTGGCAGACGATGAGCACCATGCTGGCGCAGCGGGCGGCGGGCACGACGCCGAACAAGGACGGGAGGTGCCCGGTGAACCTGGGCCGGATCGCCTGCGTCGATCTGACCCGCCAGCTCAGCTGGGTCCAGGACGGCGCCACGTTGAAGTACGGCCCGGTGCCGGTCCGCACCGGCAAGGACGGCACCGAGACCCGGACCGGGCTGAACCGGATCTACTACCGCAGCATCGACCACTGGTCGACGATCTACGACGTGTCGATGCCGTACGCGCAGTTCTTCGACGGCGGGATCGCCTTCCACTCCGTCGAGAAGAGCATGTGGAACCCGCCGGGATCCGGCGGCTGCGTGAACATGACGCCCGCGGATGCGAAGGCCTACTGGAACCTGCTGGTCAAGGGCGACGACGTGTACGTGTACGGCCGCAAGCCCGGTACCTAGCCGGGCTTTCCGGCTGCCGTTGTCAGACCCCTCCGGTAGTTTTCGAGGTATCGGAACGACTGGGGGAAGACAGCCATGAGTGACCTCGCGACCGGCACCGGAACCGGCATCGACTCCGACCTCGATGCGGCGATGGACCGCTACCGGGTCGAGCTCACCGGCTACTGCTACCGCATGCTCGGCTCCTCCTTCGACGCCGAGGACGCGGTGCAGGACACGTACGTCCGCGCCTGGCGCAGCTTCGAGAAGTTCGAGGGCCGGTCCTCGCTGCGCTCGTGGCTGTACCGGATCGCCACCAACGTCTGCCTGGACCTGCTGAGCGCGGGGAACAAGCGGGCCCGCCCGATGGACCTCAGCGCCCCGCAGCACCAGGCGTCCGCGGTGCTGAGCCGGTCGCCGGAGGCGACGTGGCTGGAGCCGGTCCCGGACGGGCGGGTGCTGCCGCAGACCGCCGATCCGGCGGAGATGGCGCTGGCGAAGGAATCCGTACGGCTCGCGTTCGTGGCGGCGCTGCAGCACCTGCCGGCGAAGCAGCGGGCGGTGCTGATCCTGCGCGAGGTGCTGGCGTGGAAGGCGGACGAGGTCGCGACCCTGCTCGACACGACGGTGGCCTCGGTGAACAGCGCCCTGCAGCGGGCCCGGGCCACGATGTCGGCCACGCGCATGCGCGAGAGCGAGGCGGCGGACCCGCTGGACGCGGAGCAGGTGAAGCTGCTGGAGCAGTACCTCTCGGCCTTCGAGGCGTACGACATCTCGCGGCTGACCACCCTGCTGCACGAGGACGCGGTGCTGTCGATGCCGCCGTTCGACCTGTGGCTGCAGGGGCATGCGGACATCGCGGCGTGGCATCTGAACCAGGGCATCGGCTGCAAGGGCTCCCGGCTGATCCCGACCACGGCGAACGGCCTGCCGGCCTTCGGCCAGTACCGGCCCCGGGAGGACGGGAAGCCGGGCTGGACGCCGTGGGCGCTCCAGGTCCTGGAGATCTCAGGGGGCCGCATCACCGGCCTGAACGCCTTCCTGGACACCTCCCGCTGGTTCCCCCTCTTCGGCCTCCCCGAGCAGCTCGAGGAGTCCGACGAGGTGCAGGAGCGCCCGTAGCGGCGGCCCGGCCCCGGTCACCCGGAACGGCCGCCCCCGCGCGGTGAGCCGCAGCCGGGCCAGGGCCTCGACGGCGCCGAGGTCCGGCACGGTGACGGCGCCGATGTCGCACTCCACCTCGCGCGCGCCGTCCTCGTACAGCCGCGCCAGGCACACGCACAGCACGGCCGCGTCCCGCTCGGTGAGGCTGGGTCCGGGCAGCACGAGTCGGGTGATCTCCACGAGGGGTTGACCGCCCGGCGGCCCGGAACTCATCGGTTCCGGACGATCACGTCACGGCGTGGGGAAAACGGAGGTGTCCAGCTTGAAGTCGAACGGCGCGGGCAGCTGGAAGGTCTCGCCGAACTTGCCGGCCTGGAGCACCCGGTAGACGCCGCCGACGGGCTCTCCGTAGAGCGTGACGGTCGGCCCGCCCGGGGCGAAGGCGTCGATGAGGAGATAGAGCGGCACCCCGGCCTGCGCGTATCCGGCAGCCTTCGCAATGCGGTCGTGCGAGGCGTTCGAGGGCGAAGTCACCTCGACGACGAGTTCCGCCGCTGCGGCGGGCACGTACTGCTCGGACTCCGAGAGGACGTCCACGGGCATGACCAGAAGATCCGGGATGAACATTCCCTTGCGGGAAGGAACGGCCACGCTCTGCACCTGGTAGATGCCCCAGCCATCCGGGATGACCGTGTACAGCTTGCGCTGTACAGCCTCAGTGATGGCGTTGTGCCTGTTCGACGGCGTGGGCGCCACGGTGATGATCCCCTCGATGATCTCCACCTTGCAGCCCTTCCGCGTGTCCGTCTCCTCCCTGAGGCGGACAAGCGCGTCCCAGCTCTCGCCGTACGGCTCCTGCTGGACGGTGAGTGCGCTCATGGTGTGCTCCTCAATCCGTCGTCACCGATCCCAGCATGCCGAACGGGACCGGCGGGGGTCCACCGGTCCCGTTCAGCCGTACGGGTGAGCGTGCGGTGCTACGCGATGCGGTCCAGGACGATCGGCGTGGCGGAGAACGCCGTGCCGGCCGGGGCGATGTCGTACGTGCCCTCCAGGGAGGCCAGGGCGTACTCGAACTTCTCCGGGGTGTCCGTGTGCAGGGTCATCAGGGGCTGGCCCGCGGTCACGGTGTCGCCCGGCTTCGCGTGGAGCTCGATGCCCGCGCCCGCCTGCACCGGGTCCTCCTTGCGCGCGCGGCCGGCGCCCAGGCGCCAGGCGCCCACGCCGACGCCGTACGCGTCCAGGCGGGTCAGGACGCCCGAGGACGGGGCGGTGACGACGTGCTGCTCGCGGGCCACCGGGAGGGCCGCGTCCGGGTCGCCGCCCTGGGCCGCGATCATCCGGCGCCAGACGTCCATCGCGGAGCCGTCGGCCAGCGCCTTGGCCGGGTCGGCGTCCTTGATGCCCGCCGCTTCCAGCATCTCGCGGGCCAGCGCCAGGGTCAGCTCGACGACGTCGGAGGGGCCGCCGCCGGCCAGGACCTCGACCGACTCGCGGATCTCCAGCGCGTTGCCGGCCGTCAGGCCGAGCGGGGTGGACATGTCGGTCAGCAGGGCGATCGTCTTGACGCCGCTGTCCGTACCGAGGGCGACCATCGTCGAGGCGAGCTCGCGCGCGTCCTCGATGTTCTTCATGAACGCGCCGGTGCCGACCTTCACGTCGAGGACGAGCGAGCCGGTGCCCTCGGCGATCTTCTTCGACATGATCGAGGAGGCGATCAGCGGGATGGCCTCGACGGTGCCCGTCACGTCGCGCAGGGCGTAGAGCTTCTTGTCGGCGGGGGCCAGGCCGTCGCCCGCCGCGCAGATGACCGCGCCGGTGGTGTCGAGGACGTGCAGCATCTCCTCGTTGGAGAGCAGCGCGCGCCAGCCGGGGATCGACTCCAGCTTGTCCAGGGTGCCGCCGGTGTGGCCGAGGCCGCGGCCCGACAGCTGCGGCACGGCCGCGCCGCACGCGGCGACGAGCGGGGCCAGCGGGAGGGTGATCTTGTCGCCGACGCCGCCCGTGGAGTGCTTGTCCGCGGTCGGGCGGGACAGGGAGTCGAAGTTCATCCGCTCGCCCGAGGCGATCATCGCGGCGGTCCAGCGCTTGATCTCGGACCGGTTCATGCCGTTCAGCAGGATGGCCATCGCCAGCGCCGACATCTGCTCGTCGGCGACGACACCGCGCGTGTACGCGTCGATGACCCAGTCGATCTGCTCGGGGCTCAGCTCGCCGCGGTCCCGCTTGGTGCGGATGACGGAGATGACGTCCATGTGGTGCTTCCTTCTACGCGCATAGAGATGAGGGGAAAGAAAGACGGAAGGGAGACGGCCCTCCGCCCGGCAGGGCGAAGGGCCGTCGGCACGGCTATCTCAGGTGGTCCGGCCCGAAGGCCTGGGGCAGCATCTCGGCCAGCGGGAGGATCCCCGTCGGGGTCTCCACCAGCAGTTCCGGCCCGCCGAACTCGAAGAGCAGCTGGCGGCAGCGCCCGCACGGGACGAGGCTCTCGCCCTTGCCGTCCACGCACGTGAAGTGCGTCAGGCGGCCGCCGCCCGTGGCCTGGAGCGCGGACACCAGCCCGCATTCGGCGCACAGGCTGAGCCCGTAGCTGGCGTTCTCCACGTTGCAGCCGACCACGGTGCGGCCGTCGTCGACGCGGGCGGCGACCCCGACCGCGAAGCCGGAGTACGGGGCGTACGCCCGGGACATGGCCTCCCGGGCGGCGGCCCGCAGGGCCTCCCAGTCCACGTCGGTCACTTGCCCTGGCCCTTGCGGTAGGGCATGCCGTCGGCCTTGGGCATGCGCAGGCGCTGCGCCGACAGGGCGAGCACCAGCAGCGTCGTGACGTACGGGGCCGCCTCGACGAACTGGCTCGGGACGGCGTCGGTCAGGACGTACCAGAGGAACAGACCGGCCGAGCAGACCGCCGCGACGCCGGCCTGGACGTGCTTCTTCTTGTACAGGTACCAGCCGAAGGCCACGACGAGCAGGATCGCCAGGAGCAGCAGCATCGCGTGGACGTTCTCGGCGCCACCGCGCAGCTTGAGGCTGTAGGTGAAGCCGAAGAGGCCGGCACCGAGGGCCGTGCCGCCGGGCATCCAGTTACCGAAGATCATCGCGGCGAGGCCGATGTAGCCGCGGCCGCCGGTCTGGCCCTCCTGGTAGATGCCCGTGGAGACGATCGCGAGGAACGCGCCGCCGAGACCGGCCATCGCGCCGGAGATGATCACGGCGATGTACTTGTACTTGTAGACGTTGACGCCGAGGGACTCGGCGGCGACCGGGTTCTCACCGCAGGAGCGCAGGCGCAGGCCGAAGGCGGTCCGCCACAGCACCCACCAGGTGGCGGGGACCAGCAGGACGGCGATGATGGTCAGCGGCGAGAGGTTGGTGACCAGGCCGCCGATCACACCGGCGATGTCCGAGATCAGGAACCAGTGCTTGCCCTGCAGTGTGGCCATCCAGTCCGACAACCCCGGCACGGTGATCTCCGTGATCGGGTCGATGCGCGGGGACTGCTTGGAGGAGCCGCCCGGGGCCTTGTCGAAGGTGAAGTTCGACAGGTACTGGGTGAAGCCGACGGCCAGGATGTTGACCGCCACACCGGAGACGATGTGGTTGACGTTGAACGTCACGGTGATGATCGCGTGCAGCAGGCCGCCGATGGCGCCGCCGACGATGCCCATGAGGACACCGGTCCACGGACCCCACTGGTATCCGGCCCAGGCACCGAACCAGGTGCCGAGGATCATCATGCCCTCGAGGCCGATGTTGACGACGCCCGCACGCTCGGCCCACAGACCGCCGAGGCCGGCGAGGCCGATCGGGACGGCGAGCTGGAGCGCGCCGGAGATCTGGCCCGCGGAGGTCAGGTCGTCGGCGCCGGAGATGACCCGGACCAGCGAGATCAGGGCGAGACCGCCCGCGATCAGCAGGAGGATCCAGGGCAGGGTGAGCTTGCGTCGGCCGCCGTCCTTCTTGGGCGCGGCGCTCGTCGCGGAAACGGTGCTGGTGCTCACGCCGCGACCTCCTTGTTGTCGGTCTTGAGGGCGTGCCCGGCGGCCAGCTCCCGGCCGACCTTCTGCTGCTGGCGGCGGATGCCGTAGCGGCGGACGAGCTCGTAGCTGACGACGACCGCGATCACGATCAGGCCCTGCATGATCGTGCCGATCTCCTTGGCGTAACCGGCGGTGTCGAGACCGGCGGCGGCCTTGTCGATGAAGGCGATCAGGAACGCGGAGAAGAAGATGCCGATCGGACTGTTGCGGCCGAGCAGCGCGATGGTGATGCCGGTGAAGCCGATGCCCAGGGGGAAGGACAGGTTGTACGTGTAGGACTCGCCGAGCAGCAGCGGCATACCGGTCAGACCGGCGACCGCGCCCGAGATGAGCATGGAGGTCATGATCATCTTCTTGGCGTCCACGCCGGAGGCCTGAGCGGCGGACTCGCTGGCGCCGGTGGCACGCAGGTCGAAGCCGAAGCGGGTCCGGTTGAGCACGAACCAGTAGACGACGCCGAGGGCGAACGCCACGAAGGTGAAGCCGTAGACCTGCAGGCCGTCACCGATGGTCAGGGCCGGGAACCAGCCGGACTCCGGGATGTCGCCGGTGGTCAGGTTGTTCGAGCCGGGCGGCTGGACGCCGAGGTTCTTCGGCAGGATCAGCCAGGCGATCACGGCGGTGGCGATGGCGTTGAGCATGATCGTGGAGACGACCTCGCTCACGCCGCGCTTGGCCTTGAGGACGCCGGCGATGCCGGCCCAGAAGGCACCGGTGGCCATGGCCACGAGCACGATCACGAGGATGTGCAGCGGACCGGGCAGCGAGATCGAGGCACCGACCACGGCGGAGAGCATCGCCGCGAGCCGGTACTGGCCGTCGACGCCGATGTTGAAGAGGTTCATCCGGAAGCCGATGGCGACGGCCAGGGCAGCCAGGAAGTAGATGCCGGCCTGGTTGACGATGAGGACCTGGACGTCCTCATAGCTGGCCTGGTCGATCATCACGCGCAGCGGGTCGATCGGGTCGACGCCCGAGGCGGCCAGCACGATCATGGTCAGGAGGAAGGCGCTGACCAGAGCGAGCGCCGGTCCGGCGACCGCGAGGAGCAGCCGGTCCTTGTCGAATTTCTTCATCGGGCCTCGTCCTCCGTCGTGTCACCGTCGGCAGCGTCGGAAGGGTTGTCGGTGGCTTCCAGGTGGCCGCGGGCGGCACCCGTCATGGCGGTGCCGAGTTCCTCGGGCGTGATGGTCGCCGGGTCGGCGTCCGCGACCAGGCGGCCGCGGTAGATGACGCGCAGGGTGTCGGACAGGCCGATCAGCTCGTCCAGGTCGGCGGAGATCAGGAGCACGGCGAGGCCCTCGCGGCGGGCCTCGCGGATGGCGTCCCAGATCTGGGCCTGCGCGCCGACGTCCACACCGCGGGTGGGGTGGGCGGCGATGAGGAACTTCGGGTTGTGGCTCATCTCGCGGCCGACGATCAGCTTCTGCTGGTTGCCGCCGGAGAGGGAGGCCGCGGTGACCTCGATGCCCGGGGTGCGGACGTCGTACTCGCGCACGATCCGCTCGGTGTCCTTGCGGGCGGCCTTGGGGTCGAGGATGCCGCGCTTGGAGTTGGGCTGCTCGGTCACGTGGCCGAGGATGCGGTTCTCCCAGAGCGGGGACTCCAGCAGAAGCCCGTGGCGGTGGCGGTCCTCGGGGATGTAGCCGATGCCGCCCTCGCGGCGCTTGCGCGTCGGCGTGGTGGAGATGTCGTCGCCGTCGAGGGAGATGACACCGCCGTCCGGGATGCTCATGCCCATGAGCGCCTCGATGAGCTCGGTCTGGCCGTTGCCCTCGACGCCGGCGATGCCGAGCACCTCACCCTTGTGGATGGTGAAGCCGATACCGGCCAGCACCTCGCGCACGACGCCGTCGGGGTCGGTGGCGGCCAGGCGCAGGTCCTGGACCTGCAGCATCGGGACGTCGGTGACCGTCGACTCGCGCGTCTCCGGTGAGGGCAGCTCGCTGCCGACCATCAGCTCGGCGAGCTGCTTGGTCGTCGCGGTCTTGGGGTCGGCGGTGCCGACCGTGGTGCCGCGGCGGATGACGGTGATGTCGTCCGCGACCTTCAGCACCTCGCCCAGCTTGTGCGAGATGAAGATGACGGTCAGGCCCTCGGCCTTGAGCCCGCGCAGGTTGTCGAAGAGTGCGTCCACCTCCTGCGGCACGAGCACCGCGGTGGGCTCGTCGAGGATGAGGGTGCGGGCACCGCGGTAGAGGACCTTGAGGATCTCCACGCGCTGCCGGTCGGCGACACCGAGGTCCTCGACCAGGGCGTCGGGGCGCACGCCGAGGCCGTACGCGTCCGAGATCTCCAGGATCTTCTTGCGGGCCTTGGCGCCGATGCCGTACAGCTTCTCGCCGCCGAGAACCACGTTCTCCAGGACGGTGAGGTTGTCGGCGAGCATGAAGTGCTGGTGCACCATGCCGATGCCGCGTGCGATGGCCTCGCCGGGGTTGGCGAAGGTGACCTGCTCCCCGTCGATGGCGATGGTGCCCTCGTCCGGCTTCTGCATGCCGTAGAGGATCTTCATCAGGGTCGACTTGCCGGCACCGTTCTCACCGATCAGGGCGTGGACCGTGCCCTTGCGGACGGTGATGGCGATGTCCTTGTTGGCGACGACGCCGGGGAAACGCTTGGTGATGCCGTGCAGTTCTACGGCGGGGGGGCTGGACGCGTTGATGACGCACTCTCCTTGGCGCGGAAGGAGCTGGAAAGCCAAGTTGGCAGGGGGACAGGGCGGGGAGAGAAGGTATCGCGTCCACGATGCCTCTACGCGCGTAGCACTGTCGAAAGTGAAAACTTGCGGCCAACTGGCCACAAGGATCACGGAACACGGCTCGGGGCCCGGGAGCGATAGAGACCGCTTCCCGGACCCCGGAGACCATTACTGCATGTCAGAGACTGCCTTACGGGGCGATCTTGACGTTGATCTTCTTGGCGATGATCTCGGCCTTCGCCTTCTCGACCGCGGCGGTGACGTCCGTCATCTTCTTGTACTCGGGGTTGGAGTCGGCCAGGCCGACGCCGTCCTTGTCGAGACCGTAACGGATCTCACCGTTCTGCGGCTGGCCGTCCTCGACCGACTTGATCAGGTTGAAGACCGCGTCCGGGACGTCCTTCGTGACCGAGGTCAGGATGTGGTCCTTGTACTTCGCCAGACCGGCCTGGTTGTACTGGTCGGAGTCGACGCCGATGGCCCACTTGCCGGCGGCGGCGGTGGCCTCGATCGCACCCGAACCGGCAAGACCGGCGGCGGAGTAGATCACGTCGGCACCCTTGGCCAGCTGGCCCTGGGCGGCGGCCTTGCCGAGGTCGGGCTTGGCGAAACCGGAGAAGTCCGGGGGCTGCGTCAGGTAGGTCGACAGCACCTCGGCGTTGGGGTTGGTGTCCTTGACGCCCTGCGCGAAGCCCGCCTCGAACTTCTTGATCAGCGGAACCTCGACACCGCCGATGAAGCCGACCTTGCCGGTCTTCGACGCCTTGGCGGCGGCGACGCCGGCCAGGTAGGAGCCCTGCTCCTCGTTGAAGACCAGGTTGGCGATGTTCTTGTCGGTCACCGAGGTGTCGTCGATGAGGCCGAACGTGGTGTTCGGGAACTTCGCGGCGACCTTCTTGATGGCCGGCGCGTAGGCGAAGCCGACACCGATGACCGGGTTGTTACCCTTGCGCGCGAGCTCGGTGAGGCGCTGGACCTTGTCGGCCTCGCTCTCGCCCTCGGTGGGCTCGGCCTCGGCGCCCTTGATCTTGAGGTCCTTCTCGGCCTTCTCCAGACCCGCGAACGCGGCGTCGTTGAAGGACTGGTCACCGCGGCCGCCGATGTCGTACGCGATGGCTGCGGACTTCTGGCCCGACGACGACTCCGACGAGGACGCGGAGGAGTCGGACGACTTCTTTCCGCCACAGGCGGTGGCCGAGAGGGCCAGCGCCGCGGACGCGATGCCCACGGTGGCGATCCTGGTGATCCGGCGCAAGGGGAGGCTCCTTCAAAACCTGACCGAAGCGCCACGACCGGCGCTGGTTTCGCGGCGATCGTAACGCGCGTAGATGTCAGTTAAGAGGCCGTTCATGAGTCGTTATCGGATCGTCGCGAATCGGACAGTGACCGATTGGTAACTGCCCGGACGTCCAGCCCTTGTGTACCAAGGGCTGGACAGGTGTGACGGCAGGCGCTCAGATGTTGTAGAAATTTTTACCCGATCGGCCTGGAACGCCGCCCGTCGAGCAGTGCGGCGGCCGTGAAGAACTCCACGCCGACGCCGATCGCGGACTCGTCGACGTCGAAGTCGCCCCGGTGCAGGTCCCTCTTGGCGCTCGCGCCGGGAGTGTGCACGCCGAGCCGGGCCATGGCTCCGGGCACGTGCTCGAGGTACCAGGAGAAGTCCTCGCCGCCGAGGCTCTGCTCGGTGTCCTCGACGGAGTCCTTCCCGAGCCGGGCCGCCATCGACTCGCGCAGCAGCTCGGTGACCACCGGGTCGTTGACGACCGGCGGGACCCCGCGGACGTAGGTGATCTCCGACTTGGCCCGGTGCATCCCGGCGATCTCGTCGATCGCGGCGTGGATCTGGTCGGGTGCCTCGTGCCAGGCGTTGATGTCCAGGCAGCGGATGGTCCCGGACAGCTCGGCGTGCATCGGGATCACGTTGCAGGCGTGCCCGGCCTCGATCCGGCCCCAGGTGATCGACATCCCCGAGCGGGCGTCCATCCGGCGGGACATCACGGCCGGCAGGTCGACGGCGACGCGCGCGGCGGCCGTCACCAGGTCGGTGGTCAGGTGCGGGCGGGCCGTGTGCCCGCCGGGGCCGGCCAACGTGATCTCCAGCCGGTCGCAGGCGGACGTGATGGGCCCGGTCCGCAGTCCGATCTTCCCGGCGTCGACCCGCGGGTCGCAGTGCACCGCGACGATCCGGCCCACGCCGTCCAGGACACCGGACTCGATGGCGTCGGTGGCCCCGCCGGGCAGCACCTCCTCGGCGGGCTGGAACAGCAGCCGCACGGGGCGGGGCAGCAGGCCCTGCCGGTCGAGGTCGGCGAGGACCAGCCCCGCGCCGAGGACGACGGCGGTGTGCACGTCGTGGCCGCAGGCGTGGGCGCGGTCGGGGAAGGTCGAGCGGTACGCCACGTGGGTCTTGGTGTCCGGAATGGGCAGGGCGTCGATGTCCGCGCGGAGGGCCAGCATCGGCCGGCCCCCGTCCCAGGTGCCCACGTCACAGATCAGGCCTGTTCCGGACTTCAGCACGCGGGGGCGCAGGCCGGCTTTCTCCAACCGGGCCTTGAGCGCCGCCGTGGTGCGGAACTCCTGGTGTCCTAGCTCGGGGTGCATGTGCAAGTCCCGGCGGAAGGCGATCAGTTCGGCACGCAGGTGGTCCGGAAGCTTGCCGGGCAGCTCGGGCCGGTCGGGCGTGCCGGGCAGGGCGGTCTGGGACTCGCGGGACATCAACTGGTTCACCCGTTGAAGGGTAGGCCCACCTATGGGCCAAGTGGCTGGAGATCACCAAAAGTTCATGCCGTTAGGGGAAAAAAACCAGACCTCTGGACGCATGACCGGATGCACCTGGGGGTACACTCGCCCGCTCATCCGGCCGCAGAGGCCGTCTGGGCAGGGAGTCTGTGCACATCGCGGGCGGTCTCGGTGACTCCGGCGAGGAAGCTGCGGGCCCGCGGCGAGGCGGAGCCGGTGAGCCAGGCCGGGTCGACATTGCATACGGCGACGGTCACACCGGTTCCGGTCAGCGCGTACGGCAGGGTGTGGACGACGGTGGACGGAAAGCTGACGATCGTTCGGCCGACCGGTCCGCGCCGGGCGATCAGCTCCAGCGGCAGGTCCGGACGGACGATCTCGAGCCCGGTCGCCTCGCCGAGCGCGCGCAGCTTCTCCGCGGACTCCCGGCGGTGCGCGAAGTAGCGGGTGGCTCCGTGCTCCAGGGTCAGGGCGCGTACGGCGTCCAGGTAGCGGGCCGGGTCGACCACGCCGGTCTCCACGAGGGACGTGCCCACCAGGTCGGTGCCCTTGGTCAGGCGCGGCGGGCCGAACCGGGAGCGGGTCCAGGCGAACTCGTTGACCCGCAGCGTCATCGCGCCGTGGACGGTGACGGGCATCGAGCTGAACACCTCGACGCGGCGCCCCTTGCCGGCGGCCGGGGTGAAGCGGCGCCGGGCGGTGGCCGAGACCGGCGCGTACGCGAGCTCGCGGACGCGGCCGGGCAGGCCGCCGCCGCCGACCCGGTGCCAGCGCACGAGGCGCTCGCCGCGGCCGGTCTGGGCGACGAACTCCATGGTGGCGGTCCCGTCGTCGACCACCACGAGCTCTTCGGCCCGTACGAGGGTGAGCAGGAGCTGCACGTACCGGGAGAAGGGGTCGCCGACGACGACCCGGCGGGCCGCGCGCACGTCCCGGGCGAGCGCGGCGAGCGCCCTGAAGGGCGCGAGCCGGCCGCCGCGGGCCTCCTGCCAGGCGACCTCGTGCCCCTCGTCCCGCGCGAGGCCCGCCATCCGGCGGAGCTGGCCGCGGGACATGGGGTCGGTGGGGGGCAGTACGACGATCCGCAGCCAGGACCCCGCGCTCGCCGAACCGGAGCCGAGCGCAGACCGTTCGGTTTCCGAGGCCGGGCTTGCGGCGGTGAACCGGCCGGGCCGGCCCGGGGCGGGGCGGGGAGAGCCGCCCTCTTCGGGTCCGCGGGAGGCGAGCGGGCCCGGCTGGCGGGGGACGCCGGCCAGCCGGACGGCGCCGCCCGGTGTGGCCACGGCTTCGGCGTACGCCCACTCCAGCACGTTCAGGAGCTGGACCGGACTCTCGACGAAAGCCAGGGTGGAGGCTGAGGGGGTCACCACGTACTCCTCGTCAGGGGCGGGGGCGGAGCGTCATGCCGGACGGACACCGGGCGGGACGGCGGAGAGGCCGAAGAGCGGAAGACCGCAGCTCAGACGGAGGCGAGTGCGCCCTGGACCCGGCGGAGCTTCTTCATGGGGCCGAGCTCGGATTCGTAGACGCGCTTGACGCCGTCGCCGAGGGCGGTCTCGATGGTGCGGATGTCGCGGACGAGGCGGGCGAGGCCGCCAGGCTCCACGGAGGCGGCCTGGTCGGAGCCCCACATGGCGCGGTCGAGGGTGATGTGCCGCTCGACGAAGGTGGCGCCGAGGGCGACGGCCGCGAGGGTGGTCTGCAGGCCCGTCTCGTGGCCGGAGTAGCCGATCGGGACGTTGGGGTACTCCTCCTGGAGGGTGTTGATCACCCGCAGGTTGAGCTCCTCGGCCTTGGCCGGGTACGTCGAAGTGGCGTGGCAGAGCAGGATGTTGTCGCTGCCGAGCACCTCCACCGCGTGCCGGATCTGCTGCGGGGTGGACATGCCGGTGGACAGGACGACCGTACGGCCGGTGGCGCGCAGGGCGCGCAGCAGCTCGTCGTCGGTGAGGGAGGCGGAGGCCACCTTGTGGGCGGGCACGTCGAACTTCTCCAGGAAGGCGACGGCCTCGGTGTCCCACGGGGAGGCGAACCAGTCGATGCCGCGCTTGGCGCAGTGCTCGTCGATGGAGCGGTACTCGGCCTCGCCGAACTCCACGCGGTGGCGGTAGTCGATGTACGTCATCCGGCCCCAGGGGGTGTCGCGCTCGATGTCCCACTGGTCGCGCGGGGTGCAGATCTCCGGGGTGCGCTTCTGGAACTTCACGGCGTCGCAGCCCGCTTCGGCGGCGGCGTCGATGAGGGCGAACGCGTTGCCGAGGTCGCCGTTGTGGTTGATGCCGATCTCGCCGACGACGTAGACGGGGCGGCCGGGGCCGGCGGTGCGCGAGCCGAAGGGGCGCAGGCGGGAGTTGGGGGTGGCGACGGTCATGGCAGCTCAGGTCCTTCGTTCGGTGCGTGGGGGTGCGGAGGGGGTGCGAACAGGGGGGCGAGGAGGCGGGCGCGGGCCAGGTCGTGCGGGTCGTCGATCTCCAGGACCCGCGCGGGGTCGGTGGCGACGGGGAGGGTGCGCCCGAAGAAGCGGTGCCGGGCGGTGCGGAAGCCGGTGGCGTCCATGGCGTAGGCGGCGCCGGTCTCCAGCAGGTCCTGGGGGCGGTCCTGCCGGCGGGGGCGTACGGCCTTGTCGTGGTTGACGCCGTTGCCGGCGCCGTCGGCGGCCTCCCGCCAGAGGAAGCCGTGGAAGGGGGCGACGGTCAGGGCCGAGTCGGCCGCGCCGGATGCGACGGCTGCGGCGACGGACTCGACGTCGGAGGAGGTCAGGAAGGGGCTGGTGCACTGGACGAGGAGGACGACGTCCACGGTGAGGGAGTGCAGTTCCTCGAAGGCGTCGAGCGCGTGCAGCACGGCGGCTTCGCTGCTCGCGGTGTCCCCGGAGATCGCCGCGGGCCGGCGGATCGCGTCGGCCCCGGCGGTGCGGGCGGCGTCGGCGATGGGGCCTGCGTCGGTGGAGACCACGACGTCGGTGACGGTGGCCGCGCCCCGGCAGGCCTGGACGGCCCGGACGACGAGCGGGACTCCGGCCACCTCGGCGAGGTTCTTCCCCGGGACGCCCTTGGAGCCGCCGCGGGCCGGGATCACGGCCAGGACGCGGGGGCGCCTCGCGGGGTCCGCGGCGGAGGCATCGGCAGGGCCCACGGCAGGGTCCGCGGCGGTACGCACGCCAGGGCTCGCGGCGGTACGCACGCCAGGGTCCGCGGCGGTACGCGCGGCGGGGCTCACGGCGGTACGCACGGCTGGGCTCACGGCGGTCCGCGCGGCGGGGCTCACGGCGGTACGCACGGCTGGGCTCACGGCGGTCCGCGCGGTGGGGCTCACAGCTCCCCCATCCGGCGGATCATCGGAGCCACGCGCTGGACCCCGTGCCGGTACGCCCCGCGGGCGGCCTCGCGCAGGTGCGAGCGGAGCCGGCGGCGCAGCCGGGACTCCCCGCCGCTCTCCCGGACGGCGCCGGGCAGCGGGGTTCCGTCGGGGGCGAGATGGTGCCGGGCCAGGATCCCGGGCAGGTACCCGGGCGCGGTGACCTGCGTGTAGTAGGGGGCGACGGCGGGGAGGACCGGGAGGTCCAGCAGTTCGCCGAGCCGGGCACGGGCGGCGGCGAAGGGGTCCGGGGCGCCGGACGCACCCGTCACGCCCTGGTCGGCCAGCCAGTCCGGGTCGCCCTGCGGCAGCAGTCCGGCGTCGAGCTGGTCCCAGGAAGCCAGGCAGCCCGAGCCGAGGAAGTGGTGGTTGCCGAGCACCTCGCGGATGCCGAGGTCGGTGAGGACGGCCGTCGGGATCCCGCGGTGCAGGGATTCCAGCGCGGCCGTGGAGGACACCGTGACCAGCAGGTCCGTGCCGTCCAAGACCTCGCCCATGTTCCCGTACACCAGCCGGCAGTTGGCGGGCAGTCCGCCGGGGATCCGCTCGGCGAGCCGCTGGTAGGGCTGCTCCTCCAGGTGCGTGGTGTGCTCCCCGGGCCGGCTGCGCAGCTTGATCAGCACCTCGCGCTCCGGGTGCAGCCGGGCGTGCCGGGCGGCCCGCTCCAGCAGGTACGCACGGTCGGAGCGGCGCTCGGGGACGGACGGCTGGACGGCGAAGACCACGGTGCGGGCGCTGCTGCCGGCCCTTTCGTACGCCGCTCCGTCCAGGAACGGCAGGGCCGTCTCCGTGACGGCGCCGGCGTCCGCGCCGACGCCCTCGTACACCGCGCGGAAGCGTCCTGCGTCGTACCGGGAGTTGGCGAGGACGAGGTCGGCCCCGTGTCGCAGCAGCAGCCCGTCGGCGAGCTTCTCGTATACGACGCCCACGTACCCGGTGACGAGGACGGGGCGGGCGGCGGGCTCGGGCCACAGGGCGCGGACCCCGTGCAGGACGGCCTGGACGGCTCCGCCGACGAGGGCGAGGACGACGACGTCGTACCGCTCGCGCTCGAGCTCCGCGAGGAACTGCGCGCAGGTCACCTCGGAGAGCCGGTCGGCGCGGACGCCCACCTCGCCGAGCTGGCGCGCGGTCGGGGTGGCCCGGCCGCGGAGCAGGTATCCGGTGAGATGCGGCTCTCCCCCGGCCACCGCCGGGGATGCCTCCGCCGCGAGGCGGCGGGCGGTGAGTGCGCCCCATTTCCATCGCGTATCGGAATCGGCGAGTACGGCGACGCGAAGGGCAGTACGAGTACGAGTGGCGGCACGATGACTGGCTGGCACCCGGCAGAAGCTATTCCGCAATTTCGGTGATCGGCCCAACGAACGTACAACAGCGGGTTAACAACCCGTCTACGTCACGCGAAACCGCACGGGTTAACGCGCCCGCCCTTCTTCGTTCACATGGAATCCGCACACGGGCCACGGTGAATGCCGGACGGCGCCTTAACGTCTCGCGGGTGCTCAAGCTCTCTGTTGTCGTGCCGTTCTACAACGTGCAGACATACGCGCCGGATGCCCTGAAAAGCCTCGAACTGAACGCCCGGGACGATTTCGAGTTCCTGCTCGTCGACGACTGTTCGACGGACGGGACGCCCGAACTCCTGGAGCGGGCGGCGCGCGAGCTGCCGGGGGCGGTGCTCCTCAGACATGAACGGAACGGCGGCCTGGCCACCGCCCGGAACACCGGCCTGGACGCGGCCCGCGGCGAGTACGTGACGTTCCTGGACGGCGACGACTGGCTGGCGCCCGGCCACCTGGCCCGAACTCTGGCCGCCATAGAGGCGCTGAGCTGCGATTTCGTCCGCAACGACCATGTCCAGGTGACCGGCCGCACCCGCTCCGTGCAGCGCGTCCCGTACGGTCCGCAGCTGGTCGTCGGCGATCCGCGGGGCGGGATCCTGCCCGCCTCGCGGGCCACCTCGGTCGACTACCCGTACGCCTGGGCCGGCATGTACCACCGACGGCTGCTCGACCGCGGGCTGCTGCACTTCACCGACGGACTGCGGACGGCGGAGGACCGGCCGTGGATCTGGCGGCTGCACCGGGGGGCGGATTCGTTCGCGGCGGTCGGACTACCGGGGATCTTCTACCGGCGCGGGGTCGCGACCTCGCTCACGCAGATCAAGGACGAGCGCCAGCTCGATTTCATCAGGGCTTTCGACCAGGTTCTGGCCGATACGGCAGAAGACCGGGAAAGCGATCTTCTTCTCCCGAAAGCCGTCCGAACATATTGTGCAATTATCGCGCACCATATCGGGACCATCGAAAGGTACGAACCGGCCGTGGCCAAGAAACTCCGTTCGATGAGCACGGCCGCGCTCGGACGCATGCCCCAGGACGTACTCGACCAGGCCCTGAACGCAATGGACGCCGACCGCGCCGGAGTGCTGCGCCGACTGCGCCGCCGGCCCGCACGAGCGGGAGCCGCGCTCTGATGGCCCCTCACGACACCCCTCCCTGCACGCAGATCTTCCTCGCCTCCACGCTCTACGGGACGGCCACGCTCGCCGCCGGCATCGACGCGGGCAGCTTCCCGCCGGCCGGCCGCCGCATCCTGCTCACCAGCAACCACGCCCTCACCGCCGAGGTCTCCCCCGGCCTCGCCGACATGCCGGGCTTCGCCGCGCTGCGCACCCGCTTCGACGAGGTGCTCGACTGGAACGCCGCCATCGCCCCGCAGCACCCCAGCGCCTGGGCCCCGCGCCCCGAGGACGTCCCCCTGTGGGAGCGCCAGCTCCGGGCGATCTGGGGACTGGGCGAGGACCGCATCGAGATCATCGTGGAGTCGATCCAGGTCCCGCCCGCCCGGACCCTGTGCACGCTGTTCCCCGGCGCCGCCGTCGACGTCTACGCCGACGGGCTGATGAGCTACGGCCCCACCCGCTTCCGCCTCGACCCGCAGCTCGGCATGCGCGTGCGCCGCGTCCTGCACCTGGACCTGGTGCCGGGTCTGGAACCGCTGCTGCTCACCGAGTTCGACGTACCGCCGGAGCTGGTCCCTACTCCGGAGTTCCTCAAGGTGCTCGGCGAACTCCCCTCGCACGGACCCGAGTTGGACGGGATCGGCGAGGCGCCGGCGCTGCTTCTGGGCCAATACCTCTCGGCCCTCGAACTCCTCTCCCCGCACGAGGAGGAAGACCTCCACGCGGAGATGGTCCGGGGCGCGCACGCCCTCGGCCACCGCGAGCTCGTCTTCAAGCCCCACCCCAGCGCCCCCGCCGCGTACTCCCGCCGCGCCGAGGCCGAAGCCGAGCGACTCGGCGTCCGCCTCACCGTCATGGCCACCCCGGTCCTGGCCGAGACGCTCTACCAGCGGCTGCGCCCCGCCCTGGTCGTCGGCTGCTTCTCCACCGGGCTGCTGACCGCCGCCACCCTGTACGGGCTGCCGGTCGCGCGCACCGGGACCGAGGCCATACTGGCCCGCCTCGCCCCGTACCAGAACAGCAACCGGATCCCGCTCACGGTGGTCGACGCGCTGCTCCCCGCCCTCGCGGACGCCGGGGCCGTGGCCGACTGGACCGCGCCCGGCCCCGACGAGGTCCGCGACGGCCTGGCCGGGCTGCTCACCGCGGTCGGGTTCTCCATGCAGCCGCAGATCCTGGCCCCGCGCCGCACGGACGCCGAACGCTATCTGGCCGCGCATCTCGACGACCGCACCTGGCGCTACTTCAAACGCCGCCGGCTGACCACCCTCGGGCTGCCCGGCGGCATCCCGGCCCAGCTGTCCTTCCTGCCGCACAACCCGGCCGTCCGCCGCGTGGTCCGTCGGCTCCGGCGGCTGCGCGCGGCCCGCGGCAGCCGGCTCAGCTGACGGCGAGCTTGGCGGCGAAGCCGAGGAACAGCACGCCCGCCGCCGAGGTGGCCCCGGCCGAGAGCCGCTTGCGGCGGCGGAAGGCCGCGGACAGCCGGGTGCCGCCGAAGATCAGCAGGGTCAGGTACAGGAAGCTGCCGAGCTGGAGCAGCGTGCCCAGCAGGAGGAACGAGAGCGCCGGGTAGGCGTACGAGGGATCCACGAACTGCACGAAGAAGGAGACGAGGAACAGGATCGCCTTCGGGTTGAACAGGCTGATCAGCAGCGCCCGCCGGTACGGCCGCTCCCCCTCGGCCGGGGCTGCGTCCGGGGCCTCGTCCCGCTCGGCCCGCTCGGCGCGAGAGCGCCACAGCGCCCACGCACCGCGCATCATCCCGACGGCGAGCCAGGTCAGGTACCCGGCACCGAGCAGCTTGACGACGCCGAAGGCCACCGGACTGGCCTGGAGCAGCGCCCCCGCCCCGGCGGCGGCGAGCACCATCAGGACCGCATCCCCGGTGAACACGCCGGCGGCGGCCTTGTACCCGGTGCGCACGCCGCGTCGCGCCGCGACGGAGAGCACGTACAGCGAGTTCGGCCCCGGCAACAAAATGATCAGTATGAGCCCGACGAGGTAGGTCGGCAGATCGATGACACCCAGCATGCGCAGGAGTGTCCCATAGGCATGCACCTGTCGTGGCTGGATTTCACCATGTGGATATCACCATGTGGAATCAGTCGGTTCGTACGTCCCCCACACCTCCCGCAGGGCGTTGCAGACCTCGCCCACCGTGGCGCGGGCGCGCAGGGCCTCCTTCATCGGAGGGAGGACGTTCGCCGTACCCGCCGCCGCCTCGCGGAGCGCGGCCAGCGCCGCCGACACCGCCCCGGCGTCGCGGCTCGCGCGCAGGACCGCCAGCGCCTCCCGCTGTCGGTCCTCGATCGCCGGGTCGACGCGGAGCGGCTCGTACCGCTCCTCCTGCTCCAGCGCGAACCGGTTGACCCCGACCACCACGCGCTCGCCCTCGTCCGTCTCCCGCGCGATGCGGTACGCGTTCCGCTCGATCTCCCCCTTCTGGAAGCCGGCCTCGATCGCGGCCACCGCCCCGCCCAGGTCCTCGACCCGCCGCATCAGTGCGAGCGCCGCCGCCTCGACCTCGTCGGTCATCCGCTCCACCGCGTACGAGCCGGCGAAGGGGTCGACGGTGTGCGGCACGTCCGTCTCGTACGCCAGCACCTGCTGCGTCCGCAGCGCCAGCCGGGCCGATTTCTCCGTCGGCAGGGCGATCGCCTCGTCGAAGGAGTTGGTGTGCAGCGACTGCGTGCCGCCCAGCACCGCCCCGAGCGCCTGCACGGCCACCCGTACGAGATTCAGCTCCGGCTGCTGCGCCGTCAGCTGGACCCCGGCGGTCTGGGTGTGGAAGCGCAGCATCAGCGACTTCGGGTTCCGGGCCCCGAACTCCTCGCGCATGACCCGGGCCCAGATCCGCCGTGCGGCCCGGAACTTCGCGACCTCCTCGAGCAGCGTGGTGCGGGCGACGAAGAAGAAGGAGAGGCGCGGGGCGAACTCGTCGACCTCCATCCCGGCGGCCAGCGCCGTCCGTACGTACGCGATCCCGTCCGCGAGAGTGAAGCCGATCTCCTGCGCGGGCGAGGCCCCGGCCTCGGCCATGTGGTAGCCGGAGATGGAGATGGTGTTCCAGCGGGGGATCTCGGCCTTGCAGTAGCGGAAGGTGTCGGCCGTCAGCCGCAGCGAGGGCTCGGGCGGGAAGATGTACGTGCCCCGCGCGATGTACTCCTTGAGCACGTCGTTCTGGACGGTCCCGGTCAGCTGCCCGCCGTCGATCCCGTGCTCCTCGGCCACCAGCTGGTACATCAGCAGCAGCAGCGCCGCGGGGGCGTTGATC
Organism: Streptomyces sp. NPDC031132; assembly: GCF_055570595.1. Taxonomy (NCBI): domain Bacteria; kingdom Bacillati; phylum Actinomycetota; class Actinomycetes; order Kitasatosporales; family Streptomycetaceae; genus Streptomyces; species Streptomyces sp. NPDC031132. Next base: position 243,364 of record NZ_JBVIGX010000003.1, read on the forward strand.
GTCATGGACGTGGAGACCCGGTCGAGCGGGATCCCGTCGAACAGCACCCGCATGTCCTCGACCGAGTCGATCGCGACGCCGACCTTCCCGACCTCCCCGTGCGCGAGCGGCGCGTCGGAGTCGTGCCCCATCTGCGTCGGCAGGTCGAAGGCGACGGACAGCCCGGTGCCGCCGCCGGCGATGAGCTGCCGGTAGCGCGCGTTGGATTCGGCCGCCGTCCCGAACCCGGCGTACTGCCGCATCGTCCACGGCTTGCCGGTGTACATCGTCGGGTAGACCCCTCGCGTGTACGGATACGCCCCTGGTTCACCCAGTTTGCCCTCGGGATCCCACCCCGTCAGATCGCCCGGCCCGTAAACGGGTTCGATCGGAAATCCGCTCTCAGTACTCGCCATGTGACCAAGCCCTCCATGGAGCAAACGGCCCCGGGGCTGATACAACCTCCCCGCGACGGCTCGGCCGTCCCCTGACGGCCGCTGGTCACAATGGCGCAACATCCCTGGACCGTCTGCAACTCTCCACGCCCGCCAGGCATCACCTAGATACACGACGTAGAAATCGGGGGACTGCAATGCACCGCCAGAGATTCATAGTCCGCACGCTCGGGGTGGCCACCGCCGTCGCGCTCGCCGCGACCGCCTGCGGGCCCCAGAAGACGGAGCCGGCCGGCTCCGCCTCTTCGGTTCCGTCCGCGTCCGCGGCGGGTTCCACCCCCGAGAGCTCCCCGTCGACGGACAACAAGCCCGCCGACGCCTCGCCCTCGCCGTCCGCCTCGCAGTCGGCCTCGCCGTCCGCGTCTGCCTCGCCGACGGTCAAGGCCGTCATGGCGAACGGCGACGAGAGCGAGCAGGTGCGCGAGCTCCAGGCCCGCCTGAAGCAGCTCAAGTACATGACGGTCGCGCCCACCGGTTTCTACGGTTCGAAGACGACCGCCGCGGTCAAGGCCTTCCAGGCGAAGAACGGCCTGACGGCATCCGGCGCCGTCGACGAGGCCACCTGGAAGAAGATCCAGAGCCTGAGCAAGAAGCCCACCGCCGACGAGCTGCGCCCGCCGACCGTCAACGAGGTCGACGCGCCGGACCCGCGCTGCATGACGGGCCGCGTCATGTGCATCAGCAAGGAGAGCCGCACGCTCGCCTGGATGATCGACGGCAAGGTCGTCTCCTCCATGGACGTCCGCTTCGGCTCCGAGAACACCCCGACCCGTGAGGGCGAGTTCAAGGTGGAGTGGAAGGCCAAGGACTGGACGTCGACCATCTACCACACGCCGATGCCGTACTCGATGTTCTTCAGCCAGGGTCAGGCGGTGCACTACTCCGCCGACTTCGCGGCCCGCGGCTACGCCGGCGCCTCGCACGGCTGCGTGAACGTCCGGGACAAGGGCAAGCTCGCGTCGCTGTTCGAGCAGGTGCACGTGGGCGACAAGGTCGTCGTCTACTGGTGATCCCGGGCGATCCGCATGATCCGCGTGATCCGCGTGATTCCGATGGTCCCCGGGCGATCCCGGGGATCCCGGTGATCCGGTCGAAGAAGTAGAGGCGCGGGCAGGGCCGGGGGAACGAACCCCGCCCGCGCCGGGTGCGCAGAGCCCAGGGGTACGGGGGGAACCCCGGCTCATGCGCGGCCGATGACCAGTCGGCTCGTTATGTACTGCGCCGCAGGTTCGAAAAGTGTTACAGCCGGCTCACCCCGCCGCTCGGGACCCGCTCGAGGCGTGCTCGCGGACCACCCGAAGGAACGCCTGACAGCCGACGGCCGCCGTGGCCGCAGCCGTCAGCGCAGCTTGAGGGGCGCCCCGGAAGACGCGGGTGCGACCGGGCTCGCCGGGGCGAGCGTCGGGGCCTTGAGGACGGAGCTCCCGTCGTCGGCCGTGCGCGGAACGGTCGGCGCGTCGCTCCGGACGGGCCCGTCGAGCAGCGCCTCGCAGAAGTGCGGGATGCGCGCCAGGCCCTGCGCCAGCTTCGAGAGCCGCTCGCGGCGGTCGGAGGTCATGTGCCCCGACCGGTAGGCCTCGCACAGGTCCACCGCCTTGAGGCGGCTCTGCTTGTCCGCGTCCTTCAGCGAGGTGGTCCCGCCGGCGAAGGCGTCCTTGCCGTCCCTCGCGTCCTTGCCACCCGCGTCGTCCGTGCCGGCGCTGCCGCCGGACGAGGTGCCGGGGCCGGTTCCCGTTCCGGTTCCGAATCCCTGGACCGCGCCCGTGCCCGCGTCGGCGCCCGGCGTCTGTGCCGTGCCCGGGCTCGGCGCCGAGCCGTCCGTGCCGCGGAGCGGGGTGGGCCGCAGCTGGGGTGCGAGGGTCGGGCCCGCGGTGTCGCCGGCCGTCGTCGGATTCTCGTCGGCGCTGAGGGACACCGCCGGTGCGGGGCCCGCCGTGTCGTTCGTGGCCCGGTCCAGCAGGCCGGCCCCGGCGGCGACCGCCAGGCTGCCGACGGCGACGCCCGCCAGTGCGGCGACCAGGGCGAAGCGCGCCGGGCGGCCGCGCCGGGACGCGGCGACGGTGAGGGGTACGGCGGCCGTGCCCAGTTCCACGAGGGGCGCGGTGTCGGCGCCGGCCGGTACGGACATCGCGGGCACGGCGGATATCGCGGACACCCCGGGCGCCGGAGCCGCCTCGGACGCCCCCGACGCCGAAGCCGCCCCGGACGTCCCGCCCGCGAGGGCCCCGCCGCGCGCCGCGCGGAAGGCGGCCACTGCGGCGGCCTCGCCGGGCAGTTCCACCCCGGTGGGCGGCTGGGGCGCGGCCAGCATGTCGAGAGCGGCCCGCAGCCGGGCCTCCGCTTCATGGGCGCGCCGGTCGGCGCCAGGTGCGGCCTGGCCGCCGCGCAGCACTCGTTCCGCCGCGGCCTTGTCCAGCCACCTGTTGCGCTCGTCGGCCATCACATGTCCTTCTGCGTCCGCCAACGTGAATGCGTCACACCGGTTTGCTCCACGAGGCCACCGCCCCGGCCGCGCTGAGCGGGTACGGCGTCGAGATCCCTCCCGCCCCTGCCGTCCTGCGCCTGGCCACCGGCATTATGGCCGACCGGCCCCGCCGAATCCGAGCCCGGATCCAGGTCCGGCCCGAAGCCGCCCTCCTGGCCGAGCAGCTCGGCCAGTTTCTTCAGGCCCCGGTGGGCTGCGGTGCGTACCGCTCCGGGCCGCTTGCCCAGGGTCTCGGCCGCACTCTTGGCGTCCAGGCCGACGACGACGCGGAGCACCACGGCCTCGGCCTGGTCCTGCGGAAGCTGTGCGATCAGCGCCATGGTCCGGCCGGTCGACAGGGCCTCCATCGCCTCGCCGGCGGTGTCGCTGTCGGCGGCACGGCCCGTTAGTTCGGTCTCGTCGCCGCCTATGGCGGGGCGGCGCCCGCGCATGCGGATGTGGTCGAGGGCCCGGTTGCGGCCGATCCGGGCGGCCCAGCCGCGGAAGCGGTCGGCGTCGCCGGTGAAGGAGTCGAGGTCGCGGGCGATCTGCAGCCAGGCCTCGGAGGTCACGTCTTCCGCGTCGGCGTCCCCGACGAGCGTGCGGACGTAACCGAGCAGGCGTGGGTGCACGGCGCGGTACACAGCACGGAACCCGCTCTCGTCGCCGCCCTGTGCCGCGAGCACCGCGGCGGTCAGCTCCGCGTCGTCCCCCAGCAAAGTCCCCAACCCGTTCACTGTCCTGTACGTGTGGCGCAAATCAGCACGTTACGGCTTTCAAGTACCTTCGTCCACGCGGTGTACGGGGAGCAACCATTCGTGCGCGAAGCGGGGTGTGACACAAAACGCACTCGCGGCGCTGACAGGGGTACGGGCTTGTCGCACGAGCCCGTACGGACGGCGACCGGGGCCTCTCCTGTGGGGGGTGGCGGCCTCGGTCGTCTTCCTCCTCCCCCTGCGCCCCTCTGTGCACCGCCGTTGATCCCGGCTTTCCGGCGCGTCGCCCCTCATCACGTCATCCTTTCGGCTCACTTCCGGGTGAAAACCTCGGATGGGTACGACACACCCGGCCCCGCGTCGCTAGCGTGGCGGTACACCCGCGCCGCGCCCCGAGGAGCCCCCCGCTGTCCAGCCACCTTCCGGCACAGGCCCGCGGCAGCTCCGATCCTTCTCACGGCTCCGGGCTGGCGCGGTTCAACGCCCTCTCCCCCGAAGCCGCCGAGGCCGTCCTGCTGCACTGCTGCGGGAGCCGTCGCTGGGCCCAGCGGGTGGCGACCCACCGCCCCTACCCGGATCCCGACACGCTGCTGGCCGCCGCCGACGAGGCCTCGTACGACCTCTCCCAGGCGGATCTGAGCGAGGCACTGGCGTCGGAGGTCCCGGTGGAGCTGGACCACGGGGCCCCGTACGCCGCGCTGCTGGCGCTCGACGCGGCCCATGCGGAGTACGAGCGCAAGTTCGGTCACGCCTTCGTGATCTGCCTGGACGGGCATCCGCCGGAGGAGCAGGCGGACCAGCTGCTGACCGCGGTCCGACGCCGGATGGAGCTCGAGGCGGACGAGGAGCGGTCGATCTCGGCGGACGAGCTGCGCCGCCTCGCCCAGGTCCGGCTGGCGGATCTGACACATTGGCTGACCTCGCGGGACGGGGTTTCTGCCGCGGATTCAGGGCTATTCGCCCCTGTGGGATAGTCCGTCCGTGCCTGTTTGATCACACCGATGGACCCGGCGCGAGGGAACCGACAAAGCGTCGCTACGATGTCCGGGGCCGGAGGACCGTACCCGGCCGGGCCCGACCGACAAAGAAGCCGGCTGGCCCCCGCCCCGCTTCCGGAGGGTTTTCCGTGCCGGCTGGAACGTTGTACCGCGGCCGGGAAGGAATGTGGTCCTGGGTGGCTCATCGAGTCACCGGCGTCCTCATCTTCTTCTTCCTGTTCGTACACGTCCTCGACACCGCTCTCGTCCGCGTCTCCCCCGAGGCGTACGACGATGTCGTGGCTACCTACAAGACTCCGATCGTCGCGCTGATGGAGTACGGCCTCGTGGCCGCCATCCTTTTCCACGCGCTGAACGGTCTCCGTGTGATCGCCGTGGACTTCTGGTCCAAGGGCCCCCGTCTCCAGAAGCAGATGCTCTGGGGCGTGATGATCGTCTGGATCATCCTGATGGCCGGGGCCCTGTACCCCGTCCTCGGTCACGCAGCTGCTGAACTGTTCGGGAAGTGACACGCGCCATGTCTTCGAACAACACGGTTTCTGACGCTTCTTCCGCCCAGGCCATCGGCGACGTGGAGGGCGTGAGCCTCTACGACGTCGACAACCCGGCGCCGTACATCGAGGCCCCGCGCAAGCGCACGGGCAAGACCCCGCGCTCGACCCGCGGCAACTTCGAGATGGCCGCGTGGCTCTTCATGCGCCTCTCGGGCATCGTCCTCGTCGTCCTGGTCATCGGCCACCTCGTCATCCAGCTGGTGCTGGACGGCGGCGTCTCCAAGGTCGGCTTCGCCTTCGTGGCCGGCCGCTGGGCGTCCCCGTTCTGGCAGGTCTGGGACCTGCTGATGCTGTGGCTGGCCATGCTGCACGGCGCCAACGGCCTGCGTACCGTCATCAACGACTACGCGGAGCGTGCCAACACGCGGCTGTGGCTGAAGGGCCTGCTCTACACCGCCACGGTGTTCACCATCCTTCTGGGCACGCTGGTGATCTTCACCTTCGACCCGAACATCCGCTAGGCAACGGGGCTGAGGCGAATCCAATGAAGATCCACAAGTACGACACCGTCATCGTCGGCGCAGGTGGCGCCGGCATGCGCGCCGCGATCGAATCGACGAAGCGCAGCCGCACCGCGGTGCTGACGAAGCTCTACCCCACCCGCTCCCACACGGGTGCCGCGCAGGGCGGCATGGCCGCCGCGCTGGCGAACGTGGAAGAGGACAACTGGGAGTGGCACACCTTCGACACGGTCAAGGGCGGTGACTACCTGGTCGACCAGGACGCCGCCGAGATCCTGGCGAAGGAGGCCATCGACGCGGTCCTCGACCTCGAGAAGATGGGCCTGCCGTTCAACCGCACCCCGGACGGCACCATCGACCAGCGCCGCTTCGGCGGCCACTCGCGCAACCACGGCGAGGCGCCGGTCCGCCGGTCCTGCTACGCCGCGGACCGCACCGGCCACATGATCCTCCAGACGCTGTACCAGAACTGCGTCAAGGAGGGCGTGGAGTTCTTCAACGAGTTCTACGTCCTGGACCAGCTGCTGGTCGAGGAGGACGGTGTCAAGAAGTCGGCCGGCGTGGTCGCGTACGAGCTCGCCACCGGCGAGATCCACGTGTTCCAGGCGAAGGCCGTCATCTACGCCTCCGGCGGCACCGGCAAGTTCTTCAAGGTGACCTCCAACGCGCACACCCTCACGGGTGACGGCCAGGCGGCCTGCTACCGCCGCGGCCTGCCGCTCGAGGACATGGAGTTCTTCCAGTTCCACCCGACGGGCATCTGGCGCATGGGCATCCTGCTGACGGAGGGCGCCCGCGGTGAGGGCGGCATCCTCCGCAACAAGGACGGCGAGCGCTTCATGGAGAAGTACGCGCCGGTCATGAAGGACCTCGCGTCCCGTGACGTCGTCTCGCGCTCCATCTACACCGAGATCCGTGAGGGCCGCGGCTGCGGTCCGGCCGGTGACCACGTGTACCTGGACCTGACGCACCTGCCGCCGGAGCAGCTCGACGCGAAGCTCCCGGACATCACCGAGTTCGCGCGCACGTACCTGGGCATCGAGCCGTACACGGACCCGATCCCGATCCAGCCCACCGCGCACTACGCCATGGGCGGCATCCCGACGAACGTCGAGGGTGAGGTCCTGGCGGACAACACCACCGTCGTCCCGGGCCTGTACGCGGCCGGCGAGGTCGCCTGCGTCTCCGTGCACGGAGCCAACCGCCTCGGCACCAACTCGCTGCTGGACATCAACGTGTTCGGCAAGCGCTCCGGTATCGCCGCGGCGAAGTACTCGCAGGAGAACGACTACGTCGAGCTCCCCGAGAACCCGGCGCAGCAGGTCATCGCCCAGGTCGAGCAGCTGCGCAACTCCACGGGCAAGGAGCGGGTCGCCGACCTGCGCCTGGAGCTCCAGGAGACGATGGACGCCTGCGTGATGGTGTTCCGTACGGAGCAGACCATCAAGACCGCGGTCGAGAAGATCGCGGAGCTGCGGGAGCGCTACAAGAACGTGTCCGTCCAGGACAAGGGCAAGCGCTTCAACACGGACCTGCTGGAGGCCATCGAGCTGGGCAACCTGCTCGACCTGGCCGAGGTCATGGCCGTGTCCGCGCTGGCGCGCAAGGAGTCCCGCGGCGGTCACTACCGCGAGGACTACCCGAACCGCGACGACGTCAACTTCATGCGCCACACCATGGCGTACCGCGAGGTCGGAGCCGATGGCTCGGACTCGGTCCGGCTCGACTACAAGCCGGTCGTGACGACCCGCTACCAGCCGATGGAGCGTAAGTACTGATGGCTACCCCGACCCTGTCCAAGACGGACAAGATGGAAGAGGCGGCCGCGGCCTCCCCGTACATCACGGTCACGTTCCGGATCCGCCGCTTCAACCCCGAGATCTCGGACGAGGCGCAGTGGCAGGACTTCCAGATCGAGATCGACCCGAAGGAGCGCGTGCTCGACGGTCTCCACAAGATCAAGTGGGACCTCGACGGCACGCTGACCTTCCGCCGGTCGTGCGCGCACGGCATCTGCGGCTCCGACGCGATGCGGATCAACGGCAAGAACAGGCTCGCCTGCAAGACGCTGATCAAGGACATCAACCCGGAGAAGCCGATCACCGTCGAGGCCATCAAGGGCCTCACGGTGATGAAGGACCTCGTCGTCGACATGGACCCCTTCTTCCAGGCGTACCGCGACGTCATGCCGTTCCTGGTCACCAAGGGCAACGAGCCGACGCGTGAGCGTCTGCAGTCGGCGGAGGACCGCGAGCGGTTCGACGACACCACGAAGTGCATCCTGTGCGCGGCGTGCACCTCGTCGTGCCCGGTGTTCTGGAACGACGGGCAGTACTTCGGCCCGGCGGCGATCGTCAACGCCCACCGCTTCATCTTCGACTCGCGTGACGAGGCCGGCGAGCAGCGGCTGGAGATCCTGAACGACAAGGACGGCGTGTGGCGCTGCCGCACGACGTTCAACTGCACCGACGCGTGCCCCCGCGGCATCGAGGTCACGAAGGCGATCCAGGAAGTCAAGCGCGCCCTGATCACGCGCCGCTTCTGACCGCCCGGCAGTCAGCTGTACGAGGGCCCCGCCCCGGAATCCGTTCCGGGGCGGGGCCCTCGCCCGTTCGGGTGAGGGCCCGGTTTCCCGCCGCGGTGCCCGTTCCCGTCCTACGATGATGCTCTCGACAGCAGCCCACGGGAGGCACGTGATGTCCGCAGCACCCGCTGAGCACCCCACCGGTACGTGGCCACTGCTCGATGCGGCCAATGCGCTCATGGAGCGGAATCCCGGCTACCGCGTCGAGATCGTCGAAGAGCACATGCTTGTGACGCCACCCCCGGACCGCGGCCACGCCCGGGCCCTCACCAAGCTCATGCGCCCCTTCATCGCCGCCGGCCTTGACGAGGAGGAAACCGACGTGCTCCAGGGGGTCGGCCTCTGGCTCCCGGACGGTCGCGAGGGTTACGTCATTCCCGATCTCGCCGTGGTGGATGCGGACGCCGACGACCACTACGTCGAGAACAACTGCTACGACCCCGTCGTCTTCCGCCTGGTGCTGGAGGTCACCTCCAGCAATTACCAGGCCGACCTGCGGACGAAGGTCACCGCGTACGCCAACGCCAAGGTCCCGGTGTACGTGATCGTCGACCGCAGGCACAACCGCCTGCACGTCCTCACCGAGCCGGCGGCGGACGAGTACGCCACCCACCGCATCCACGCTCCCGGTGAGCTCGTCACCCTGCCCGAGTCGATCGGCGCCAAGGTGACCCTGGACGTCGCCGCCGTCCTGGCCGCCGCGCAGCGCAAGCCCGAAAGCGAATAGACGGCTCCCCCGACCGGGGTACTCGGCCGGGGGTGGCTGTGGAAAGATCGAGCGCATGAGCGAGCAGCAGCCGAATCCGTACGCGAGTGACAACGGGGCTCCGGGGAGCCCCGGTTATGGCTATCCGCCGCCGTATCCCGCGGCCCCCGGGGGCGCCGGGTACGGGTACCCCGCCACTCCGCCCGCACCGGGCTACCAGCCGACCGTCGGCGGCGCGGGCATCCCCGCCCAGGCGCAGCCGCCGATGCAGCCCCCGGCCTACCCGGCCGCCCCGCAGGGCGCCGGCGGTTCCGGCCTGTCCCTCGGCGACATCACCATCGCCGGGGACCAGATCATCACCCCCTCGGGCGCGATGCCGCTCAAGGGCGCGATGTGGAACGCCTCGGACTTCTCCCGCACCGAGACGAAGATCCCGACGCACGCGGTCGTGCTCGCGATCATCTTCTTCCTGTTCTGCCTGCTGGGCCTGCTCTTCCTCCTCATGAAGGAGAAGACCACCACCGGCTACATCCAGGTCACCGTCACCAGCGGCGGCCGCCACCACTCCACGATGATCCCTGCGGTCGACGCGGGAACGTTCCCCTGGGTGATGAACCAGATCAACTACGCCCGTTCCCTGAGTATCTGACGGGTGACGGTCGGGTCGGTGATGCCGGTGTCGTCCGCCACTCCGACGAACAGGTCGACGTCGCGCAGGACTTCGCTGAGCACCAGCGCGGGGACCTCGGCCGGCGGCACCGGGTCGACCGGCGCCTCGCCGCCCCGCAGCCACATCGTGTAGTCGCCGCCGCATGCGTGCGCCACGTTCTGCGGGGCGTCGATCGGGTAGAAGCGGACCTGGTCGGTGCGCAGCCGCAGGAAGCTGCCCGAGTCGGTGATGTCCTCGTACGTGCCGTCCCCGCTGTCTCCCTCGATCCAGTACTCGGCGCGCAGCCCCCACTGCGGCAGCTCGCGCACGGCGGGCGGCGTGCTGTCGTCCACGGCGAGGCGCAACTTGTTGCGCCGGCCGCGGACCGCGGCCGGCGAGTGGAACTGGTGCTGGCGCAGGAAGTGCGCGGCGAACCGGTTGGAGTACGGCCCGGTGCGCAGCTCGGCGTCGGTGAGCGGGTAGACCTCGCGGTGGGCCTGCTTGAACGGCTGCGTGATGCCCTGCCGTTCGAGCCAGTCCTGCCAGGCGTCCACCTCGGCCGGCTCGCGGTCGACGGGAGACCAGGAGCGTAAGGGGGCCCTCTGACAGCGCATCGGCTGCCCGATATCCAGGGGCGGTTGGCCCGCGACTCGGACAGGATGCCCCCATGACTTCCACGAACCCCATGAGCCCTGTGAGCCCCGCGAACCCCATGAACCCCGTGAACCCCCTCCTCGCCCACGACGTCGCCGGCCCGACGGACGGCCCGGCGCTGGTCCTCCTGCACTCCTCCGTCTGCGACCGCCGGATGTGGGAGCCGCAGTGGGGCCCGCTGGCCGAGGCCGGGTTCCGGGTCGTCCGGGCCGACTTCCGTACCTGCGGGGACTCGCCGCCGGCCGTCGCGCCCTACCGCGACGTCGACGACGTACTGGACCTGCTGGACTCCCTCGGCATCGAACGGGCCGCCTTCGCCGGGTCCTCGTACGGCGGCCGCGTCGCCCTGGGGATCGCGGCCCGGCACCCGGAGCGGGTGTCCGCACTGGCCCTGCTCTGCTCCGCCGTCCCTGCCCAGACGCGCGGCCCGGCCCTCCAGAAGGTCGCCGACGCGGAGGACGCGCTGCTCGAGGCGGGGGACGTCGCGGGGGCGGTGGAGCTGATGGTGGACACCTGGCTCGGCCCGTCGGCGGACGAGGCGGTCCGGGCGCTCGTACGGACCATGCAGGGCCGCATCTACGACGTCGCGCGGACCGTGGAGGACGGCCACGAGCTCCCGGAGCGCGAGGTCGACCTCGGGGCCGTGGCCGCCCCGACCCTCGCGATCGGCGGCGCCCACGACGTCGAGGACTTCCGCGACATCGCCGCCGACCTCGCGCACCGCATCCCCGGCGCCCGCCACCTCGAACTCCCCTGGGCCGGCCACCTCCCGTCCCTGGAACGCCCGCAAGACACGACGGCCCTGCTGCTCGACTTCCTGCAGTGATGCCGGCCTGGATCGCCGAGGTGGCCACCGGGCCCCGGGCCCGATGACCGGTCCCTCTCCGCCGGGGAGGTGACGGCCGCCTTCGAGCGCACCGCCGCCGCGCTCGGCACCCGGGTCCGCGACCTCGGCCACGGCGGGCCGGCCACCTTCTACGCGCCGGGCGAGCCGGCCACCCTGCCCGACAGCCTCGGCGCCAAGGTCACGCTCGATGTCGAGGAGCTGCTGGCCGCCGGCCGGCCGCAGCCCAAGAAGCGCGCCCCGCAGGGTCCCGAGGCCGAGTGACCGGTCACTGCTGGCAGCGGCCGAACGTCACCACGTAGGTGCCGGCCTGGCTCGCGCCGGCTCCGGCGCGGTCCGCCGAGCCCGGCTGGGCCCAGGCGCCGATCTCCCGCATCGACGGGTCGAGGACGATCTGCCGGTGGCCGTACGTGCTCACGTTCACCCACCAGTTGACCGCGGCGTTCGGGGTTCCCGAGCCGCCCCAGCCCGTGTACGTGATCTCGGCGTAGCCCCACGACCTGGGGTTCGGGCAGTAGCCCGCGGCCTTGATCCGGGTCCCCGGTGTCGAACCGGTCTGGGGGTTGGTGTGGGAATCCCTGCCCGGGCCCCACCACTTCTGCTGCACGGCCGCGGCCGAGTGCTGCTGCGCCGCGTTCGTCAGGGCCTGGTTCACGGTGAGCGCCGGCAGCCCCCGCTGCGTGCGCTGGTTGTTGATGAGGCAGATCACCGCGTTCCGCGCGGCGCTGTCGTTGCTGCTGGTCGGCGCCCGGGCAGCGGCCGCGGCGTCACATGTGACGGCCGTCGCCGGCGCCGCCGAGACGGGTACGAGCGCGGCCGACAGGATTCCGGCCACGGCCAGGGTCCGTGCTGTTCTCGAGACGAGTGAAACGGGCCTGCTCAAGGAGATCCACCTCCCCTTTCACGCCCCCGCCCCTTCAGGCTGCCACCCGCCCCGTCGCCCCGCCATCCGGGCGCCGTCGCAGGCGTACGGCCCGGCGGGGCCCTTCCCCCCTGACGCGGCACTCGCACGCGCACTCCAAGAGCACGCCCCCGGACCTCGGTTGCCGCTGCGCCGCCGATCTCGTGGATCACGCTCCCCCGACGGCTTGAACCTGTTCAAAAAGAGGTCTACAGTCAGTCCTGCCAACAAGTTGAACACGTTCAAGGGGGGCGAGGGCATGGACCTCACCGTCGTCGCATACGTCATCTACCTGCTCATCAGCATCGCGCTGACCGTCTGGGTGGCCCGTACGCTCAGCCGCAACGGGCGCATCTTCATCGCCGACGTCCTGCACGGGAACGAGAAGCTCGCGGACGCCGTGAACCACCTGCTGGTGGTCGGGTTCTACCTCGTCAACATCGGCTTCGTGACGCTCTACCTGCGCTCGGACGTCGCCATCGACACGGCCCGCCAGCTCTTCGAGGCACTGTCGGTCAAGCTCGGTGTCGTCCTGCTCGTCCTCGGCGTCATGCACCTCGGCAACGTCTGGGTGCTGAACAAGATGCGCCGTCGCGGGATCATGGAGCGCCAGCAGACCCCGCCGGTCGCCCCGCAGACGTGGACCGCTCCGGCCGGGGCCTGACCGATGGCCACGGCAACGACGGCCACGCACCACCTGACCGTCCTGTACGACGCCGACTGCCCGCTCTGCGTGCACATCCGGCACTGGCTCCTCGGGCAGCGCTGGCTCGTACCGCTCCGGCTGATCCCGGCCGGGTCCTACGAGGCGCAGCGGCGCTACCCGCAGCTCGACCATGCGGCGACGCTCCGCGAGATCACCGTCATCGGGGACTCGGGGCAGGTGTGGACCGGTACCGACGCCTTCATCGTGTGCCTGTGGGCGCTGGTGGAGCACCGGCCGAAGGCGAACTGGCTCGCCACACCGGCGGGCCGGCCCTTCGCCCGGGCCGCCATGTACACGGCCTCGGCATGGCGGCAGGCAGTACGGACCGGGCCCGGGCCGGAGGGTGAAGTGGAGCCGGAGGCACCGGCCTGTGACGACCACTGCGCCGTACCCGGATAGGCTCGTACACCGTGACTGATCAGAAGGCTCCCAAGAGCGAGCAGACCCGCACGCTCATCCTCGAAACCGCGCTCCGTCTCTTCCAGGAGCGCGGGTTCGACAAGACGACCATGCGGGCCATCGCCAAGGAGGCAGGGGTCTCGGTCGGCAACGCGTACTACTACTACGCGTCGAAGGAACACCTCGTCCAGGGGTTCTACGACCGGATCGGCGCCGCACACCAGTCGGCGGTGCGGCCCATCCTGGACAGCGAGACCGATCTGCAGAAGCGGCTCGCGGGCGTGCTGACGAGCTGGCTGGACATCGCGGCGCCGTACCATGAGTTCGCTTCGCAGTTCTTCAAGAACGCGGCGGACCCGGAGAGCCCGCTCAGCCCCTTCTCCCCCGAATCGGAACCCGCGCGCAAGGCGGCGATCGACATGCACCGCGAGGTGCTGGCGGGCGCGAAGACGAAGGTCCCGGACGAGCTGGCCGACGTACTGCCGGAGCTGATGTGGCTCTCGCAGATGGGGCTCGTCCTGTACTGGGTCTTCGACCGGTCCCCGAACAGCGAGAAGACGCGGCGGCTCGCGGAGCGCGGCGCGCAGCTCACGACCCGGGGCATCGTCCTGGCCCGGTTCCGGGTGCTGCGGCCGCTGGTGCGCGAGGTCCACGAGCTGTTCGCGGACTTCCTGCCGGGGATGGCGCAGACGGTGGTGTCGAAGAAGAAGCGGGCCTCCGACCCGGACCCGGCGTAGGGACCGGCCTGATCCGCCGCCACCCCCTGGGCACCCCCTAGAGCCAGTTGAGCTCCCACAGGCGCCAGACGCCGGTGCCGTCGGAGAGGTACTGGGCCCCGGAGACGGCGTCGCGGGACATGACGTAGTCCTTCTTCTGCCAGATGGGCAGGATCGGGACGTGCTGGGCGACCAGCTTCTGGAGCTCGCGGAAGTCGCCGGAGGCCTGGGCGCGGTCCGAGAAGGACTGGGTACGGGCGATCAGTTCGCCCACGGCCTTGTCGGAGAAGCCGTTGTTCATGCTGGAGTCGGCGCCGACGAGCGGGGCGAGGAAGTTGTCCGCGTCCGGGAAGTCGGCGATCCAGCCGATGGTTTCAGGCCAGGGTTGAGGCCGGCGAGCACGTCCGGCGGCATGCCGCGGTGGGCGACCTCGATCTGGTGGTCCTGCCAGGCCTGGTCGAGCTGGGCCGAGTCCTTGAAGTACCGGACCGTGACGGCCGTCCCGGCGGGCTTGTCCTGGCCCAGGTAGCCCGGGTTGGGCTTGAGCTCGGCGCTGGTGCCGGCCCGGTACGCGCCGAGGGTGAAGGGACCGGAGCCGTCGGCCTTGCCGTCCTCGCGCAGGGCCTTCGCCGGGTACTTCTCCTTGTCGACGATCGAGCCGGCACCCGTCGCGATCTTGAAGGGGAACGTGGCGTCGGGCGCGGAGAGGTTGAAGGTGACGGTGCGGTCCTCGGCCTTGACCGACTCCAGGGTGTTGAAGAGCGGGGCCGGGCCCTGGTCGGAGTTGATCGCCTTGATCCGGTCGAAGGAGTGCTTGACGTCCTCGGCCGTGACGGCGCGGCCGCCCGCGAACTTCAGGCCGGGGCGGAGCTCGCACTGGTACGTGGTGAGCTTCTGGCCGAGGAACTTGCAGGCGGAGGCCGCGTCCGGGACGGGGGTGCCGGAGCCGGACCTGAGGAGCCGGCGTCGTACGCCCCGGCGGGGTCGAGGGAGGAGACGGCGTCGCTCGTCCCGACCCGCAGGGCGGTCCCGCTGCCGCGGCCCTCCTCGGGCAGCAGCTGCCAGGCGCCGACACCGGCCACGCCGACGACCAGCCCGACCGCGATGATCTTCGTGCGGACAGCCTGCATCCTTGACCCCACCCCGCCCCACCCCGTCCAGGGCGTGCGAACGCCCTAACGGTCATCCCCTCATGGAAATCGGACCCCGGGAAGGCCGATTCGCGGCGGGTCGTTACCGGTTGCGACCGGTCAGGCCTGGTATGAGGCGAGTTCGACGACCGTGATGTCGGACGGCGCGCCGACCCGGACCGGGGGTCCCCAGGCACCGGCTCCGCGGGAGACGTAGAGCTGGGTGTCGCCGTAGCGCTCGAGGCCGGCGACGGTGGGGTTGGCCAGCTCGGCGAGGTAGTTGCCCGGCCAGAGCTGGCCGCCGTGGGTGTGCCCGGAGAGCTGGAGGTCGACGCCGTGGCGGACGGCCTCGTGGATGACGACGGGCTGGTGGGCCATGAGCACGGCGGCGCGGGCCCGGTCGCGGTCGCCGAGGGCGGCGGTGAAGTCCGGGCCGTGGCCCTCGGTCTCCCCCTGCACGTCGTTGACGCCGGCGAGGTCGAAGTACGGGAGCGCCCGGCGGGCGTTCTCCAGGGGGGTCAGGCCGAGCTCGCGGACGTGGTCGATCCACTGCTGGGCGCCCGAGAAGTACTCGTGGTTGCCGGTGACGAAGTACGAGCCGTGCCGCGCGCGGAGCCGGCGCAGGGGCTCGGCGGCGCTGCCGAGGTCGTGGACGTTGCCGTCCACGAGGTCGCCGACGACGGCGATGAGGTCGGGCTGCGTGCGGTTGATCGTCTCGACGATGCGGGTGGTGTGGGCGCGGCCGAGGACCGGGCCGAGGTGGATGTCGCTGACGACGGCGATCCGGAAGCCGTGCGCGGCGCGGGGCAGTTTGGCCAGGGGGACCTGGACGCGCTTGACGCGGGGGCCGCGGAGGACGCCGTACGTGCCGGTGGCTACGGTTCCGGTTGCCGCGAGGGCGGCTGCGCCGCCGACCGCCCGGGCGACGAACTGGCGGCGGGTCGCTCCGGCGGGCTCGTGGGCCGGGGCCGCCGGGCCCTGGCTCTGCTCGGGCGGGAGCGGGTCGTCGTCGAGGGCGGTCGCGGGGCCCTGCGGGGCTGCTCCCCCATCCGCCCTTCCGCCGTTCCCCGGGGCTCCGCCCCAGACCCCGCGCCTCGAACGCCGGCGGGGTGGGATTCGGTCGGCCCGGCCGCGGAGGAGGAGGGCTCGGACCGGTTCGGCCGGCAGCATCGCCAGGCTCAGGTACAGGAGGACCGCGAGCCACATGTAACCCGGCCAGGCCACGGACTGTTGGAGCCAGAAGGGGGCGCCGGCGCGGCCCGTGGTCAGGGCGGCCAGCGAGAGGATCGGCAGGGTGAACGCGAGGGTGGTGCCGATCCGGCGGGCCGTGCCGCGCGGGCGCGTCGTATCGCGGACCAGACGGATCCACAGCCAGCGGTGGACCAGCACCAGCAGGGCCAGGACCAGCCCTGCGATCACCACGAAAATCGCGATCTTCACGCGTTCGGACCCCGGCGTGATGCACGCCGCAGCGCGAGGACGCCGCGCAACCCGATCACACCAACGGCCGTCCCCAGGAGAAAGGAGGCGATGGCCAGGAGAAGGTGGACCCAGAAGTAGGCCGTCGGTTCGCCCGCCGCGTCGAAAGCCAGACCGCTGGCGTCCTTCCACAGGTTCCGGACGAAAGTTACCCAGATGAACCAGCTCCACACTCCGAAGGCGAGCAGGAACCAGGAGACGGCACGGCTGAGTTTCATGCCCCCAGTATCGGTTTGGTCCCCAGGACGGCCGCGTCGGGGTGGGCTGTACCGGCGGTGGTTCGGCCATGTTGGCCGGTCCCGGGCTGCAGACAGCCGATCGGGATGTACTTTCACCTGCGTGTCTGCCAAGAAGACCGCGCTGACGGTCCTTTCCGCCGGGCTGCTGGTCCCCGCGATGCTCGTGGTGCCCGCGCACGCCGCGCCCACCCCGCTGCCGGACGGGAAGGGGCAGCCGCCCAAGGCCCCGGCCGCGGGCGGGCCGCCGGCGTCGATGTCCACCGTCGGCGGAGCCCTGCTCGGCAAGCCGGGGGTCCAGGTGAACCCGCTGGCCGGCGCCCCCGCCCTGCCGACGAACCTGACGGGGCGTTCGTGGATCGTGGCCGACGCCGAGACGGGCGAGGTGCTGGCCGCCAACAACGCGCACTGGCGGCTGCCCCCGGCCTCCACCCTGAAGATGCTCTTCGCGGACACGGTGCTGCCCAGCCTCCCGAAGGACAAGGTCCACAAGGTCACCGATCAGGACATGGACGGCGTCGGGGCCGGCTCCAGCCTGGTCGGGGTCAAGGAGGACCACGAGTACTCGGTGCACGACCTGTGGCTCGGGGTGTTCCTGCGGTCCGGGAACGACGCCGTGCACGTGCTCGCCGCCATGAACGGCGGCATCGAGAAGACCGTCAAGGACATGCAGGCGCACGCCGAGGAGCTGCAGGCCCTCGACACCCACGTCGTGTCCCCCGACGGGTACGACGCCCCTGAGCAGGTGTCGAGCGCGTACGACCTCACCCTCATCGCCCGCTCCGGCCTGCAGAAGAAGGACTTCCGCGAGTACTGCGGGACGGCGGAAGCGAAGTTCCCCGGCCTGCAGGAGCCCGGGAAGCCGCGCGAGTACTTCGAGATCCAGAACACCAACCGGCTGATGACGGGCTCGGGCGGCCTCTCCCCGTACAAGGGCATCGCCGGGGTGAAGAACGGCAACACCACCATGGCCGGCTCCACCTTCACCGGCGCTGCGCAGCAGGGCAACAAGAAGCTGCTGGTCACGGTGATGAACCCGAGCGCGGGCGGCCTGAACTCCGTCTACGAGGAGACCGCCGGCCTCTTCGACTGGGGCTTCGCGGCCATCGGCAAGGTCAAGCCGGTGGGCGAGCTGGTTCCGCCGAAGAGCGCGGACACCTCCTCGATCGGCTCCCCCGCCCAGTCGCACGAGAACAGCCACTCGGCGGCCGGCGAGGGCGCGGGAGGCGGTGTCGGCACCGCGCTCGGCATCGCGGGCGGTGCGCTGGCCGTGATCGCGGGCGGGGCGTACGCCGTCAACCGACGCTGGCCGCGCGGCCCGCGCGGCCGCCGCAGCGACGGCGGCGACCAGGCGTCCTAGGCCTCCCCGGTGTCGTAGGCCTCCCAGGCCTCCTGGAGCTCCCCGGCCCGCTACGCCGCCTGCTCCCGGTTCGCGGGCGCTTCGGGCTCCTGCGCGTCCTGCGCGCCGTCGCCGTCCGCGGCGCGGGTGGTCGTCCAGGCCGAGCAGTACAGCAGCAGCTTCGCCATCAGGTTGATCCAGATCAGCAGGGCGACCGGCACGCCGAAGGCCCCGTACATGCTCTTCGCGGCGACCCCGCGCATATAGCCGCTGAGCAGCAGTTTCAGCAGTTCGAAGCCGGCCGCGCCGAGGAGGGCGGCCTGGATGAGGTGGCGGCGCGGCGGTTCGACGCCCGGCAGCAGGGTCAGCACGTAGAGCAGGATCAGGAAGGCCGCCACGACGCCGACGAGGAAGGCGCCGACCCGCAGGAGCACGCCGCCCGCGCCCTGCTGCGGCACGCCCAGCCAGCTGCCGAACTTGCCGACCGCGCTCGAGCCGAGGATCGAGGCCGCGGCCGAGCACAGGCCCACGCCGCCGAGGCCGACGAGCACGAGCGCGTCCTTGCCCTTGCGGACGACGGGGTTCCCCAGGTCCTCGTCGTCCTTCTCCCACACCGCGCGCAGGCAGTCCCGCATCGAGCCGACCCATCCGATGCCGGTGACGAGCAGGAGGGCGGCGGCGACGAGTCCGATCGTGCCCGCGTTGGCGACGAGGCCGTTGAGGTCGAGCTGCTCGGAGATGCCGGGGACCTGCTCGGCGAGGCTCTTCTGGAGCCGGTCCAGCTGCTCCTGGCTGAGCAGCGCCGCGCCGATGGCGGCGGCCACGGTGATCAGCGGGAAGAGCGCGAGGAAGCTGATGAAGGTGATCGCGGCGGCGAGCCGGCTCCAGTGGACCCGGTCGAGGCGTTCGTAGGCACGCCACGCGTGCGTCCGCATCAGCCGGACCACGAGTGGCCCGATCACCGGGAGTTTCGTCAGCCAGTCCATGGGGTCACCGTAAAGGAGCTGAAGGAAATAGCCGGGATTGCCGGTTTTGGGCACTACGGTCGTCGATTGTGACTTTTCGCGAAGTGCGTCCGATGGACGACCGTCCGTTTCACACCCTGGTCCTGCGCACGCTCCGGTTCCACGCCCGCCACACGCTCAGGCCGCGTCGTCAGGAGCGTCGTACGGCGGTCTCGGCGGCACCGGCGGCCCCCGCCGCCTCGTCGACCGGTGACCCGAGCTGCGCCGGGACGCCGTTGACCGGGCCGCTGCCGAAGGGGTACTCGTGCAGCTTGCGCCAGACCCCGTCCGAGCCCTGCTCGTAGAGCGCGAAGCCCGTGCAGGTCCACTGCGCCGCGTACTCGGCGAGGGTCGTGAACGCCAGGTCCATCGCCTCCTCGGAGATCCCGTGGGCGACCGTGACGTGCGGGTGGTACGGGAACGCCAGCTCCCGGTCGAGCGGCCCGTCCGGGTCGCGGACCAGGCCCTGGAGCCGGGTGCAGCCCGTACCGCCCTCGACGACCTGGACGAAGACGACCGGCGAGAGCGGGCGGAACGTGCCGGTGCCGGCGAGCCGCATCGCGAAGGGGCCGAAGGCGGCCGCGACCTCGGACAGGTGGGCCCTGATCTCCGGCAGCCGGTCCGCCTCCACCTCGGTGGGCGGCAGGAGGGTGACATGCGTGGGGATGCCGTGCGCGGCAGCGTCCCCGAAGCCGGTGCGCAGCTCCTGGAGCTGGCTGCCGTACGGCTCCGGGACCGCGATCGAAACGCCGAGCGTTACGGTCCCCACGTATGTCTCCTCCGTCGTCTGGTGCGTACAGGTTGCGTACGGGTCCTGCCGACCCAGTGTGGGGCCAGCACCCCCCGGATTGCCAGAGCGTCTTTCCCTGACCGGTTCGTCAGCCCCGGGTCAGTGCTTCGCGGGGACCAGACCGAGGCGGTCGTAGGCCTGCGCCAGGGTCTCGGCGGCGACCGCGCGGGCCTTCTCCGCGCCCTTGGCCAGGATGGAGTCCAGCGTCTCCGGGTCGTCCAGGTATTCCTGGGTGCGCTGCTTGAACGGTGTGACGAAATCGACCATCACGCCGGCCAGGTCCGTCTTCAGCGCGCCGTAGCCCTTGCCCTCGTACCGGGCCTCGAGGGCGGTGATCGACTCCCCCGTGAGGGTGGAGTAGATCGTGAGCAGGTTGCTGACGCCGGGCTTGTGCTCGGCGTCGAAGCGGACCTCGGCCTCGGTGTCGGTGACCGCGCTCTTGATCTTCTTCTCGGTGACCTTGGGCTCGTCGAGGAGGTTGATCAGGCCCTTGGGGGACGACGCGGACTTCGACATCTTGATCGACGGATCCTGGAGATCGTAGATCTTCGCGACCTCCTTGACGATGTGCGCGGCGGGCAGGGTGAACGTCTGGCCGTAGCGCTGGTTGAAGCGCTCGGCCAGGTCGCGGGTCAGCTCGATGTGCTGGCGCTGGTCCTCGCCGACGGGGACGGCGTTCGCCTGGTAGAGCAGGATGTCGGCGACCTGGAGGATCGGGTACGTGAACAGGCCGACGGTGGCGTTGTTGACGCCGCCCTTGGCGGACTTGTCCTTGAACTGGGTCATCCGGCTGGCCTCGCCGAAGCCGGTGATGCAGTTCATGACCCAGCCGAGCTGTGCGTGCTCGGGGACGTGGCTCTGGATGAAGAGCGTGCAGCGCTCGGGGTCGAGACCGGCGGCGAGGAGCTGCGCTGCGGAGAGCCGGGTGTTGGCGCGGAGCGCGACCGGATCCTGCGGCATGGTGATCGCGTGCAGGTCGACCACCATGTAGAAGGCGTCGTGCGTCTCCTGCAGGGCGACGTACTGGCGGATGGCTCCGAGGTAGTTCCCGAGGTGGAACGAACCGGAGGTGGGCTGGATACCGGAGAGCGCGCGAGGACGATCAGAAGCCATGGCCCCATTCTCTCAGGTGCCGAAGCCCTGCCGGGCCGCACCCGACCGATTCCCGGGGCTCCGCGCCGGACCCCGGCGCCTCGAACGCCGGCGGGGCTGATTCCAGCCGTCCGGCGTTCGAGGACCAGGTCCGGGGGAGCCCGGTGAACGGGAGAAGGGCGGGGAGGGGCGAGCCCCGCGCAGCGGCCCGAACCGGTCAGGAGACCGGGAGACCCGGGGCCGGGTGGGCCGCGAGGAGGTCCGCCACCTCGCTGCGGATCGCGGCCAGAGCCGGCTCGTCCGACTTCGCGGCGGCGTCCACGGCCCGGGAGATCCAGTCCGCCACCGCCGGCATGTGCTCCACGCCCAGGCCCCGCGAGGTCAGCGACGGCGTGCCGATGCGGATGCCCGAGGGGTCGAACGGCTTGCGCGGGTCGAACGGGACCGTGTTGTAGTTCACGACGATCCCCGCGCGGTCCAGCGCCTTGGCCGCCATCTTGCCCGGCACCCCCCGCGAGGTCAGGTCCATCAGGATCAGGTGGTTGTCCGTACCGCCCGAGACCAGGTCGAAGCCCCGTTCCAGCAGAGCCGAGGCCAGCGCCTTCGCGTTCGCCACCACCGCGTGCGCGTACGTCACGAAGGACGGCTGCGCCGCCTCGTGCAGCGCCACTGCGATGCCCGCCGTCGTCTGGTTGTGCGGACCGCCCTGGAGGCCAGGGAACACCGCCTTGTCGATGGCCTTCGCGTGCTCCTCGCGGCACATCAGCATCGCGCCCCGCGGGCCGCGCAGCGTCTTGTGCGTGGTCGTGGAGACCACGTCCACGTGCCCGACGGGGGACGGGTGCGCCCCGCCCGCGATCAGGCCCGCGATGTGGGCCACGTCCGCGACCAGGATCGAGCCCGCCTCCTGGGCGATCGAGGCGAACGCCTCGAAGTCGATCGTGCGCGGGAGGGCCGTGCCGCCGCAGAAGATCAGTTTCGGGCGCTCCGCGAGCGCGAGGTCGCGTACCGCGTCGTAGTCGATCAGGCCCGTCTCGGCGGAGACGCCGTACTGGACGCCGCGGAACCAGGACCCCGTCGCCGAGACCCCCCAGCCGTGCGTCAGGTGGCCGCCCATCGGCAGGGCCATGCCCATCACCGTGTCGCCGGGCTTCGCGAAGGCCAGGTACACCGCGAGGTTCGCCGGCGAGCCGGAGTACGGCTGGACGTTCGCGTGGTCCACCCCGAACAGGCCCTTCGCCCGCTCGACGGCCAGCGCCTCGACGCGGTCGATGTTCTGCTGGCCCTCGTAGTAGCGGCGGCCCGGGTAGCCCTCGCTGTACTTGTTCTGCAGCACCGTGCCGGAGGCCTCGAGCACGGCGGCGGACACGTAGTTCTCACTGGGGATCAGGCGCAGGGTCTCCGCCTGCAGGGATTCCTCGGCGGTGACGTAGGACGCCAGCTCGGGATCGGTGGCGAGAAGGGCGGGGTGGCGGCTCGCGCTCATGGCGGCTCCTCCGGGGTCGATGTCAGATCTCGTCCCCGCGAGGCCCAGGCGAGCGGCCCTGAATGCGGTCGTGCGCGCACGACTCCCCCGGAGTTGGTTCTCCGTACGCCAGTCGCCGTGCGTGCCGCCCACCTTAGCGGGCGGTCCACAGGAAAGGTTTCCCCGTCCGGTATACGAGCGACGTATAGCCGTATACAAGGTGATGTGACGCCGGTGGCACCACCCTCGTCACCCCTGTCACCCGGCCCGCCTGACCGACGATCGGAGACCCCGTGTCGACAACTGCTGAAGCCATGCGTTCCGCCGAGGCCCACAGCGCGCACAACTACCACCCGCTGCCCGTCGTCGTGGCGTCCGCGGAAGGCGCGTGGATGACCGACGTGGAGGGCCGCCGCTACCTGGACATGCTCGCGGGCTACTCGGCGCTCAACTTCGGCCACGGCAACCGGCGTCTGCTCGACGCCGCCAAGGCGCAGCTGGAGCGGGTCACCCTCACCTCGCGGGCCTTCCACCACGACAGGTTCGCCGACTTCTGCACCGAGCTCGCCGCGCTGTGCGGCAAGGAGATGGTGCTGCCGATGAACACGGGCGCGGAGGCCGTGGAGACGGCGGTGAAGACCGCGCGCAAGTGGGGCTACCAGGTCAAGGGCGTCCCGGACGGGCAGGCCAAGATCGTGGTCGCGTCCGGCAACTTCCACGGCCGCACGACGACGATCGTGAGCTTCTCGACGGACCACGAGGCCCGCGACCACTACGGGCCCTACACCCCGGGGTTCGAGATCGTGCCGTACGGGGACCTCACCGCGCTGGCCGCGGCCGTCACGGCGAACACCGTGGCCGTGCTGCTGGAGCCGATCCAGGGCGAGGCGGGGGTCCTGGTGCCGCCCGCCGGCTACCTGCGGGGCGTACGGGAGCTCACGCGCGAGCGGAACGTCCTGTTCATGGCGGACGAGATCCAGTCGGGGCTGGGCCGGACCGGGAAGACGTTCGCGTGCGAGCACGAGGACGTCGTGCCGGACGTGTACGTCCTCGGCAAGGCGCTGGGCGGCGGCGTCGTCCCGGTGTCGGCCGTCGTCGCCGACCGGGACGTGCTCGGGGTGTTCCAGCCCGGCGAGCACGGCTCCACCTTCGGCGGCAACCCGCTGGCCTGCGCGGTCGCCCTGGAGGTGATCGCGATGCTGCGGACCGGCGAGTACCAGCAGCGCGCCACCGAGCTCGGCGACCACCTGCACCGGGAGCTGAACCTGCTGGTCGGCGGGGGTGCGGTGACCGCCGTACGCGGGCGGGGGCTGTGGGCGGGCGTCGACATCGCCCCGGGCCACGGCACGGGCCGGGAGATCTCCGAGGCGCTGATGGAGCGGGGCGTGCTGGTCAAGGACACGCACGGGTCGACGATCCGGATCGCGCCGCCGCTGGTGATCAGCAAGGAGGACCTGGACTGGGGCCTGGACCAGCTGCGGACGGTGCTGGCCACCGGCTGACCCCGGATCCGGCGCCGCGGGCGCGGCCGGGAGCCGGGCAGCTCCCGGCCGCGTTTGCGGCTACAGGATGACGTGCGGCAGGAAGCGGGCGTACTCGTCCGTGACCGGGCCCGCCGACTCGCGGATGCCGAGGCCGGCCGCCTCCTCCTCGACGACCCACGCGCCGAGCACCACGCGGTTGCCGTCGAAGTCGGGCAGCGGGGCCAGGCCCTGGAAGACGTACGTCTCGTCCTCGTCCGGTACGAACGGCTCGCCGCCGGCCGGGTGCAGGGTGACCCCGGCGCCCTCGCGGCCCAGCAGGGGCTTGGCGGCGAACCCGGTGGTCTCCGCGAGCTCGCGCGGGCCGTCCAGGTAGGCGGGCAGCAGGTTCGGGTGCTCCGGGAAGAGCTCCCACAGGATCGCCAGCAGCGCCTTGTTGGACAGCAGCATCTTCCACAGCGGCTCGATCCAGGTGGTGGTCCCGGAGCCGCCGCCGTGGTCGTACGTGCCGAGGACCTGCGGGCCGAACGCGTCGGTGGCCAGCCATTCCCACGGGTAGAGCTTGAAGCAGCTGCGGATGAAGCCGAGCTTCTGGTCCACGAACCGGCCGGACAGGCTGTCCCAGCCGATCTGCTCCACGGACAGCGCCTCGGTGTCCAGGCCCGCCTGCTCGGCGGTCTCCTGGAGGTAGGCGACCGTCATCAGGTCCTCGCCGAGCTCGTCGGTCTCGGAGTGCGCGAAGTGCAGCGGGCCGGGCGGCAGCAGCTCCGCCTGCCGGCGCCAGGCCTCGACGAGCCGCTCGTGCAGGGAGTTCCACTGGTCGGCGCCGGGGAAGCGCTCCTCCATCCAGAACCACTGCGGACTGGCCGCCTCCACGAGGGAGGTGGGGGTGTCGGCGTTGTACTCCAGCATCTTGGCCGGGCTGCCGTCGCCTTCGTAACGCAGGTCGAACCGGCCGTACAGGGAGGGCTGTTCGGCGCGCCGGCGCCAGGACTCGGCGATGCGCTCCGCGAGGCGCGGGTCGGTGATGCCGAGGTCCGCGAAGCGGTCGTGCTCGACGATGTGCGCGGCCGCGGCCAGGCACATGGCGTGCAGCTCCTCGACGACGTTCTCCAGCGCCTCGACCTCGGGGAGCGAGAAGGAGTAGTACGCGCTCTCGTCCCAGTAGGGGCGCAGGGAGTCGTCGGGGTAGCGGGTGAGCGGGTAGATGAGCCCCTGCTCCTCGACGGTCTTCTGCCAGTCGGGGCGCGGCTCGATGGTGTGACGGCGCACGCGGTTCAGCCGCCGCTGGAGCTGGAGTGGCCGCCGATGCCGCCGCGGGTGACGGCGGACTTGTCGAAGCTGCCGCCGCTGACCCGGTTGTTGGAGACGCTGCCGCCGTAGTAGTACACGCCGCGGCTGCTGCTGCTTCCGCTGCCGCTCTTGCACTCCTTGCTGTTCAGCTTCTCCATGGTGAGGCGGTCCACGCAGCGCTTGTCGGGCTCGCTGCTGCTGCCGCAGGCCACGAGGGCGGCGGCGAGCAGGCCCATGCCGCCGAGGGCGACGCTGCCGGAGCGCATACGGCGTCGGGTGGTGCTGCTGCTGCTTCTACTACTGCTGTCGTCCATGCCATCCATGGCGGACAGACTAGAACGGGGTGGCGAAGCGATGGAATCCGGCCGTCGAAACCCTCTCGTCACCTCCATGACCTAGAGTCAATTCGTGCTTCTTGGGATGGTTTGCGCGCTCGGTGCGGCGGTCTGCTTCGGTACGGCGTCGGTCCTGCAGGCGATGGCCGCGCGGGCGGTGGAGCCGGGAACCGGGTCGGGGGTGGACACGGCGCTGCTGCTGCGGGCGGCACGGCAGTGGCGGTACGTGCTGGGCCTGGGGCTGGACGCGGCCGGGTTCGTCCTCCAGATCGTGGCGCTGAAGAACATCCCGATCTACACGGTGGGGGCGGCGCTGGCGGCGAGCCTCGCGGTGACGGCGGTGGTCTCGGCGCGGCTGCTGCACGTACGGCTGAGCGGGGCCGAGTGGGGCGCGGTGGGGATGGTGTGCGCGGGGCTGGCGATGCTGGGGCTGGCGTCGGGCGAGGAGGGCTCGGGAACGGGTTCGTTCGCGCTGAAGCTGGGGCTGCTGGTGGTGGCCGGGCTGGTGCTGCTGGTGGGGGCCGTGGCGGGCGGACTCCCCGACCGCTCCCGGGCGCTGGTCCTGGGGTTGGCGGCGGGGACGGGCTTCGGGGTGGTGGAGGTGGCGGTCCGCCTCATCGACGACATCTCGGCGGCGGCGCTCACGAACCCGGCGCTGTACGCACTGCTGCTGGGCGGGGGCGCCGCGTTCCTGCTGCTCACCTCCGCGCTGCAACGGGGCTCGGTGACGACGGCCACGGCGGGCATGGTGATCGGCGAAACGATCGGCCCGGCGCTGGTGGGCGTGGCCTGGCTCGGCGACCGCACCCGCGAGGGCCTGACCTGGCTGGCCGTCCTCGGCTTCGCCGTATCGGTCGCCGGAGCCCTCCTCCTGACCCGCTTCGGCGAACCGCCGACAGAACCCGGCCCCGCCGACGCTTGAGGCAAACCCGGCCCCGCCGGCGTTTGAGGCGCGGGGGTTCGGGGCGGAGCCCCCGACAACGGCGCCGCGGCCGAAGCCGCGTCACGGCAGCGCGGAAAGCAGGGCCGCCAGCGTCGGCGACCACGCGCTGGTCGACGGAGTTCCGTAGCCGACCACCAGCGCCTCGCGCGGCGGGAGTCCGGCCTCCGGGTGGGTGTAGCGGGACAGGGTCTCCACGGCCAGGTCCTGCCAGGCGGCAGCCCGGAGCACCGAGGCCTGCGTCCCCGCCGGGAGGTCCAGCACCGCGTGCAGGCCCGCCGCGATGCCCGACACCGCCACCCGGCCGGAGACGGCCGCGACCAGCTCGTCCCGGCGCCTCCGGTACCGCAGCCGCATCCCGCGCACGTGCCGGTCGTACGCCCCGGACCGGATGAACTCCGCGAGCGTCAGCTGGTCCAGCGCACTCGACGTCCAGTCGGTCCGCCCCTTCGCCTCGACGACCTCGTCCAGCAGCCCCGGCGGCACCACCATCCACCCCATCCGCAGCCCCGGCGCGAGCGACTTGCTCGCCGTGCCGAGGTACACCACCCGGTCCGGGTCCAGTCCCTGCAGCGCCCCCACCGCCTGGCGGTCGTAGCGGAACTCCCCGTCGTAGTCGTCCTCCAGGATCAGCCCGCCCGTGGTCCGGGCCCAGTCGACCGCCGCCGCCCGCCGGGACGGGGTCAGCGCCGCCCCGGTGGGGAACTGGTGGGCGGGGGTCAGCAGCACCGCCCCCGACTCCGCGGACAGGTCCGGCGTCCGCGCCCCCGAGGCGTCCACCGTCAGCGGCCGGGTCCGCAGCCCCGCCCCCGTCAGCAGCTCCCGGTGCAGGTCGAGGCTGTACCCCTCCACGGCCACCTCCCGTACGCGCCGCGCCCGCAGCACCCCCGCCAGCAGCGTCAGCGCATGCACGAATCCGGCGCACAGCACGATCCGCTCCGGGTCCGCGTACACCCCGCGCGCCCGCGCCAGGTACCCCGCGAGCGCCTCCCGCAGCTCCACCCGGCCGCGCGCGTCGGCCGCGTACCCGAAGGCCTCGTTCGGCGCGTCCGTCAGCGCCCGCCGGGCCGCCGTCAGCCAGGCGGCGCGCGGGAAGCCGCCCAGGTCCGGGGTGCCGGGCTGCAGGTTGTACGAGGGCTTGCGCCGCTCGGGATGCCGGGGCCGGGCGGCGCCCGCGGGCCGCCGCGGCCGGGCCCGTTCCGCGACCCGCGTGCCCGAGCCCTGCCGGGCCGTCAGCCAGCCCTCGGCGACGAGCTCGGCGTACGCCTCCGCGACCGTGTTCCGCGCGATCCCGAGGTCGGCGGCGAACGACCGCGAGGACGGCAGCCGGGTCCCGGGCGCCAGCCGCCCGCTGCGCGCGGCCTCGCGCAGCGCGTCGACGAGACCGGCCCGCAGACCTCGCCCGGCGGAGAGGTCCAGATGCAGGTCGGCACCGAAAGTGGCCCATGATTCCGTCATGGATATGGACCATATCGGCGGGCCGCCTGCTGCCTAGGGTGGAGACATGACCACCACGCACGAACACACCGCCGCACACGCCCCCGAGCACGCCCCGCGCATGGGCTGGGCCCAGCACGTTCCCGATGTCTACAAGGCCGTCGTCGGCCTGGAGATCGCTTCGAAGAAGGGCCTGGACCCGGTCCTCGTCGAGCTGGTCAAGATCCGCGCCTCGCAGCTCAACCACTGCGCGTTCTGCCTGGACATGCACGCGAAGGACGCGCTCGCCGCGGGCGAGACCGTCGAGCGGATCGTCCAGCTCGCCGCCTGGGAGGAGTCCCGGCACTTCTACACCGAGAAGGAGGCCGCGGCGCTCGAGCTGACCGAGGCCGTGACCGTCCTGACCGACGGTTTCGTTCCCGACGACGTGTACGAGAACGCCGCGAAGCACTTCGAGGAGAAGGAGCTCGCCCAGCTGATCGCCGTGATCGCGACGATCAACGTCTGGAACCGCTTCGCGGTGACCACCCGCATGGTCCCGGGCCACTACACGCCGGGCATGTTCAAGTAGCCACGGCCACGTGGTGACGCCCTTCAGGACCCGCCGTCAGTCCGGCCGGAACGAGCCCAGCGCCGCCGCCATGTGCGCGCGCACGGCCTTGGCCTCGCCGGCCGGGCCGAACACCATGAGCACCCACCGACTGCCGTCGGAGGCGACGGTCAGCCGGCCGATGCCGCGAGCGGTTCCGCTCGTGTCCGGGTCGGGGACTTCGTAGACGAGCTCGCAGCCGCGGCCGTCCTTCGGGTCCAGGGCCAGCCGCCGGTAGCCGTCCCGGGCGCTCAGCTCCCTGGTTCCCTCGTGCAGCACCTCGCAGGGGTCGTCGGGGCCATCGGTGACCGGGAAGACCTGGAGCAGGCTGCCCCGGCCCTGTGCGGGGCGGAACACCGTGCCGGCTCCGGCCCCGGACTCGGACGTGCTGAGCTGCCAGTCGTCGGGGACCGCGACCCGGAAGCCCGAGCCGGCGCTGCGCAGCACCTTGTAGCCGGCCGGCAGCCCCGGCGGTTCCCCCCGTACGAACACGGCCGCCAGCGCGGCCCCGCCGAGGACCACCGTCAGACCGCCGGCGACGGCCACCCGCGGCCACCACCGCCGCGCCCCGCGCTGCGCGGGCGGTACCTCGTCCGAAGCCCGCCCACCCGCCGGATCCCCCGGATCCCCGGGCGGGTAGGCGGGCTTCGGCGGCAGCTCCGGGCCCGACGGGCGCTGCGGGCGCTCGGGCCCCGGATCCGGCTGCTCCCACTGCTGCGACTGCGGGTTCCAGCGTGCGGGGCCGCTCCCCGGGGGCACGGATCACCCCCCGAACGAGGCCAGCAGGGCGGCCAGCGCAGTGGCCGCGCTCACCGAGTCCACCAGCGGGGCCCACCGCTCCAGCGCCCCGCGCAGCCGGGCGGCCGGGCCCGGCCGGATTTCCTCGCCCGGCCCCTCCAACTCCTCGGCCACCGCATCCAGTTCCGCGTCGAGGGCGGCCCGCCCGTCGCTGCGGGGCAGCCGTACGAGGGCGGCGCGGAGGTCGCGAACGGCCTCCAGCAGCTGCTCCGCGGTCGGGCCGGCCGTACCCGTACCGGTGCCCGCACCCCCGTGGTTGACCGTGCTGTTGCTGACCTCCGTGCCTCCGATGCTGAAGGCACTGCCCTGCACGTCGCCGATCCGCACCGGGGGCAGCGGCTGCCCGGGCTCTGCGCTACTGGCCACTTCTGCTCTCCTTGCCCGCGCGCACGCGCCCGTCCTTGCGCTCCGCCTTGTGCGTCGTCCCGTGGTTCACCGTGCTGTTGTGGCTCACGCCGTGGATCCCGAAGGCGCTGTTGCTCACCGACTGGATGAACACCCCGCCTTCCGCGACGTTGACGGCGCGCTCCGCGAACTCCTCGGTGTGCCAGCCCGCGTCGTGCAGCGCCAGCGTCACCCCGCCCACGATCCGCTCCTGGATCGTCTTCAGGTACCGGTCCACGTCCATCAGCTGGAACAGCGACACGTCCTTCTGCGAGGCCAGTTCGCGTACGGAGGCGGCCGGGCCCGCCGCGTACGCGACGCCGTGTCCGGCGGTCGCCAGCCGCCACGGGACCCTGCAGGCCCCGCCCAGGGTGGCGAGGGCCACGCCGAGGGAGCCGGGGGCGCCGGCGAGGGCCAGGAGCACCTTGGCGACGGGGGTGTTGCGGCGGTGGCGCCGGGCGATGTCGTCGGCCCGCTGGAAATCGGGCCGCACCGGCATCAGCACGTGCGGCGCGACCTCCAGCATCAGCATGCCGCCCTGCGTGTGGACGCGGATGAAGACGGTGATGACGAGGTTCTCGTCCCAACCGCCGATCCGGACGCGCAGGAAGTGCCGGCGCCGTTCGCCGCCCTCCTCGACCGCGGCGGCGCGGTGCCCGGCGAAGGCGTCCGCGGACAGGTCCACCGCGTCCACGTCGAGCAGTCCGGCGGCCGGCAGGAACACGCACTCGTCGACGACCAGTTCGCGCAGCCGGTCCAGTACGGCCTCCTCCGCCTCCTGCGAGCCGCGCGGCGAGGGGACCCGGAGGGCCTCCAGCTTGGGCCGGATCTGCTCGATGATCCGCTCGTTGTCGAGGCGCCGGGCTCCCGCCCCGGCGCGCGGGCGCAGCTCCACGGCCAGCTGCCACGGCAGATGGGCCCGGCCGGCGCCGCAGAACGGATTGTCGACGGCGTACAGGACCACCGGCGCGTGCTGGGTGCGCTCGATCGTGGCGCGGACCCGCCGGAAGCGCCGGCCGGCGGACGGGTCGGCGGACCGGTCCGCGTAGTGCGAGCGGCCGAGCGAGGAGTGGATGATCTGCGCGAAGTGGCCCCGCTGGAAGCCGACGAGCACCGTGACCAGCACGGCGATCAGGACGACCGTCCACGAGTAGGCCTCTCCGTAGACCTGGCCGATCCGGGGCACCTCGAGGAAGATGCCGAGCGGGTCGGCCTGGAAGGCCTGTGTCAGGTACGTGCCGAGGACGCTCAGCCCCAGGTTCCCCCCGCCGCTCGCGTCGTCCGCGAAGAACCCGCGGAGCACCCCCCACAGGAGCCGGCCGAGGACGAAGGTGGCGTAGCCGCGCAGGATCCATTCGAAGATCCGCCCGCCGCGGCCGATGCGCTCGCGGCGCTTCTTGATGCGTCCGGCCCCGCTCAGGAGCAGCGCCGGGACGAGCAGGAAGACGAAGAACGTACGGGTGAGCAGCAGTCCGAGGCCCCACACCGCGACGATGGCCACCGACCAGGCCACTTCGGTGCGCAGGGCGCGCAGGGCGTGGGCGAGGACGCGGGCGGCGTCGAAGCCGTAGGAGGGGGCGGGGAACCGCTCCTCGTGGACGTACAGCTCCTCGATCACCCGGTCGCGATAGGCGGCGTCGAGGTAGGTGCCGGCGCACATGAGGCGTCCCGCCTCTGTCGCCGCCGGGTCCACCGGGGCCCTGCCGTCGGGTGTGCCGCTCACGGGTTCTCCTCGTTCGGGAGGAGGGAAACCGTACGGCGCCCGGGGCGCGCGGGACAGGGCGGTTCACGCCAAAAGGCCCCGGCGCGTGCGCCGGGGCCTGTTCGGGCGTATCGGATCGGATCAGCTCGGCCGCAGCGGACCGGAGCGGACCCTGCCGGATCAGATCAGGCCGAGCTCGCGGACCGCGTCGCGCTCCTCGACGAGCTCCGCCACGGACGCGTCGATGCGCGTACGGGAGAACTCGTTGATGTCCAGGCCCTGGACGATCTCGTACTTGCCGTCCTTGGTGGTGACGGGGAAGGAGGAGATGATGCCCTCCGGGACGCCGTAGGAGCCGTCCGACGGGATGCCCATGGAGGTCCAGTCGCCCGCGGCGGTGCCGTTGACCCACGTGTGGACGTGGTCGATGGCGGCGTTGGCGGCCGAGGCGGCCGAGGACGCGCCACGGGCCTCGATGATCGCGGCGCCGCGCTTGGCGACGGTCGGGATGAAGGTGTCGGCGAGCCACAGCTCGTCGCTGACGACCTCGGCGGCGTTCTTGCCGGCGATCTCCGCGTGGAAGATGTCCGGGTACTGGGTGGCCGAGTGGTTGCCCCAGATGGTCAGGCGCTTGATGTCGGTGACGTCGGCGCCGGTCTTCTTGGCGAGCTGCGAGATCGCGCGGTTGTGGTCCAGGCGGGTCATCGCGGTGAAGCGCTCGGCCGGTACGTCCGGGGCGGCGGCCTGCGCGATGAGCGCGTTGGTGTTGGCCGGGTTGCCCACGACCAGGACCTTGATGTCGTCCGCGGCGTGCGCGTTGATCGCGGCGCCCTGCGGCTTGAAGATGCCGCCGTTGGCGGAGAGCAGGTCACCGCGCTCCATGCCCTTGGTGCGCGGGCGGGCGCCCACGAGCAGGGCGACGTTCGCACCCTCGAAGCCCGCGTTCGGGTCGTCGAAGATGTCGATGCCCTTGAGCAGCGGGAAGGCGCAGTCGTCGAGCTCCATGGCGGTGCCCTCGGCGGCCTTCATGCCCTGAGGGATCTCCAGAAGACGGAGCTTGACCGGCACGTCCGCGCCGAGCAGGTGACCGGAAGCGATGCGGAAGAGCAGCGCGTAGCCGATCTGGCCGGCGGCGCCGGTGACGGTGACATTCACGGGAGTGCGGGTCATGGCCTTCTCCGTTAGACAGCTGGCGGTGGGGCGTCCCCGCCCCATGTGCTGGCGGACGCCGCTTCGCTGCGAATCTTGACGTGAAGAGACATCCGGCGTCAGGCTATCCGACCTTCGAGCGGCCCAATCCCCCGGTCCGTGTGGTGCAGGGCACACAGACCGGGAGTTCGAAGGCGCGGAGCCGGAATTCCCCCCGCTTTTCAGCCATCCGGCGCTGCCGGACGGGTGTCGAGCAGACGCGCGAACGGCTCGCCGGACCTCGGTCGGCGCCGGCGCCTCAGCGGACCGTGAAGCGCACCGCGCTCTCCAAGAACGGGATGTGCAGCCACGGGTGCGGCTCCATGACCAGCGCGAGCAGCGTGATCGCCACCCCCAGCAGCCCGTACGTGACCATGTCCGTGAAGCGGGAGCGCACCGCGAGCATCCCCACCTGCGGCAGTACGCGCCGCAGCACGGCGGCCGCGATCAGGGCCACGCCGATCACCAGGCAGCCCACGCGGGGGCGGCCCAGCGCGGTCAGGAGCAGGCCGACCGCGGTCGCGGCGAGCACGCTGAGCATCGGCCACTGCCGGGCCGCGAGCGCGTCCCCGGGCGCGGCGCGGCCGTGGCCCTCGGGGCGGGCCGTGTCCTGGGTGACGGAGGGGAAGCGGCGCGACTTCGCGGCCTCCGCGCCGCCCGCGGGCGCGGTGGCCGCGCCCTCGGCGCCGGTCCCGGCCCCGGTCCCGGCCCCTGCGTCGGCGCCGGTCCCGGCTTCCGCTTCGTGCTCAGCCTGCACTGGTCGACGTCCGTTCCGCCGCCTCGACGACGTTCACGAGCAGCTGCGCGCGGGTCATCGGGCCGACTCCGCCCGGGTTCGGGGAGATCCAGCCGGCCACCTCGGCGACGCCCGGGTGCACATCGCCGACGATCTTGCCGTGCTCGTCGCGGCTGACGCCCACGTCCAGGACGGCCGCGCCGGGCTTCACGTCCTCCGGCTTGACCAGGTGGGGGACGCCGGCCGCCGCGACGATGATGTCCGCCTGGCGCAGTTGGGCGGGCAGGTCGCGGGTGCCGGTGTGGCACAGGGTCACGGTGGCGTTCTCCGACTTGCGGGTCAGCAGCAGGCCCATGGAGCGCCCGACGGTGATGCCGCGGCCGAGGAGCACCACGTGCGCGCCGTTGATCTCGATGCCGTGGTGGCGCAGCAGCTGGACGATCCCGTACGGGGTGCAGGGCAGCGGGCCCGGCTCGTTCAGAACCAGCCGGCCGAGCGACATCGGGTGCAGGCCGTCGGCGTCCTTCGCCGGGTCCATCAGCTCCAGGACCCGGTTGGTGTCGATGCCCTTGGGGAGCGGGAGTTGGACGATGTAGCCGGTGCACTCCGGGTTCGCGTTGAGTTCCCGTACGACCGCCTCGATGTCCTCCTGGGAGGCCGTCGCGGGCAGTTCGCGCTGGATGGACGCGATGCCGACCTCGGCGCAGTCCTTGTGCTTGCCGTTGACGTACCAGCGGCTGCCCGGGTCGTCGCCGACCAGCAGGGTGCCGAGGCCGGGGGTGATGCCCCGGGCCTTGAGCTCCGCCACGCGGGCGGTCAGTTCGGACTTGATCGCGGCTGCGGTGGCCTTGCCATCGAGAATCTGGGCGGTCATGGTCCCATCCTCCCGGATGGGGCGCCCCCGGTTCCAGTCGTGGGGGCCGCGGCGGGTTCGTCACGGGCTTGAACCATTCATTGCACTTGCACAACAAGTGACGGGCCGGTCGCACCGCGGCTGGACAACTCCGGCCCGATCGGACCACGATGACCGAAAGAGTGCCGCGGGCAGTGCCGGGGGGCGGACCGCAAATCGCAGTATTTTCCTCCGTGCGTGCCGTGCGTCCCCGCACTTCCACGGAGGAACACCCCAAGATGAGCTTCGGCGACCCGAACAACCCGTACGGGCAGCAGCAGCCGGCCCCGCAGGGGCAGCCCGGCTACGGCTACCCGCAGCAGGCTCCGCCCGGCGTCCCGCCGCAGGGCGGCTACGCCTACCCGCAGCAGGCACCGATGGGCTACCCGAACCAGGCGTACCCGTCCGGTCCCGGCGGCTACCCGGGCGCCGAGATGCCCATGCCCGGCGGGGTGAAGGCCGCCCGCGTCATCCTGTTCATCGTCGGCGGTCTCCAGGCCCTGGGCGGGATCGTCGTCCTCCTCGGCGGGGCGCTGTTCGCCTCGGCGTTCTCGGGCTCCTCCAGCTCCTCGGACTACGGCTCCTCGGCGAGCGACGCGGGCGCGCTCGCGGGCGGCGTGATCGTCGTCGCCGGCATCTTCGCCCTCGCCCTGGCGCTGTGGCCGATCCTGACCGCCGCCAAGCTGGGCAAGGGCCGTGGCGGTGTCCGGGTCTCCGGCATCATCTACGGCTCGCTGATGACCCTCTTCTCCGGGATCAGCCTGATCATCAACTTCGTGGCGCTCGGCAGCGACACGGCGGCGGGGGCCGTCGTGTTCTCGCTGCTCCTGGCCCTGATCCAGTTCGGACTGGCCCTGTGGGTCCTCGTCGGCCTGGCCAACTCGGCCGCCGGCGCGTACTTCCGGCGCCCGCAGTACTGAGCCGTAGGACCGGCCCGAAGCACGAGGCCGCAGGACAAGGCCCTGTCCGTACGGCGAAGGCCGCCACCCGCAGCGCTGCGGGTGGCGGCCTTCGCCGTACTCGGTGTCCGATGACCGGGGACCGGTGACCGGGGCTCAGTGGAAGAAGTGCCGGGTCCCGGTGAAGTACATGGTCACTCCGGCCGCCTTCGCAGCCTCGACGACCTGCTCGTCACGGACCGAACCGCCCGGCTGGACCACGGCCTTGATGCCCGCGGCGGTCAGGATCTCCAGCCCGTCCGGGAACGGGAAGAAGGCGTCGGAGGCCGCGTACGAGCCCTGCGCGCGCTCGGCGCCCGCCCGCTCGACGGCGAGCTTCGCCGAGTCGACGCGGTTGACCTGGCCCATGCCGACGCCGACCGAGGCGCCGTCCTTGGCGAGCAGGATCGCGTTGGACTTGACGGCACGGCAGGCCTTCCACGCGAAGGCGAGCTCGGCGAGCTCCTCCGGGGAGAGGGCGTCGCCGGTCGCGAGGGTCCAGTTCTTCGGGTCGTCGCCCTCGGCCTGGAAGAGGTCGGACTGCTGGAGCAGCGCGCCGCCGGAGATCGGCTTCAGGTCGCCGGGCTGGTGCGGGGTGCCGTCGACCTTCAGGACGCGGATGTTCTTCTTCTTGGCCAGGATCTCGACCGCGCCGTCCTCGTACGCCGGGGCGGCGATGACCTCGGTGAAGATCTCCGCGACCTGCTCGGCGAGCTCGACGGTCACCGGGCGGTTGACCGCGATGACGCCGCCGAAGGCCGACAGCGGGTCGCAGGCGTGCGCCTTGCGGTGCGCGGCGGCGACGTCCGCGCCGACGGCGATGCCGCACGGGTTGGCGTGCTTGATGATCGCGACGCAGGGCTCGTCGTGGTCGTACGCGGCGCGGCGGGCGGCCTCGGTGTCCACGTAGTTGTTGAAGGACATCTCCTTGCCGTGCAGCTGCTCGGCGTTGGCGAGCCCGCCCGGCTGGCCGTCGGTGTACAGCGCGGCGGCCTGGTGCGGGTTCTCGCCGTAGCGGAGGGTGGACTTGCGGTCCCACGCGCCGGCCAGGAACTCGGGCAGCACGGCCTCCGGCTCCGGGGCGTACGCATTCGTGAACCAGGAGGCCACGGCGACGTCGTACGCGGCGGTGTGCTGGAAGGCCTCGGCCGCCAGCCGCTTGCGCGCGGTGAGGTCGAAGCCGCCGCCCTGGGCCGCGGCGAGGACGTCGGCGTACCGGGCGGGGCTGGTGACGACGGCGACCGACGGGTGGTTCTTGGCGGCGGCGCGGACCATCGACGGCCCGCCGATGTCGATCTGCTCGACGCACTCGTCGGGCGTGGCGCCGGAGGCGACGGTCTCCCGGAACGGGTAGAGGTTGACGATCACCAGGTCGAACGGCTCGATGCCGAGCTCGGCGAGCTGGCTCCGGTGGTCCTCCAGGCGCAGGTCGGCGAGGATGCCGGCATGCACGCGCGGGTGCAGGGTCTTGACCCGGCCGTCCAGGCACTCGGGGAAGCCGGTGAGCTCCTCGACCTTGGTGACAGGCACGCCGGCGCCGGCGATCTTGGAGGCGGTGGAGCCGGTGGAGACGAGCGCGACGCCCGCCTCGTGCAGGCCGCGGGCCAGCTCCTCCAGTCCCGTCTTGTCGTAGACACTGACGAGCGCGCGCCGGATCGGTCGCTTCGACGAGCTCGACGAGGTGGTGCTGCTCTCTACGGCGGTCACTGGATTGTTACCTTTCGTCCCTCAATGCGGTAGCCGTGCCGGGCCAGGCGCCCCACGACGTCGACGAGCAGCTGGCGCTCGACTTCCTTGATGCGCTCGTGCAGAGCGGCTTCGTCGTCCTCGTCCCGGACCTCGACCACACCCTGGGCGATGATCGGACCGGTGTCCACGCCGGAGTCCACGAAGTGGACCGTGCAGCCGGTGACCTTCGCGCCGTAGGCGAGGGCGTCCCGTACGCCGTGGGCGCCCGCGAAGGCCGGGAGGAGGGCGGGGTGCGTGTTGATGAAGCGGCCGCCGAAGCGGCCGATGAACGACGCGCCCACGATCTTCATGAACCCGGCGGACACGACGAGGTCCGGCTCGTGGGCGGCGGTCGCCTCGGTGAGGGCGGCGTCCCACTCCTCACGGGTCCCGTACGCCTTGACGGGGCACACGAAGGTGGGGATCCCGGCCTTCTCGGCCCGCTCCAGGCCGACGATGTTCTCGCGGTCGGCCCCCACGGCGACGACTTCGGCGCCGAAGCCCTCGGATCCGCCGGGGTGGGCGTCGATGGCGTCGAGCAGGGCCTGGAGGTTGGTGCCGGAACCGGAGACCAGCACGACCAGGCGGGAGGCGGCCATGGGAGGCCCTTTCTGCGGGAATGCTTCCGTACATCTTGTGTGATCAGACAAAACTTCGGTATCCCGAAATACGGGGGACCCTACGAAGCCGCCGACCGCCTGCAACGATACCGGCACACCGGACAGCCCCCGAGGGACGGGGGGACGGGCGGGCGGTAGCGTCTGGCGTACAAGCCGCATACGGCCACGACACAGGGGAAGAAACGCACTCGATGCCGGATCGCCGCCAGCCCGACTCCTCCACCGACGACAACCCCTTCGCGGCTCCCCCGGAAGGCCGGCCCGACCAGCCGTGGCAGCCGCGCAGCGGTGGCGACGGCGATGGCGGCCGCCCCGGTGAGGAGCCCGGCCCCGGCCCGGGCGGGCCCGTGCGCTGGGACCCGACGGACCCGGTCCAGCGGCGCGCCCGGTACGCACTGCTGGCCGGTATGTGGGGCTTCTTCTTCGGGATCTTCGGGATCCCGTCGGTGGGGCTGCTGCTGGGTGCGCTCGCCCTGTACTGGGGGGTCAGCGGGCTGCGCGGAAGGCCTGCGGCCGGATCCCCGTCGGACGCGCGGGTCGACGCCGTGGCGGGTCCTGCCGCCCAGGGGGGCCTGGCGGCACTCGGGCCGGCCGCCCGTCCCCAGCGGACGGCGGCGATCGGCGGCCTGGTCACGGCCTCGCTGGCGATCCTGCTGGCCCTGAGCTCGTACGGCTTGCAGCTGGCGTACAAGGACTTCTACATCTGCCGCGAGGACGCCCTCACGAAGTCGGCGGAGCTGCAGTGCAACACGCTGCTGCCGGACAACGTGCTGGGCAAGATCCTCAAGGTCCAGCAGTAGCGCCCGTCGGCACCGTCCGGCCGTAGCGGCTCCGCCGGTTCAGGCCGGGGGCTTGCGGCGCGCCAGCACGCGGGCGCCGGTCACGGGCGGTACGAGGGGCCCGGACGGCTCGGGTTCCCGTGGAGCGGCCTGCTCCGCCGGGACCGGAGTCGGCGTCAGGTCCAGGTGAAGCCCCGTCACGACGGTGAACCGGCGCGACGGTTTGACGGGTGCGGCCGGTGCCGGGGCGGCCGGCTCCGGTTCCGCCGGCGCGTGGGGCGCGTCGGGGGTCAGGTCGGGGATCAGCGCGCCCGCGGCCCGCCGCAGGGCCTCCCAGCGCAGCTCCCGTACGCCGCTGTCGTGCCACTCGTCCTCCCCCTCCATGGGGCTCGCGTCCGCCTGCCGGGCGGGCCGGGTCCGCCAGGAGTGCACCGCCACCGCCACCGGCACCGCCAGGAGCAGCGTCCACACAAGGGCCGCCGCGCCGGTCGCCCACCACACCGGGCCGAAGCTCGCCAGCCCCCGTGAGCCGAGCGGCCCCGAGGATGCCGCCGCGAGCCCGGCCAGCACCAGCGCGCACACGAGGGCGCCCAGAGCCGCCGTCAGAGCGGTTTCCCTGTACGAGACTTCACGCGCCCGGCGTACCGCGAACCACCCGACTGCCAGCCCGGCCACCAGCGGCACTCCGGCGGTCGCACAGGTCAGCAGCGTCCCGGGCCCCTCCGGCGGCAGCGCCGCCAGCAGCGGGAACCTCGGCAGCGCGGGCGATCCGGCGGAGGCGAGCGGGGTCGCGGTCGCGCCGGCGCCGAGGGCGAAGCCGGGCCCGAGGGCGTAGGCCGCGCCCCACACCACGGCGTTCGGGAGCAGCGCGAGGGCGAGGAGCAGGACCGCGAAGCGGCCGGACCAGACCTCGGTCAGCGCCAGGAAGGAACCCTGGACCTCCGCGGCGTGCCAGGCGAGCGAGGCCCCGACGAGCAGTGCGCCGCCGCCCAGGAGGACCAGGGCCCCGGCGGCTCCGGCCCGCAGCGCGAGGGCGTAGCGGGGGCGTGCGACGGCCCTCCGTACGCCCCCCGGCACCCACTCCGGCAGCGGCCCGACCGGACGCCCTTTGGCCGCCCACACCCCGCCGCCGGCGGCGAGCACGGCGACCAGCGGGACGTGCCAGGCGGCGCTGAGCGGGTCGGCGGGCATGGGGCCGCCGGCCGCGTAGACGGTGGCCAGCGATCCGACGGAGAGGTATCCGCAGGTCACGGCAGAGAAGACGGCGCCGGCGGGCAGGACCTCGTCCCCGTCGCTGCCGTCGCCCGAGGCGCTGCCGAGGCGGGCGGCGCGGCGCATGAGCAGGGCGGGCAGCGCGACGAGCAGCAGCGGGGTCACCCCGACGGGGGCCGGGACCCCGGAGAGGGTCTCGTACCGGACGAGCTCGGTGCCGTGGGCGAGCAGCCAGAGCCCGGCGGCCAGGTGCAGGGCGCCGCCGGGGCCGCTGTCGGGGTAGGGGGAGCTGATCCACAGCACGATGACGAGCACGGCGAGGAAGCCGAGCCCCAGCCCTGCGGCCACGGCCCCGCCCAGCACACAGGCCGCGGCGGCCGGCGAACGGCGTCGCCCGCCGGCCCGCGGGGCGGGCGGCAACGCCGTCGGCAACGAGGTGCCGCGTTCGGTCACTTGGGTCACCCCGCCATGGTGCCAACGACACGCGCTATGGGCGGGTAACAGGCGAATGTCCGTGGTGTCGCTCAATATACGTTTTATGTACTTTTACGCCCAGGGCTGCCGGCAGGTCACGGGGAGTGTGGCATGACAGAGAGCGTCGAGGAGCCGAGGCTCCCCTCGCCCAAGGAACGCCGCAGACTGCGCGAGGCGGCGGGCCTGACGTACGAGGACGTCGCGACGGCGGTGGGCGTCACGGTCAGCACGGTCCGCTCCTGGGAGACCGGCCGCACGGGCCCCCGGGGCCGCAAACGCGACGCGTACGCGAGCTTCCTGACGGCCCTCCAGCCCCCGGCCCCGGCCGCGCCGGCCCCGGTCTCCCCGGAGCCGGACACGGATGACGGCACGTCATCATCGGCCGACGGCCAGGACGCCTCGCCGGACCCTTCCCATGGGGCCGACGCGGACGTGCAGCGCACCCGCGCGGCCGAACACGACGGGACCGCGCCACGGATGGCGGGCGGCATCCGGGGTGGGCAGGGACCGCGGACCCGGCCCCCGGTCGCGGCCAAGCGGGCTGCGCGGCCCCCTGCGGCCATGCCCCGGCACGAGGCCAAGATCAACGCCAAGGCCGCGGCCCACGGCATCGGCAGGCCCGGCCGAGCGATCGCAGGCCCGGCCGGCCGCCCGCCGGAGCCCCCGCAGCACGAGGCCCCCGCACCCACGTCCGAGCAGGACCCGCCCCACACCCCGTCAGAGGCCGGCGCCGGGGACACCGCGCAGGACCCCGAACAGACCCCGGCCGACGCCACGGCAGCCGCGTCCCAGGAGTCCCCGAAGGCACCGACCGAAGCCACGACAGCCACCCTGGAGGGGCTCGAGCAGCCCGGGCCGTCGCCCGCCGCGACCGAGCCCGGAGGGGCAGAGCCGGCGGCCGCCGGGACGGAGGGGCACGCGCCCGGAGGGGACACCCCGCCCCAGCCCGAAGCGGAGGGGGATCCGCAGGATCCGGAGGACGGGGCGACGGACGGGCCGTTGGGGCCCCGGGAGGTGTTCGATGCGCTGTACGGGTACGCCGCCCCCGCCCTCACGCGGCAGGCGTACCTGCTCACCGGCCGCCGCCGCCTCTCCCAGGAGGCCGTCGAGCGGGCGTTCCAGCTCGCCTGGACGCGGTGGCCCGAGGTGGCCACCGATCCCGACCCCGTCGGGTGGGTGCGCGCAGCCGCGTACGA
Organism: Streptomyces sp. NPDC031132; assembly: GCF_055570595.1. Classification (NCBI taxonomy): domain Bacteria; kingdom Bacillati; phylum Actinomycetota; class Actinomycetes; order Kitasatosporales; family Streptomycetaceae; genus Streptomyces; species Streptomyces sp. NPDC031132. The sequence goes on from NZ_JBVIGX010000003.1 coordinate 284,407, forward strand.
GTACGCCCTCTCCCCCTGGCACCGGTTCCGCCGCGCCCACAAGCACCCCGACAAGGCCCCGGCCGCCCCCGCCGACCGGATCCTGATGGACGCCATGCTGGCGCTCCCGCCGGCCCACCGCCGTACCGTCCTGCTCTACGACGGCGTGGGCCTCGACCTCCCGGACACCGCCGCCGAGACCGAGGCCAGCACCCCCACCGCCGGCAACCGGCTCCTGCACGCGCACGCCACCCTCGCCGACCGGATCCCCGAACTGGCCGCCGCGCCGCCCGAGAGGCAGTCCGCGCTGCTGCGCGAGCGGCTCGGCGCGGTCACGCCGGCCGTCCGGCTGGAACCCCGCGCCGCGGCCACCGTACGCATCGCCGCCGAGCACCGCGCCAGGCGGTGGACCCGCGCGGTCCTCGGCCTGAGCGCCGTGATCGCCGTCGCGACCACGTACACCGCCGCGACCGCGCCCCGGCAGTACGAGCCCCCCATCGCGCCCGGCGCGAGCGTCTCGGGGGTCCCCCCGCTCGCCGGCCCCCAGCGGCTCACCGACGAGACCCGGCAGCTGCGCGAAAAGCTGCGCGCCCATCCGGCGCACAGGCCCGAGCGGCTGGCCCCCAGCCTGGAGTAAATGGCCGCCGCGAAAACGGGCGTGGGGGGGGGGGGGAGGGGGGGGGGGGGGGGGGGGGGGGGGGGGGGGGGGGAGGGGAGGGGGGGGGCAGAAGGGAAGGACGCGAGTGGGGGGCGGTTGTTT
>NZ_JBVIGX010000003.1:285155-428195 GCF_055570595.1 Streptomyces sp. NPDC031132
CCTCGCGCAACACCACCGATCCTCTGCCACCCACCCACCCCCCCACGCCCCCCCCCCCCCCCCCCCCCCCCCCCCCCCCCCCCCCCCCACCCCCGTACAGCCGCACACGCACGTACGTACGTACGGCAGCGACAAGCGTTACTTCGCGGCGTTCAGGATCTCGCGCGCGAGCTTCGCCGTCTCGGTCGGCGTCTTGCCGACCTTGACGCCGGCGGCCTCGAGGGCCTCCTTCTTGGCCTGCGCGGTGCCGGAGGAGCCGGAGACGATGGCGCCGGCGTGGCCCATGGTCTTGCCCTCGGGGGCGGTGAAGCCCGCGACGTAGCCGACGACCGGCTTGGTGACGTTCTTCGCGATGAAGTCCGCCGCACGCTCCTCGGCGTCGCCGCCGATCTCGCCGATCATGACGATCAGCTCGGTCTCCGGGTCGGCCTCGAAGGCCTCCAGGGCGTCGATGTGCGTGGTGCCGATGACCGGGTCGCCACCGATGCCGACGGCGGAGGTGAAGCCGATGTCACGGAGCTCGTACATCATCTGGTAGGTCAGCGTGCCGGACTTGGACACGAGACCGATCTTGCCGGGCTTGGTGATGTCGCCCGGGATGATGCCGGCGTTGGACTGGCCGGGGGTGATCAGACCCGGGCAGTTCGGGCCGATGATCCGGGTTTTGTTGCCCTTGGCGGTCGCGTACGCCCAGAAGGCGGCGGAGTCGTGCACCGCGATGCCCTCGGTGATGACGACGGCCAGCGGGATCTCGGCGTCGATGGCCTCGACGACGGCGGCCTTGGCGAACGCCGGCGGGACGAAGAGGACGGAGACGTTGGCGCCCGTCGCCTTCATCGCCTCTTCGACGGAGCCGAAGACCGGGACCTCGGTGCCGTCGAAGTCGACGGTCGTGCCGGCCTTGCGCGGGTTCACGCCACCGACGATGTTGGTGCCGTCAGCCAGCATCAGCTTGGTGTGCTTCATGCCCGTGGCACCGGTCATGCCCTGGACGATGACCTTGCTGTCCTTGTTGAGGAAGATAGCCATGTGAGTCTGTGACCTCTGCCCTTACTTCGCAGCCGCGAGCTCGGCGGCCTTGTCGGCCGCGCCGTCCATGGTGTCCACGCGCTGCACCAGCGGGTGGTTGGCGTCCGAGAGGATCTTGCGACCCAGCTCGGCGTTGTTGCCGTCGAGACGGACGACGAGCGGCTTGGTGACCGCCTCGCCCTTCTCCTCCAGCAGGGCCAGCGCCTGGACGATGCCGTTGGCGACCTCGTCGCAGGCGGTGATGCCACCGAAGACGTTGACGAAGACGGACTTGACGTCCGGGTCGCCGAGGATGATCTCGAGACCGTTGGCCATGACGGCGGCGGAGGCGCCCCCGCCGATGTCCAGGAAGTTGGCGGGCTTGACGCCGCCGTGGTTCTCGCCGGCGTACGCGACGACGTCGAGGGTGCTCATGACGAGACCCGCGCCGTTGCCGATGATGCCGACCTCACCGTCGAGCTTGACGTAGTTGAGGTTCTTCGCCTTGGCGGCGGCCTCGAGCGGGTTCGCGGCCGCGTGGTCCACGAACTCCTCGTGGCCCGGCTGGCGGAACTCGGCGTTCTCGTCGAGCGAGACCTTGCCGTCGAGGGCGATGACGTCGCCGGAGGCGACCTTCGCGAGCGGGTTGACCTCGACGAGGAGCGCGTCCTCGGCGATGAAGGTCGCCCACAGGGTCACGAGGACCTCGGCGACCTTCTCGGCGACCTCGGCCGGGAACTGCGCCAGCGCGACGATCTCGCGGGCCTTCTCGATGGTCACGCCCTCGTTGGCGTTCACCGGGACCTTGGCGAGCTTCTCCGGGGTCTCCTCGGCGACCTGCTCGATGTCCATGCCGCCCGCGACCGAGGCCATGGCCAGGAAGGTGCGGTTGGTGCGGTCCAGCAGGTACGAGACGTAGTACTCCTCGAGGATCTCGGGAGCGGTCTCGGCGATCATCACCTTGTGGACCGTGTGGCCCTTGATGTCCATGCCCAGGATGTCCGTCGCACGGGCGACGGCCTCGTCCGGGGTGGCGGCGAGCTTGACGCCACCGGCCTTGCCGCGGCCGCCGACCTTCACCTGCGCCTTGACGACCGACTTGCCGCCCAGCCGCTCGGTGGCCTCGCGAGCCGCCTCAGGCGTGTCGATGACTTCACCGGCCAGCACCGGTACACCGTGCTTGGCGAAGAGGTCCCTCGCCTGGTACTCGAACAGGTCCACGCGCGTCCGTCCCTTGTCTTCAAAGATTCGCAGTGATTCGCGGTTGTCTGCGTGGGCGTGCCGCGGAGGGCAACGTGACGGCGCTGTCACTAGGGAGGCGCACACGGTGACCGTGGACGCGGCATGTCCGTCCCGCAGGTTATCCCCGTGGGACGTGGGTCCCTAAATCGCAGATCACACCTGAGCGGTGATACCTGTCACAGATCCCCTCACGGTTGAGCTGGATATTCGTGCGATCCGCCAGGTGCGCAGGCGCGGACCGGGGACGGTTCGGGGGGCGGTTCACGGGACGGGCAGGGGGCGCTTCTCCAAGGCCGCGGCCATGATCTCCGGGAACAGGTCGGGGGTGCAGGCGAAGGCCGGAGCACCCAGTGCCGCAAGGGCTGCCGCGTGCTCGCGATCGTAGGCGGGAGCGCCTTCGTCGGACAGGGCCAACAGGGTCACGAACTCGACTCCCGACGCCTTCATCGCCGCGACGCGGCCCAGCATCTCGTTGCGTATGCCGCCCTCGTAGAGGTCACTGATCAGGACCACGACGGTGTCGGCAGGGCGGGTGATCTTCGACTGGCAGTAGGCGAGGGCGCGGTTGATGTCGGTGCCGCCGCCGAGCTGTGTGCCGAACAGGACGTCGACCGGATCGTCGAGCTGATCCGTCAAGTCCGCGACGGCGGTGTCGAAGACGACGAGCCGGGTCGCGATCGAACGCATCGAGGCGAGGACCGCGCCGAAGACGGAGGCGTAGACGACGGAGGCGGCCATCGATCCGGACTGGTCGATGCAGAGGATCACCTCCTTCTTCACCGCCTGGGCGGCGCGCCCGTACCCGACGAGCCGCTCCGGGACGACGGTCTCGTACTGCGGCAGGTAGTTCTTCAGATTCGCCCGGATGGTCCGGTCCCAGTCGATGTCCGCGTGCCGGGGGCGGCCGGTCCGGGCGGAACGGTCGAGGGCGCCGGTGAGGGTGGCGCGGGTGCGGGACGCGAGCCGCTTCTCGAGCTGCTCGACCACCTTGCGGACGACGGCGCGGGCCGTCTCCCGCGTCGTCTCGGGCATGGCCTTGTTGAGGGAAAGCAGCGTTCCGACGAGATGGACGTCGGGCTCGACGGCCTCCAGCATCTCGGGCTCCAGGAGGAGGGAGGCGAGGCCGAGCCGCTCGATGGCGTCCCGCTGCATGACCTGGACGACGGAGCTGGGGAAGTACGTACGGATGTCCCCGAGCCAGCGGGCCACGCCGGGCGCGGACCCCCCGAGCCCCCCGCTGCGCTCCCCTCCGCCGGCGCCGCCGTACAGCGCCGAGAGCGCGGCATCCATCCCCACATCCCGCCCGCCCAGCACGCACCCGGTCCCGTCCCCGTCCCCCCCGAGCACCATCCGCCACCGCCGCAACCGCGCCTCCGCGTCGCCGCGCACCACCGAGATCTCCGTACCGCTCATCTACCCGTCCCCCTACTCGTCCCGGCCACCGACCCATGCCGACGCCGCTCGTCCTGTCCGCCTACGCGCAATGCCGCCGCACCACATCCCGGCCCCACCGGCCGATTCCAGCCACGCCGGCGTTTGAGGCGCGGGGACGGGGTCCGGGAGCCTGGCGCGTCATCCCGGGGTCGGGAGGAGGAGGCGGAGGACGGGGAGGACCGCGTCCGCGCGGGCGGGGTCCAGGGTGGGGGCGAAACCCGCGGGGGCCTGAGACGGCGCGGGCCCCGCCGACGGGCCGCGGCGGATCAGCTCGCCCAGCGTTCGCTTGACGGCCGGGTCGTACGACCCGAACGTCCTGCGCAGCAGCGGCAGTACGTCGGTGAAGGCCCGCTCCGGCACCCCGTTCAGCCACGCGTCGATCAGCCCCAGCAGCCGCTCGTCGTGGACCAGCAGCGTGCCCCCGCCCCCCGCGAAGCCGTCGATCCAGCCCGCCGCATCCGCCGGGGACGCCGCCGGGGACAGCGCGAGCCGCATGAGCCGCTCCGTCTCCTCCGCCGACAGCCGCCCGTCGTCCAGGAGCAGCCTGGCCGCCCGCCCGCGGATCACCCCCGCCACCGTGTCCCGCCCGGCCAGCGCCCGCAGCACCGCCGACCAGCGCTCCCGCAGGCCCTCCTCCTCCAGGAGTCCGATCGCGCCGTGGACCCCGTCCACATGGCCGCGCAGTTCCGCTGCCGCATCCCCGTCCAGACCCGCCGCGCACGCGGCCGGCAGCGCCACGCATATCCGCTCCGCGAGCCCGCCCGCGACCGTGCCCAGCGCCGACGCGTCCGTCCCCCGTACGTCCCCGTACCGCAGCGAACGGGCCAGCGCCGGCAGGGCCTTGGCGAGCCGCGCCACGTCGGTGTCCAGTGCGGCCCGGTCCGCGAGGGCCCGCAGCACGGCGGGCAGTGCCTCGGACAGCCCGGCCAGCAGGCACCGCTCGGCCAGCGCCGTCACCTCGCCGAGCTCCGCCGCCCCGGCCGCGTCCGCCTCGGCCTTGGCGGTGGCGGCCGCCCGGACGGTGGTGCCCCAGATCCCGGCCTCGGCGACCCGCACCGACAGCTCAGGATCCCAGCGCAGCCGCCACGTCTCGCGGAAGGTCCCGGTGCTCCCCCGCGAGGCGGCCGGCGTGCCCCAGTCGATGCCGAGCAGCCGCAGCCGGTGCAGCAGCAGCGACTTGGCCGCGTCGGTGTCCTTGCGCAGGTCGAGCTCCAGATCGCGCTCCTGCGCCTCGGCCTTGAGCCGCAGCGAACGCTGCTGCCGGGTCAGGTCCCGCTGCAGCGGGACGACGGGCGCCCCGTCGGGAACCTCGCCGAGCACGTCGCCGACGACCAGGCGGTCCTCGACGAGCGCGAGCGGCATGTCGGAGCCGTCGCACATCACGGCCCGCACCGCCTCGAGGGTCTCCGTCAGCCCGGCCACCGGCCGCCCGCGCACCGCGGCCAGCGTCTGCGCCAGCCGGACCGCCTCGATGACGTGCGCCGGGGAGACCTGCCGGTCCTCCTCCCGCAGCAGCCCGGCGACCTTGGTCAGCCACCGCTCCACCGGCCGGTCCCGGGCCGCGAAGAGGTGCGCGTACCAGCCGGGCGAGGTGATGCCCGCGCCGTACCCGCCGGCCCGGGCGAGCCGCCGGTGGGTCCAGGGCACCCAGGTGGTCTCCACCTTGACCTTGGGCAGCCCGGTGAGCAGCGCCTTGTCCGCGGCGGCCGTGGTCTTCGCGCGCAGCGCCGGCACGTGCCAGGCTCCGCACACCACGGCGTACGCGTCCCCGAACTCCCGGCGGGCGGCCCGCATCCGCTGCCGCATGTACGCCTCGCGCACCGGGTCCCGCGCGTGGCCGCCGTCCCCGTACGCCTCGCGCAGCGCCCCCATCGCCTCCTCGAGGGCCTCGAACGCGGCGAGAGGGTCCGCCCGTAGGGCGCCGCGGTGCTCGACCACGTCCTCCCACCAGCGCTCCGGGTCGTCGTACCCGGCGGTCTCGGCCAGCACCGCGAGCGGGTCCGGCCGTACGGACCCGGCCGCATCCGGGTCGGTGCCGGTGCCGGTGTCGGTGTCGGTCTGCGCGGCCAGCGTGTGCGCGGCCGGAAGGTCGATGAACCGCACCGGAACCGGTACGTCCTGCTCCTGCGCCCAGCGGATGGCGACCCACTCCGGCGAGAACGCGGCCAGCGGCCAGAACGCGGCCCGGCCCGGATCGTCGGCGGCGTGCGCGAGCAGCGCGACGGGCGGCCGCATCCCCGGGTCGGCGGCCAGCGGCAGCAGCGCGTCCCCCTCCGGCGGGCCCTCGATCAGCACGGCCGCCGGGCGGGCCGCGTCGAGGGCGGCCCGCACCGCGCGGGCCGAGCCGGGCCCGTGGTGCCGCACGCCCAGCAGCAGCGGCCCCCGCCGCTCGGCGGCGGGGCTGCTCACACCGTTCATGCCGTCACCTCCCGGCAGGCGCGGTAGAAGTCCTTCCAGCCGTCCCGCTCGCGCACCACGGCCTCGAGGTACTCCTGCCAGACGATCTTGTCGGCGGCCGGGTCCCGGACCACGGCGCCGAGGATCCCGGCGGCCACGTCGGACGGGCGCAGGACGCCGTCCCCGAAGTGGGCGGCGAGGGCCAGGCCGCCCGTGACAACCGATATGGCCTCGGCGGTGGACAGGGTGCCGCTGGGCGACTTCACCTTCGTACGGCCGTCGCCGGTGACCCCGTCGCGCAGCTCGCGGAAGACGGTGACGACGCGGCGGATCTCCTCCAGGCCCTCGGGCACGGCCGGCAGGTCGAGGGCGCGGCCCATCTGGTCGACGCGGCGGGCGACGATGTCGACCTCGGCGTCGGCGGTGGCGGGCAGCGGCAGCACGACGGTGTTGAAGCGGCGGCGCAGCGCGCTGGAGAGCTCGTTGACCCCGCGGTCTCGGTCGTTGGCGGTGGCGATGAGGTTGAAGCCGCGCACGGCCTGCACCTCCTGGCCGAGCTCCGGTACGGGGAGCGTCTTCTCCGACAGGACGGTGATGAGGGTGTCCTGGACGTCGGCCGGGATGCGCGTCAGCTCCTCGACGCGGGCGGTCATGCCCTCGGCCATGGCCCGCATGACGGGGCTCGGTACGAGCGCTTCGCGGCTGGGCCCGTGGGCGAGGAGGCGGGCGTAGTTCCACCCGTACCGGATCGCCTCCTCGGGGGTGCCGGCGGTGCCCTGGACGAGGAGGGTGGAGTCTCCGCTGACGGCGGCGGCCAGGTGCTCGGACACCCAGGTCTTGGCGGTGCCGGGGACGCCGAGCAGGAGCAGGGCGCGGTCGGTGGCGAGGGTGGTGACGGCGACCTCGACGATGCGCCGCGGGCCGACGTACTTGGGCGTGATGACCGTGCCGTCGTCGAGGGTGCCGCCCAGGAGGTAGGTCGCAACGGCCCACGGGGAGAGCTTCCAGCGCGTCGGGCGGGGCTTGTCGTCGGCGGCCGCGAGGGCTTTCAGTTCCTCCGCGAAGGCGTCTTCGGCGTGCGGTCGCAGCGCCTCGGCGCCCTTGCCGTTCTCGGGCATGGTCATGGTCCCCCTCCAATGCTCGGCAGCCGCTCCCGACTGCTGGAACAACCGTGCACCACGCCACTGACAACGCCCCTCGCCCACATGGTTGTTGCAGGTCAGAGCGATTGTCAGTGGGGGTCTCTACGGTGGGACACATGACTGAGCAGGCGGTCCGCTGGACGGCGGAACAGGTACTGGCTCTGGCTCCTGACGATGCATCACGCAAGGCGGGGGCCAAGCTGGGCGAGGCGGGTCCGTGGTCACAGACCGGAGATTCCGCTTCCGGTTCGGTATGGGGTGTGTGCAAGGGCAGCGGCAGTACGCCGTACCGGACGGTCGTGGACCTGAGGGGCCCGGCGTACAAGTGCTCTTGCCCGAGCCGGAAGTTCCCGTGCAAGCACGCGCTCGGGCTGCTGCTGCTCTGGGCGGCGGAGGGTTTCGGCGAGCCCGGTGAGGCGCCGGACTGGGCCGCCGGGTGGCTGGCGGAACGGGTGGCGAAGACCGAGCGCCCCGCGGCCGCGGCGGGCAGACCGGTGGACGAAAAGGCGGCGAAGCGCCGGGCCGAACGGAGGGCGGCCCGGATCAGTGCGGGCGTCGGCGAACTGGAGCAGCGGCTCGAGGACGTGCTGCGCGGGGGCCTGGCCGGCCAGCAGCAGGCGGGGTACGCACCGTGGGAGGAGACTGCGGCCCGGATGGTCGACGCCCAGGCACCCGGACTGGCGGCGCGGGTGCGGGAGTTGGGGACGATACCCAGTTGCGGTCCCGGATGGCCCGCCCGGATGCTGGAGGAGGGCGCGCTGCTGCACCTGCTGAACCGGGGTTGGCTCGGGTTGGCAGGCCTGCCGGAGCCGCTCGCCGCGACGGTCCGGAGCAGGGTGGGGCTTTCGGGTACCGCCGCGGAGGGGGAGGTCGTACGGGACCGCTGGCTGGTGCTGGCCCAGTACGACTCGGTGTCACCGGACGGCCGGCTCACCACCCGGCGGACTTGGCTGCGCGGGCTGGGGAGCGGGCGCCCGGCCCTGGTACTGGACTTCGGTCCGCCGGGGCGGCCTCCGGAGCTGGCACTGCCCGTGGGGCTGGTGCTGGAGGCGGAGGCTCGCTTCCGGCCCGGTTCGGCGGGGCTGCGGGCGGATCTCGGGGAGAGATCCGCGGCGGCCGCGCCGTGCGATCGGGTCCCGGCCGGGGTCGCTACGGGGGCGGCACTGGAGGCGTACGGGGCGGCGCTGCGGGAGGACCCGTGGCTCGACTCGTGGCCGGTGGTGCTGGGCCCGGTGATCCCGATACCGGGAGAGCTGGGCTGGCAGCTGGCGGACGCGGAGGGCGACTGCGCGCTGCCGGTCGCGCCTGCCGCCGGCGGCAGCGGGTCGCGGTCCGGGCTGTGGCAGCTGGCCGCGCTCTCGGGCGGCGGCCCGGTCACGGTGTTCGGCGAATGCGGACACCGCGGATTCACTCCGTTGACTGCATGGCATCCGGGCTGCCCGGAACCGGTCGCCCTGGGGTGAGGGGCCGGGGGGCCCTTGTAGGGGAGGGAGCGTCGGCGCGGGGGCGCCGGCGTGCACGAACGACGAAGCCGGGGGGCTTTTGTGAACGACAACCACGCAAGCTGAAGGGTCGACGGACGGGGCGCGAAAGCTGCTCCGGTCCCGCGGAGGGGGCGGGACCGGAGCACTGCACGACGAGAGGGAGGGACGCGGTGACCACGACGGGGACGACGACGGACACGGACACGGGCACGGACACTGGCACGGCTGCCGGCACGACCGCGGACGCAGGCTACGGCGGCGCGTGGGAGGAGCTGGTCGGGGCCGCGCTGTTGGGGACCGGGCGGAGGCAAGGGAATCCGGGGGCGCTGCTCGATGCGGCGGCCGTGCAGACCGTACGGCGCCGGGCCGGGCTGCGGCCCGCCGAGGCGGCCCCGCGGCCGGATCCCGCACCGCGGGATCCGCGCCCGGCTCCGCCGGAGCCGGCCCGGCGGCGGCTCGCCCAGCTGCTGGCCGGCCGGACCGGCGCGGGCAGCGCCGGCGGCCGGCGCGGAGCGGCCCCGGATCTGACGGAGCTGTTGCCGCAGTGGCTGGCCGCCGCCGGGCGGCGCGGCTACCGGGCGCCGCACGCGCTGGTGCCGGCCTTGCTGGACGCGGCCCGGGCCCGTACGGACCTGCGCCCTCAGGCGCTGGCCCTGGCCGGGGCGCGGGGGCTGTGGCTGGCCCGCCTGAACCCGGACTGGCGGTTCGCCCTGCGCGGCGGGGCGGGCGGCGCCGGGGAACTGCCCGGCCCCGAGGACCGGGCCGGAGTGGAACGGCTGTGGCAGGAGGGGCTGTTCGCGGAGCGCGTCGCGCTGCTGGGGGCCGTACGGGCGCACGAGGCGGCGGCTGCGACGCGGCTGCTGTCGACGACCTGGGCCACGGAACGGGCCGAGGACCGGCTGATGTTCCTCGATTCGCTGCGGGTGGGGCTGACGGCGGGGGACGAGCCGTTCCTGGAGGCGGCCCTGGGCGACCGGAGCCGCAACGTCCGGGCGACGGCCGCCGAGCTGCTGTCCGCCCTGCCGCAGTCCGCGCTGGCCGGGCGGATGGCGGAGCGGGCGCTGGCCTGCGTGGGGCCGGAGGGGGTGACTCCGCCGGCCGAGTGCGATGCGGGGATGCTCCGGGACGGGGTGGTCAAACGGCCGCCGGCCGGGCGCGGGGAGCGGGCCTGGTGGCTGGGCCAGCTGGTGGAGGCGGCGCCGCTGTCCTGCTGGCGGGAGCGGTTCGGCGGGCTCGGCCCGGCGGAGATCGTGGCGCTGCCGGTGGCCGAGGGCGAGAGCTGGCGGGAGGAACTGCACGCGGCGTGGTGCCGGGCGGCGGTGCGCCAGCGTGATCCGGACTGGTCGAAGGCCCTGCTCGGCGCGGCGTCGGCGCCGCCCGCGACGGCCCCCGGCACGGCGTCGCTCGCGGAGCGGGCGAAGCTGCTGTCGATCCTGCCGGACGGGGAACGGGCGCAGTGGGTCGCGGAGTTCATACGGGCCCACGGCCTCTCGGAGGCCTTCCAGCTGCTCGGCGTGTGCATGGTGCCCTGGGCGGGGACGCTGGGCCGGGCGGTGGTGGACGCGCTGGACGCCGCGCGGGAGGCGGGAAGCTACCCGTGGAGCTTCAGCGGGGTGATGGGCCTGGCGGAGCGCTGCCTGGATCCCTCGGCGGCCGACCACCTGGAGTCCCTGGCCACGGCGTCGGACGGCCCACCGGACACGTCCCCGGGCGCGGCCGCGTACTGGTCGGAGGCCTTCCAACGCCTGGTCGCCACGCTGCGCCTACGCGCCACGATGCTCGCGGAGCTGACCCCGCGGCCCTGACTGCGCCGCCCTGACCCCGCGCCCCCGACCCGAACCGACCTGCCCCGACCTGACGTGACCTGACCGGGCGTACCGCTGCGCAGCATCGACTGCGCGCAGCGGTGGCCCGGCGGCTACGCGGCGGTACGGACGTTGGCGCGGACCCAGTCCACGATCGCCGTCGTCGTTGCGCCCGGGGTGAAGATTTCGGCCACGCCCTTTTCCTTCAGGGGGGCGATGTCGTCGTCCGGGATGATGCCGCCGCCGAAGACCTTGATGTCCTCCGCGTCGCGCTCCTTGAGGAGTTCGAGGACGCGCGCGAACAGCGTGTTGTGGGCGCCGGAGAGGATCGAGAGGCCGATCGCGTCGGCGTCCTCCTGGATTGCGGTGTCCACGATCTGCTCGGGGGTCTGGTGGAGGCCGGTGTAGATGACCTCCATGCCCGCGTCCCGCAGCGCACGCGCGATCACCTTGGCCCCGCGGTCGTGGCCGTCGAGACCCGGCTTGGCCACCACCACACGGATCGGACCGGTCACACCCATCGCACTGCCTCCCGAGTGAACGAACGTTAAGTACAGCATCGCGCACACCCCCGTTTCACGGTGAACCACGAGGGGGAAATCACACGTGGGACGGCGTTGATTCACCGCCAGGGGAGCCGCACCGGGGGCGCCGCGCCACCGTACCGACAGCCGCACGGCACGGTGGCGCGGCCGGCCGCAGCCGCAGAGGCGCCGTCCCCCAAGGCTTAGGGGGGCCGTCCATGGGGGTGTCCATACCCGTATCCGTTTCCGGGGCAGCACTGCGGGCCGGTGTGCTGGAGGCGGTGGTCCTCGGCGGCCACCTGCTCCTCTACCCGACCGGGATACGTCAGGAGAAGCCCGCCGGAACCGGTACGAAACACCTCGGGCAGACACCCGCACTCCTCCTGCACGGGTTCACCGACAACCGGTCCGTCTTCGTCCTGCTGCGCCGCACCCTCGCCGCGGGCGGACGGCGGCAGGTGGAGACGTACAACTACTCCCCCTTCACCCGCGACCTGCGCGTCACCGCCCGCCACCTCGCCCGGCGCGTCGAGGAGCTGTGCGAGCGCACGGGACAGGAGCAGGTGGACCTGGTCGGGCACAGCCTGGGCGGGCTGGTCGGGCGGTACTACGTCCAGTGCCTCGGCGGCGAGGCCCGCGTCCGCACGCTCGTCACGCTCGGCACACCGCATTCCGGAACACGGGTCGCCCCCTTCATGGACGCCCACCCGCTGGTCCGGCAGATGCGCCCGGATTCCGCGGTGATGGCCGAACTGCGGGCACCCGCGCCCGGCTGCCGGACCCGATGCGTGGCGTTCTGGAGCGAGTTCGACGAGCTGATGGATCCGACCGAGACGGCCCGCATCGAGCATCCGGATCTCCTCGTGGAGAACGTGCAGGTCACCGGCATCGGACACCTCGCGCTGGCCGCCCACCCCGCCGTGACGGCGGCGGTCCGACGCGCGCTCGACGGGCCCGTTCCGGCCGCCGTCGAAAGCCTGAGGGACGCCGCTTCCGTCGCGTGAACGCCAACCCACCCGGACTCGAACGAATTTCGAACTCAAGGCCAAGGCTCGGCCTTGCCGCGACCGAAAGGCGGCCGAATGCCCGGTTCCGGAAAGCTCGGATCCACTCGAAGATTGTCGTTGCCAGTAACCGCCGGGTACAGTCACGCCACTGCTCTCCCCAGGGAACCTCGAGTTCCCTGGCCACCCAGGCCCCCACTGCCGAGGCGAAAGAGAAGTTGGTGAACGACCGCCCCTCGTCGGGCCTGTACCCCGAATCCGGGTACGACGGCCTTTCTGACACCACTTTCGCCGGTGACGCGGCCTATGTTTCCTACGAAACGCAGGGCCAGGGGTACGACTACGCCTCTTACGCCTCCTACGAGACCGGCACGTACGACTCCACCGCCTGGTCCGCTCAGGGCAGTTACCCGCAGGACGGCGGCTACCTGTCGACCATCCCCGCCCAGGGCGGCGCCATCGAGGACGCCGGTACCGGACAGTGGGATGCGAGCGCCTGGAACCAGCCGGGCAGCGGCAGCACGGATTACCAGGCCACCGCCTTCGGCTACGAGCAGACCGGGCAGGCCGCGCAGACCGGGCAGTGGGCGATGCCGGGTTACGGCACCACGGGCACCGAGACCGGAGCGTACGACGCCACCGCCTGGAACACCGTCCCGCAGCACGAGCAGCAGACCCAGACCTTCTCGTACGACTACCAGTACGAGTACCAGCAGCAGCACGAGGCGCAGCCGCAGCCGCAGCAGCAGCACGCGGACACGGGTTACGCCTACGAGGCGCAGGCCGCCCCCGCCGCCGACGGCTACAGCGAGACCGCCGTCTTCGAGGTCCTCGACACCGAAGCCCCCGAGCCGGACCAGGACCACGGCCTCGCCCTCGACCAGGACTTCGGGCTCGATCTCGATGCCGATGCCGACCTCGCGGCCGCCCCGGTGCACGACCTGCCCACCCAGGCCATGCCGGTCACCCCGGCCGCCGCGCCCGTGCCGCGCGGCTCGCGCCGCGCCGGTACCAAGACCAAGTCGGCGTCCACGGCCGCTTCGCCGTCCGGAAGCGGCGGCGGCAGCAGCCGGCGCCGCACCCCGGCGAAGCGTTCCGCCCTGCTGACCGTGGCCGTGCCCTCCGCCTGCGTGATGGGCGTCGCCGGTGTCGCGGCCGCCTCCGTCGGCGGACTCACCTCCGCGGACAAGCCCGTCGAGGACACCACCACGATGGCCGCGCCCGACCCGGCCTCGGTGAAGCCCGTCGCGGCGAACAGCAAGCTCGACACCCAGCTGACGGCGCTCAGCGCCGACGCGGGCGACTTCGCGGACCGCGCGAGCCGCACGCAGGAACGCATCGACCTGCGCCAGCGCCAGGACGAGGAAAAGAAGAAGAAGGCGGAGGAGGAGGCGGCCAAGGAAGCGGCCCGCCCCAAGTTCGCCATCCCGGTCGGGCAGCACGGCCTCAGCGCCAGCTTCGGACAGGCCGGCGGCATGTGGATGTCCGTGCACACCGGCATCGACTTCCCGGTCTCCTACGGCACCCCGGTCATGGCCGCCACCGACGGCACCGTGCGCACCCAGTGGAACAGCGCCTACGGCAACATGGCCATAGTGACCTCGCCCGACGGCACCGAGACCTGGTACTGCCACCTCAGCAGCACCAAGATCCGGTCCGGCAAGGTGAAGGCGGGCGACGTCATCGCCTACTCGGGCAACTCCGGCAACTCCACGGGCCCGCACCTCCACTTCGAGGTACGGCCCGGCGGCGGCTCGGCGATCGACCCCCTGCCCTGGCTCCGCAGCCACGGCCTGGACCCGACCTGAGCCCGACCGGCCGGGGAACCGATCCCCCGGCCTCCCGGCACTCCCGGCCCCCCGCTTACAGCTTCTGCACCGGCGCGTAGCGCAGCAGCAGGCGCTTCGGCTTGTCGTCCCCGAAGTCGACGGTGGCCTGCGCGTCCGCGCCGGCGCCCCTGACCTCCATGACCGTGCCCAGCCCGAACTGGTCGTGCGTGACCCGGTCCCCGACCGCCAGCGCGATGACCGGCTTGTCGGCGGCCCGTCGCGTCGCGAACCCGGACGGCCCCGACTTCGTACGCGACGAGGACAGGAACGCCTCCGGCGAGGTACCGAACGTGGCCTTCCCGCCGCCCGAGCTGCCCGAGCCGTAGCCCGATCCCGAACTCCGCATCGGGCCCGCCGGCTTCTGCGCGGCGCCCGTGCGCTTCCACTGCAGGTACTCGGCCGGGATCTCCTCGAGGAACCGCGACGGCGGGTTGTACGAGGGGGTGCCCCACGCGCTGCGCATGCTGGAGCGGGTCAGGTACAGCCGCTCGCGCGCCCGCGTGATGCCCACGTACGCGAGGCGGCGCTCCTCCTCCAGCTCCTTGGTCTGGCCCAGGGCCCGCATGTGCGGGAAGACCCCGTCCTCCATGCCGGTCAGGAAGACCACCGGGAATTCGAGGCCCTTGGCGGTGTGCAGGGTCATCAGCGTGATGACGCCCGAGCCGTCCTCGTCCTCGTCCGGGATCTGGTCGGAGTCGGCGACGAGGGCGACCTGCTCCAGGAATTCGGCAAGGGTCCCGGGGTTGTCCTCGTCCCGGGCCTGCTCGAACTCCAGCGCCACGGCCGCGAGTTCCTGGAGGTTCTCGATGCGCGTCTCGTCCTGCGGGTCGGTCGAGGCCTGGAGCTCGGCGAGGTAGCCCGTACGCTCCAGCACCGCCTCCAGGACCACCGCCGGGCCCGCGCCCGAGTCGACGATCGTGCGGAGCTCCTCCATCAGCACGTTGAACCGCTTCACCGCGTTGGTCGAGCGCGCGGCCATGCCGAACGCCTCGTCCACGCGCCGCAGCGCCTGCGGGAAGGTGATCTTCTCGCGCATCGCGAGCGCGTCGATCATCGCTTCGGCGCGCTCGCCGATGCCGCGCTTGGGCACGTTCAAGATCCGGCGCAGCGGGACGTTGTCCTCGGGGTTCGCCAGCACGCGCAGGTACGCGAGGACGTCCCGGACCTCCTTGCGCTCGTAGAACCGGACGCCGCCGACGACCTTGTAGGGGAGTCCCACGCGGATGAAGATCTCCTCGAACACACGCGACTGCGCGTTCGTCCGGTAGAAGATCGCCACGTCGCCCGCCTTGGCGTCGCCCGCGTCCGTCAGCCGGTCGATCTCGTCGGCGACGAACTGCGCCTCGTCGTGCTCGGTGTCCGCGACGTAGCCGGTGATGACGGCGCCGGTGCCGGCCTGGGTCCACAGGTTCTTGGCGCGGCGGTTCTCGTTGCGCTCGATGACCGCGTTGGCGGCGGACAGGATCGTCTGCGTGGAGCGGTAGTTCTGCTCCAGCAGGATCGTCGTCGCGTCCTTGTAGTCCTCCTCGAACTGGAGGATGTTGCGGATGGTCGCGCCGCGGAAGGCGTAGATCGACTGGTCCGCGTCACCCACCACGCACAGCTCGGCCGGCGGCAGGTCGGGGTAGCCGGTGCCGACGAGCTCGCGCACCAGCGTGTACTGGGCGTGGTTGGTGTCCTGGTACTCGTCCACCAGGACGTGCCGGAAGCGCCGCCGGTAGTGCTCGGCGACGTCCGGGAACGCCTGGAGCAGGTGCACCGTGGTCATGATGATGTCGTCGAAGTCGAGCGCGTTGGCCTCGCGCAGCCGCCCCTGGTACATCGCGTACGCCTGGGCGAGCGTCTTCTCGAAACCGTCGGCGGCCTGCCCCGCGAACGCGTCCTCGTCGATGAGCTCGTTCTTGAGGTTCGAGATCTTGGCGTTGAAGGCCTTGGGCGGGAACTTCTTCGGGTCCAGGTCCAGGTCGCGGCAGACGAGCGCCATCAGGCGCTTCGAGTCGGCAGCGTCGTAGATCGAGAACGACGAGGTGAAGCCGAGCCGCTTCGACTCGCGGCGCAGGATGCGCACGCACGCGCTGTGGAAGGTGGACACCCACATGGCGTTGGCGCGCGGGCCGACCAGGCCCTCGACGCGCTCCTTCATCTCGCCGGCGGCCTTGTTCGTGAAGGTGATCGCCAGGATCTGGCCGGGGTGGACGCCCCGCGCGGCCAGCAGGTGGCCGATGCGGTGGGTCAGCACCCGGGTCTTGCCGGAACCGGCGCCGGCCACGATGAGCAGCGGGGACCCCGCATGCACCACGGCCGCGGCCTGCTGCTCGTTCAGCCCGTGCAGGAGGGTCGCGGGGTCGATGACGGGCTTCGGAGAGCCGTCCCGGTAGTACGCGTCCCCGCGCCCCTCACTGCCGCCGGCAATGTCGAATCGGCCCCCGAAGAGATCGTCCGCACCCGGCTCCGGGGCGGCGTGGTCCTCGGGCGGCGGAGGGACCTCGTCGGAGGGGGAGAGGTCCGCCAGGAAACTGTCGTCAAAGAGGCTGCTCATCGCTTTCCGAGTCTAAAGGTCGGGACCGACACGCCAGCACGAGTTCCAGGAGACCGGGGAAACACAGCTCCAGATCGTCCCGGCGCAGCGTGAGGTAGAGCCTGCGCCCCTGCGGGCGCTGGGAGATCACCCCGCCCTCGCGGAGCGTCTTGAGGTGGTGCGTGACGCTGGACCTGGGCAGGTCGGGCACGACCTCGCCGCAGGACGCCTCCCCGCCGGAGGCGAGCTTGCGGACGATCTCGAGGCGGGCGGGATGCCCGAGGGCCGCGAGCACCTCGGCCAGGTCGAGATCCTCGGCGCGGGGGTGGATCGGCTCGGCGGCGGCAGGCATGCGGCCACTGTACGCAGATCTCGTACGGACCCTCCCGCGTACCGACGGACCCGCTTCCCGGGGCGGCCGGGAGCCCCCGTACGCTCGGCGCCATGGACGTACTCATCAATGTCTTCGTGGGCCTGCACATCATCGGTATCGCCTCCCTCCTGGGCGGTTTCCTGACGCAGATGAAGGCGATGAGCGCCGGCACCGCCCGCTTCGTGCCCGCGATGCTGCACGGCGCGCTGACCATGCTGGTCACGGGCGTCCTGCTGGTCGGCTTCCGCGAGATGGACGGCGGCCACGTCAACAACATCAAGATCGGCGTGAAGCTCGCCGTCCTCTTCGTGATCCTCGCCCTCGTGTACGTGAAGCGGGACGAGGAGCGGGTGGACAAGGCGCTGTTCGGCGCGGTCGGCGGACTGACCGTGGTCAATATCTTCATCGCCGTCCTCTGGCGCTGATCCGCAAGCGCCACATCCGGTCACCTCGGGTCACGTCAGAGCACTTGCGATCATCTCGTCATCCGACCGTTACCTTCAGGTCTAGCGTCCTCCTCCAAGCACCGAGCTCCCGAGCGAGGAAGGACGTGAGGCCCTCGTGGCCAGTCACCGAAAGCCCAGGCAGCGCCCGCTCCACCCGCTCTCCCGCGGCACCGTACGGACCGCCGCCACGCTCGCCCTCGCGGGCGCTGCCACCGCCACCGCCTTCGAAGGCACCTCGCAGGCCGACCCCCAGCAGACGCCCTCCCAGGTGAAGGCGGAGGTGGACCGGCTCTACGAGGAGGCCGAGGCGGCGACCGAGCGGTACAACGGGGCGAAGGAGAAGGCCGACGACGCCCAGCGCGCGCTCGACGGCCTGCGCGACGAGACCGCCCGCAAGACCGACCGGCTCAACACCGCCCGCAGGGCGCTCGGCTCCCTGGCCGCCGGCCAGTACCGCAGCGGCGGTCTGGGACCCGCCATGCAGCTGGCGCTCGCCGCGGACCCGCAGGAGTACCTGGCCCGGGCCTCGTTCCTGACCCGGACCGGCGATCGCAGCGCCGCCGAGATCTCCTCCGTACGGCGCCAGCTCGACGAGGTCGGACAGCTGAGGGACCGGGCCGCCGGCCGGCTCGCCGACCTGCGCGCCCGCGAGGGCGAACTCGCCGAGCACAAGGCCACCGTCGAGGGCAAGCTCGGCACCGCCAAGCGGCTGCTGGCCAAGCTCACCGCCGAGCAGCGGGCCGCGTACGAGGCCCAGTCGGCCCCTGCGGCCCCGGCCGGTCCGCGCGCCACGCCACCCCCGGCGCCTTCGGACGGTACGCGCGCCGCCCGCGCGGTGGCCTTCGCGTACGGGGCGATCGGCAAGCCGTACGTGTGGGGCGCGACGGGACCGGGCTCGTTCGACTGCTCCGGGCTGACCCAGGCGGCCTGGCGCTCGGCCGGGGTCTCCCTGCCCCGCACCACCTACACCCAGATCAACGCCGGACAGCGCGTCTCGCGCGACCAGCTGGCCCCCGGCGACCTGGTGTTCTTCTACTCCGGGGTCACCCACGTCGGCCTGTACATCGGCAACGGCCAGATGATCCACGCCCCGCGCCCCGGCTCGACGGTCCGCGTGGCCCCGATCGACTCCATGCCCTGGGCCGGCGCCTCCCGCCCGGCGTGAGGCGGGCGCCGCACTACGGCGCCTTGACCTGCGTGCTCAGCCAGCCGAAGGTCTGCGGGATCTGCTTCGACCACGAGTCGAGGTTGTGGCCGCCGACCACCTTCTCCGCGTGCACCGTGGTCGGGTTCTGCGCGATGGCCTTGAGGTCCGTGCCGGACAGGTAGCCGTCCTGCTCGGCCCCCGACATCCACAGCGCGACCGCCGGCGGTGTGGGCGCGGCCTTGAGCAGGGCCTTCAGGTTGTGGGTGCGCCGCATCTCCGGGTTCTGGGCGACCAGGGAGGTGGGCTCCTGGCCCGGGTCGTTGTAGCCCGACAGGGAGACGGCCGCGCTGTAGCGGTCGGGGTGGAGGATGCCCAGCTTGGCGGCGCAGTACGCGCCCGCCGAGTACCCGGCGACGCCCCAGGTGCGGGCCTCGTCCGACGCCCGGAAGTTGTCGACGACCATCTTGCGGACGTCGACGCTGAACCAGCTGTCCGCGTTGACCTTGCCCGGGATGTTCGCGCAGCCGGTGTCGCCGTTGCCCAGCAGCATGGCGCGCGGCGAGACCAGGATGAACGGCTGCACCTTGCCGCTCTTCATCAGCGGCTCCAGCACCTCGTGCGCCTTGAGCCCCTGGAACCAGGACTTGCCCGTCCCCGGTATGCCCGGGATCAGCTCGACCACGGGGAACTTCTTGTTCTTGAACGCCGGGTCGTCGTACTGCGGCGGGAGCCACACCATGACCTCGCCCTTGACCCCCGAGATCTTGCCGTTGAGCTCGGTCTTCTTGACCCGGCCGCCGAGGCCGTCGACCGGCTGGAACTCCTGGAGCACCTTCGGCTCCGCCTTGACCTCCGAGGCCTTCTTCCCGCCGAGCCCGTCCGGGCCCAGGTCGGGGGCGGCGGTGACGTACTTGCCGGTGCCGAGCAGATCGCCCCAGGAGTTGTAGAAGGTCTCCTGCCGGTTCACCGCGAGGAACACCAGCGCAATGGCCGTGACCTGGGCGAACACCACCATCAGGGCGCGGGTCGACACGCGTACGACGGCGGGGCCGCGCACCTTGCTCCACACGGCCAGCGGCAGGACGACGGCGATCGCCGTGAGGGCGATCGCCGTCGCGAAGAGGGGGGTCCCGGTCAAGCTCATCACGCCACCCAAGAGGGCCGCGTGACACCGCGCGGTTGCCCCCGCCCCCTGCGGCGTGGATCACACGCGCGCGAAGGGGCGCACGTGCTCAGACGAGGCGGCGCGCCGTCGCCCAGCGGGTCAGCTCGTGCCGGTTGGAGAGCTGGAGCTTCCTGAGCACCGCCGAGACGTGCGACTCCACCGTCTTCACCGAGATGAAGAGCTGCTTGGCGATCTCCTTGTACGCATACCCGCGCGCGATCAGCCGCAGCACCTCGCGCTCGCGCTGCGTGAGGCGGTCCAGGTCCTCGTCGACCGGCGGCGCGTCCGTCGAGGCGAAGGCGTCGAGCACGAAGCCCGCGAGGCGCGGCGAGAACACCGCGTCCCCCTCCTGCACCCGGAAGATCGAGTCCACCAGGTCGGTCCCGGTGATGGTCTTGGTGACGTACCCGCGCGCGCCGCCCCGGATGACCCCGATGACGTCCTCGGCCGCGTCCGACACCGACAGCGCCAGGAACCGCACCGGGTCCTCGGCCGCCGACATCAGCGGGGCGCAGCGCCGCAGCACCTCGACCCCGCCGCCGCCGGGCAGGTGCACGTCGAGCAGGACCACCTCGGGCCGGGTGGCGGTGATGACGGTGACGGCCTGGTCGACGTCGGCCGCCTCGCCGACGACCTCGACGCCGGTCCGGGCGGTCTCGCCGATCTCGGCCTGCACGCCCGTACGGAACATCCGGTGGTCGTCGACGAGCACCACCCGAACGTTCCTGGCCACTCCCCCGCTGCCGGTCTCTTCGGTCATGCTGCGTTCGCCGCCCTCTCCATCTCCAGCTCGACTTCCGTGCCGCCGTCGGGCGCGGACCGCAGCCGTGCGGTCCCGCCGTTGCGCTGCATCCGGCCGATGATCGATTCTCGTACGCCCATGCGGTCGTCCGGTACCGCGTCGATGTCGAAGCCCGGACCGCGGTCCCGTACGGACACGAACACGGTCTGCCCCTCCACCTCGGCGTACACCTGCACCGGCCCTCCCTCGCCACCGTACTTGGCGGCGTTGACCATCGCCTCGCGCGCGGCCTGGATCTGGGCGGCGAGCTTCTCGTCGAGCGGGCAGTCGCCGACCACGACGACCTCGATCGGGACCCCGTGGTGGTCCTCCACCTCGGCGGCCGTCTTCTTGACGGCCTCCGCGAGGGTGGCCGGCTCCTCGGCCTCGTCCTTGCCGGTGCCCTCCGGCTTGTACAGCCAGTTCCGCAGCTCCCGCTCCTGGGCGCGGGCGAGGCGGCGCACCTCGCCCACGTCCTCCGCGTTGCGCTGGATCAGGGTGAGCGTGTGCAGCACCGAGTCGTGCACGTGGGCGGCGACCTCGGCGCGCTCCTGGGCGCGGATGCGCATCAGGCGCTCCTCGGAGAGGTCCTGGGTCATCCGGATCAGCCAGGGCCCGGCCAGCAGGGCGGTGCCGACGAGGACGGCGAGGGCGGCGGTCAGCACGTTGCCGAGCTGCGCCGCGGAGCCGCGTACGACGATGAAGACGGTCAGGCCCACTCCGACCAGCGCGACCCCGGCGAACCCGCGGGCCATCTGCAGGAGGCGGGCGTTGCGCCCGCCGGCGGCGCCCCAGTGGGCGCGGCGGGCGTTGTCGGCCTGCCGCCATACGAGGACCACGCCGGCGCCGACCAGCAGCGTCGGCCAGACGTAGCGCCCGGACGCGCCCCCGACCTGGACCTTGGCGATGAAGATCCCGGCGCCGATGCACAGTGCGACGAGGGCGGTGATCTGCCCCCTGTCGGGCTTGCGCAGGCGGCGGCTGCCGTCCGGGAGGGTCTCGAAGAAGGAGCGGTGGCCGGTGCGGCCGCCGACGCCCAGCGGTACGAAGACCCAGAACGCGGCGTAGAGCAGCACGCCGAGCCCGTCGCCCCACATGAACAGGCCGAGGAAGGCGAGCCGGACCCAGATGACGGGCAGCCCGAGGTGCCCGGCGAGACCCCGCGCGACACCGCCGAGCATCCGGCCGTCGGCGCTGCGGTAGAGCTTGCGCTGCGGCGGTTCGTCGGCTTCTGCGGCGTGCGGGGGACGGGGGGCGGCGGAAACGGGCATGTTCCTGATGGTCACACGCGCGCGGCACGCGGGGCATCAGGGCATCCCCCCAGTTCTGTAGGGGGGATATCAGGGTTGCGCCAGGGTCGGACCCGGTGCCGCGGGGCGCGGCGGCCCGTCACCATGGGTCCATGACCAAGCACGACTCCCCGCCGTCGCCGGCCGATGCCGGTGTGGCCGGCGCGGCGCCACCGCCTGGCGCCGCCGACCGGCCGCCCCTGCGGCGCAGCAAGCGCGACAAGGTCCTCGCGGGCGTGTGCGGCGGCCTCGGCCGGTACTTCGACCTGGATCCGGCGATCTTCCGGATCGTGCTCGGCGTCCTCGCGGTCACCGGCGGCGTCGGCCTGATCTTCTACGGCTTCGCCTGGCTGCTGCTGCCGGTGGAGGGCGAGGACGACAGCGAGGCGAAGAAGCTGCTGACGGGCCGGGTCGAGGGAGCCACCCTGGCCGCGGTCTTCGCGGCCCTGGTCGGCTGCGCCCTGTTCCTGTCGATGCTGGACAACGGCGGGCTGGCCGTGTTCTCCGTCCTGGTCATCCTGGCCCTCGGCGGGGCCTCGTACTGGTCGCAGCGCCGCCGCAGCACCGCCGCGCCCGAGGCGGAGCCCCAGGCGGCCCACCGCCCGGGTCCGCCGGAGACCCAGGCTCCGCCCGTGCCCGGCGCCCCCTCCTGGTGGCGGGACCCGCTGGTCAAGGACGGCACCACCGGCCCCGTCGGGGCCACCGGATACCTGTGGGGGCCGGACGATTCCGCCGACGCGAACGCCGCCCGGAACATCGCGGGCGGCAAGGCCGCGGCGGCGGCCGAGCGAGCCGCCGCCCCGCGGGTTCCGCGCGGCGGCATCGGGGGGCGGGTGTTCGTCCTGGCCCTGCTGGCCGGGGGCGCCGCCACCGCCTCGGTCTGGCAGGGCAGCACCCTCTCGCACGCACTCCAGATCGGGCTCGCCTCGGCCCTGGCGGTCTTCGGGCTCGGCCTCGCGGTCAGCTCGGTCAAGGGCCGCACCGGCTTCGGTACCGTCCTGCTCGCGCTGATGACCGCCGGGCTGCTCGCCGGGGCGTCCGCGCTGCCCCGCGAGATCGGCACCGACTGGAAGGCCGTGGAATGGCGGCCGGCCGCGGTGGCCGACGTCAGACCCCTGTACACGGCGGGCACCGGGCTGGCCACGCTGGACCTGAGCCGCCTGGACGTGCCGAAGGGCACCACCCTGTCCGTGCGCGCCACCGCCGAGGCGGGCCGGCTCAAGGTGATCGTGCCCCGCGAGGTCACGGCGCAGGCCGACGTGTCGGTCAGGCTGGGCGACATCAGGCTGCCCGGGGACACCAGCCAGGAGATACGCATCAAGAGCGGCGGCGAAACCCAGCAGGCGACCCTCAAGCCGCCGGCCGGCACCGAGGCCGGGGGAACGATCGAGCTGCACCTGAACGCGGGTGTGGGACAGGTGGAGGTGGCCCGTGCGGCGTCATGAGTTCCAGCCCGGACGGCTGCTGGCCGGCCTGGTCCTGCTGGCCGCGGGCGTGCTGTACCTGCTCGACGCGACCGGCGAGGCCGACCTGCCCTGGTTCCTGGTCATCCCGATGGCCATGGGCGGGCTCTGCCTGGCCGCGCTGGTCGGGGTGGTGACCTACGCCGTCCGCCGGGACCGGCGCGACCGGATCACCGAGTCCAGCGACAGGTAGGGCGCACCGGCCAGGATCATCGGGATCCAGGCCATCAGGTAGATCAGGTCGTTGCCGTAGTAGTACGGGGACACCTGCCAGGACACCGTGAGCCACAGGCTGAGCGAGATCAGCGCTCCGCCGGTGGCCGCGATCCGGGTCAGCAGGCCGGCCAGGACGCCCAGGCCCACCAGGAGCTCTCCGATGGCGAGCACGACGGCGAAGCCGACGGGCGAGAGCAGGGCCCAGTCCACCAGGGCGGGGATCGCGGACGTGTCGCGCACGCCGTGCATCTGCTCGCCGATGGAGCCGGGGCCGGAGGCGGACAGGAACGCGGAGTCGGTCAGCTTGTCCAGGCCCGCGTAGACGAAGGTCACGCCGAGGAAGATCCGCAGCGGCAGCAGGGCGTACCGGGCGGCCTGTTCCCGCAGTCCGGTAGGGCCGGAAGGGCCGGCGGAAGGGACATCAGTTCGGGTCACGCCCCATGTGTACCCCGTTCACTCGGCCACGTCGATGGTGCAGCGGTTGGATTCCACTCCGGCGGCCGTGACCACTTGGACCTCGATGCGCCCGGGTTCCACTTCCGCCGGGACCGGCACCGTCAGGACCGAGTCCGAGGGGTTGGTGAACCCGCCCGCGACCGGCACCAGCGGAACGTGCACGTGCACCGCCCCGACCCGTACGACCAGCCGGGCCAGCATCTCCGGCGTCTGCGCCCCCGGCGGCACGAACCCCACGCCGCGGATCTCGATGTCGTCGCCCGGCCGGATGGCCGCGTCGAGGTCGCCGGGCTCCCGTCTGCGGACCACCGACAGCACCAACGGACGGGTCACCTCCGCGTACTTCGCCGCCAGGTACACCGCCGCCGACAGGGCCACCAGCATGGCCAGCGCCCACGGCAGCCGTGGCAGCCGGTCCGGGAACCGGGCCATCGACACCGCCGCGAAGGCCAGCACCACCGTGGAGACCAGCACGTACTGCGCGTCCGGGAAGCTCCCGCGGCCCGCGTCGTCCGTCAGCAGGTCCGCCCCGCGCGGCCGGTCGGCCGGCAGCTTCTGCATCCGCTGGCCCATGATCCGTACGGTGACCACCCGGCGCACCAGCACCGCCACGGCCGAGGTCAGCGCGACCACCGCCAGCAGCGGCAGCGCCCGCCCCAGCGCCAGCCCCGCGTACAGCGCCTGCCGTTCCGGGCCGGGCGAGGAGGCCGCCAGCCGCAGCGCGGGCAGCAGCGCGGCGAACGCCGTCAGCACCACCCACGCAGTCGGGACCGCCTTCGAGGTGGACAGCCGGTTGTCCTCCCCGACCAGCGGGGCGAGCAGGCCGCCGCGCAGCGACTGGGCGCGGGCGGCGACCGTGAGCAGTCCGGCCAGGACCACCGCCGCGAGCAGCCCGGCGGTACGCGCCGTGGACCAGCCGGTGCCGAGCGCGGTGCCGACCTGCACCAGCAGCAGCACCCCGGCGGCGATCCACACGGCGAGCACGGCCCGCCGGGAGAACAGGTACAGCCAGGAGGTGCCGGCCTCCCGGCCCCGGTCGGCGACCGTACGGGCCGACAGGGTCAGCTCGTCGGAGACCCACTGCCGGGACGCCCCGGCGGACCGGGCCACTGCCGCGGGCAGGCCCTGGCCCGCGGCGAACTCGTCCCTCTTCTCCGTGAACGCGGCGACCGCCCGCCGGTGCCCCTCCTGCGCGCCGTGCGGGCAGTCGTCACAGGTGCAGGTGCCGCCGTGGGTGCTTCGGGACATCTCTTGGACAGCCACGTGCGTGCCGCCTCTCTGAACTACGGTGCAATGCCAGCGAATTGTGCACCACTGCGGCAGTGCTCCGGATTGCGCACGATGTCAGAGCAGGTGATTAACCGTTCATGATGTTGACGTCACCCGCCCGGCCCAGTCCCGCGTCACGGGGCAACGGTCTGCCAGAGGGGCTGGTAGCTGACCCAGGCGGCGAGATCCGTGCCGAACCGCTCCCGCGCGGCGAGCGCGCTGCGGTGGTCGATCGGCACCGGCTTCCCGGCGGCCCGCGCGATCAGCTGCACCTGAGCGGCGCGCTCCGCCGCGACGAACCACCAGGCCGCCGCGTCCACGGAGGCGCCGACCGTCAGCAGCCCTCGGTTGCGCAGGACCAGCGCCTTGAACGGGCCCAGGGCGCGGGCGATCCTCCCCGAGTCCTCCGGCCCCGCGAACCCGTCGAGGAGCGCGTGGTCCTCGTAGAAGGCGCAGGCCTCCTCGCTGATCGGGGCGAGCAGTTCCCCGAGCGCGGCCAGCGCCCTGCCGTACGGGGCGTGCGTGTGCACCACCGCCACCGCGTCGGGGCGGGCCCGGTGCACGGCCGCGTGCACCGCGAAGGCCAGCTCGTTGACCCGCCGGTCCCCCTGCCGCACGCGCCCGTCCCCGTCGACGAGGAGCAGGTCGTCGGCGGTGAGTGAGGACAGGGCCTGCCCGAAGGGGTTCACCCAGTAGCAGTCCTCGAACTCCGGGTCCCGCGCGCTGGCATGGCCGGCCACCCCCTCCTCGTACCCGAGCCGCCCGAACAGCCGCAGCGCCCCGGCCAGCCGCTCCTTGCGGGAGGCGCGCTCCTCGGCCGCCCCGGTGTGCGCGGGCGGCATCGAGAACCGCAGCCGGTCCACGGGGACGGGTGCGGGTACGGGTACGGGCGCGGGCTGATCCGGCATGACCCCCTCCTTCGGCTCGCCGCGCAAGGTACCGGCGGCCGCGCCAAGTGGCCATACATGCGGCGAAGCCGCCGCTCCCCGGGGGGAACGACGGCTTCGCGGGCCCTGCGTACAGCGGTGGGGACTACTCCCACTCGATGGTGCCCGGGGGCTTGCTCGTGCAGTCGAGGACGACGCGGTTCACGTCCGGCACCTCGTTGGTGATGCGGGTGGAGATCCGCGCGAGCACCTCGTACGGCATGCGCGTCCAGTCCGCGGTCATCGCGTCCTCGGAGGAGACGGGGCGCAGCACGATCGGGTGGCCGTAGGTGCGGCCGTCGCCCTGGACGCCGACGCTGCGGACGTCCGCGAGCAGGACGACCGGGCACTGCCAGATCTCGCGGTCCAGGCCGGCCGCGGTCAGCTCGTGGCGGGCGATGGCGTCGGCCTCGCGCAGCAGGTCCAGGCGCTCCTTGGTGACCTCGCCGACGATGCGGATGCCGAGGCCGGGGCCCGGGAAGGGCTGGCGCTGGACGATCTCGTCGGGCAGGCCGAGCTCCTGGCCGACCATCCGGACCTCGTCCTTGAACAGCTGGCGCAGCGGCTCGACGAGCTCGAACTCGATGTCGTCGGGCAGGCCGCCGACGTTGTGGTGGGACTTGATGTTCGCGGTGCCGGTGCCGCCGCCGGACTCGACGACGTCCGGGTACAGGGTGCCCTGGACGAGGAAGGCGACCGCGGGGCCCTCCTCCTGGAGGATCTCCAGCTGGGCCTGCTCGAAGACGCGGATGAACTCGCGGCCGATGATCTTCCGCTTGGTCTCCGGGTCGGAGACGCCGGCGAGCGCGCCCAGGAAGCGCTCCTGCGCGTCGACGACCTTCAGCTGCACGCCGGTGGCGGCGACGAAGTCCTTCTCGACCTGCTCGGTCTCGCCCTTGCGCATCAGGCCGTGGTCGACGTACACGCAGGTCAGCTGCGAGCCGATGGCCTTCTGGACGAGGGCCGCGGCGACCGCGGAGTCCACGCCGCCGGAGAGGCCGCAGATGGCGCGCTTGTCGCCGACCTGCTCGCGGATGGCCGCGATCTGCTCCTCGACGATGTTGCCGGTGGTCCAGGTGGGCTCGAGGCCGGCGCCGCGGTAGAGGAAGTGCTCCAACACCTGCTGGCCGTGCGTGGAGTGCATCACCTCGGGGTGGTACTGCACGCCGTACAGCTTCTTCTCGTCGTTCTCGAAGGCCGCGACCGGGACGACGTTCGTCGACGCGGTGACGGTGAAGCCCTCGGGGGCGGCGGAGCAGGCGTCGCCGTGCGACATCCACACCGACTGGTTCACGGGGGTGCCCTCGAACAGCGTCGAGCCGCTCTTGGAGACGGCGAGCGGCGTACGGCCGTACTCGCGGGCGCCGGTGTTGTCGACGGTGCCGCCGAGGGTGGTCGCCATCAGCTGGAAGCCGTAGCACATGCCGAAGACCGGTACCCCGGACTCGAACAGGGCGCGGGCGTCGTCCAGACGCGGGGCACCCTCCTCGTAGACGGAGGACGGGCCGCCCGAGAGGATGATCGCCTTGGGGTTCTTGGCCAGCATCTCGGCCACGGGCATCGTGCTGGGCACGATCTCGCTGTAGACCCGTGCCTCGCGGACGCGGCGGGCGATGAGCTGGGCGTACTGGGCGCCGAAGTCGACGACGAGAACCGTGTCCGGGGCGCTGTCGTGGGCGGCGGAGGGTGCTTCTGGCACGGGGCGGCCTTCCGGCGGAAGAGGTGGCTGTTTTGTCGATTCTACCGGTGGCGCAAGCCGCCGCTTTGTCGCACCATCCGAGGTCCACGTCACCGTGACGCCCCGCGACGCCGTGGTCACAGGGCCCGCGGTCGACGCTTCGGAGGCGTACCGGCACGGCGCTCCTGCCGAGCCGTCTCATCATGCGAACCCGGTTGGCCGGAACGGGGACGGACGGTAATAATCCACTCCATGCGCAAGCAGCTGAGCTTCCTCTTTACCTATGGCACCGGCCGGTCCGGTCGCCATGGGTCCTCGTGATGCTCGCTTGAGCCGCTGACTTCCCAGAGCGCCCCGGTCCGACAGGACCGGGGCGCTCTGGCGTTTCCGCTCCTGCCGGAACTACCCACAGGAGTAAGAACATGACCGTGACCACCACCCCCGCGCAGCTGATCGCCGACTCCCGCCGGCGCATCGACGCCATCGACGACCGGATCATCGGCCTGATCCAGGAGCGGATGGCCGTCTCGACCGTCATCCAGGAGGCCCGGATCTCCTCGGGCGGCCGCCGGGTGAACCTGTCGCGCGAGATGGAGGTGCTCGAGCACTGGCGCGAGGCCCTCGGGAAGCCCGGTACCGCGCTCGCCATGACCCTGCTGGAGCTGTGCCGCGGACGCGTCTGACGCCGTCCCGCCTTACGCCTGTTCGTCACTCGTCCGGACCGTGACCGGCCCCGGACGGGCCTCGTTGGTGTGGATGGCCGCGTCAGCCAGGCGCGGGACCGAGCACCACGCGTGGCACCGCCGGAGCGATGAGACGTACGGCCCGTCGGGGACGTGCGTCGTGGGACCTCGCTCCTTCGCGTGACCGGACGGCAGGGGACAGCAGCCCGGTCACCCCCAAAAAGGACGGCCGGCCCGGGGGACGCCCCGGGCCGGCCGTTCTTCTGTCGACGTGGCTGTGCGGCTGCTGCGCGCAACCGCGGTACGCCCGCTACGCGCGCCCGGCGGACCTGCGGCGGCCCAGCACGAACAGCGCGCCGCCGGCGGCGACGAGCGCGGCCGCGCCGATCGCGATCGGGCCGACGGAGCTGCCGGTGGAGGCCAGGCCCCCGGTGGGCTTGGGGCTGTTGCCGGTGCTCGGCGAGACCGTCGGGGTGGCGCTGGCGCCGGGCGTCGGGCCGGCGGTGCCGGTGCTCGGGCTCGGGGTCGGCTTGGGGCCGGCGTCCTTGCCGTTGATCACGAAGGCGGCCTTGTTGTTGGCGGGGTTCGGGTCCCAGCCCTGCGGCTTGGAACCTCCGGGCGACCACTCGCCGACCGTGACCGAACCCTTGGCGTCCTCGACGACCTTCTCGATCTTCAGCTCGAACGAGTAGGCGAACTTCTCCTTCTCGCCGACGACGTGCCCGCTCTCGCAGAAGTAGCGCGGGGCGCCCAGGTTCTCCTGGCGGTAGCTGCCGTCCGCGTTGACCCCGCGGCACTGCTTCGCCACCTTGGTGGCCTTCGCGCCGGCCGGGATCACGATGTCCGTGACGGCCACGGCCTCACCGGAGCGGATGTAGGCGACCCACGCCGGGCCGTTGTTCTGGAAGCCCAGGTCGGCCTTGACGGTCTCGCCCGCCTTGCCCTTGAGGGAGACGGCGCCGGCCACGAGGTCGGCGGTGTTCTTCACCGAGAAGTCGAACTCGTGGTAGCTGTTCCACGGGTCGAGGTCCGCCGAGCGCAGTGCGGCCTTGGCCGGCCGCTCCTTGAGCGTCAGCTTCTTGCCCGTGTTCGGCTTGGCGAGCTTCTGCACGGTCTTCGGCTGAGCGCCGTTCTCGTACAGCGCGTAGCTCATCGACTCGATGAAGGCGTGCGGGGCGGCCTTGAGGGTCAGCGGGCCCGTCTCGTAGACGGCGCCCGGCTCGATCTCTCCCTCGATCGTGCACACCGTCTTGCCCCAGCCCATGCGCCAGGCCTGTTCGGGGTCGTTGTTCGGTGCGGTGTAGAAGCAGTTGTCGTACTGCTCCACGAGCCCCATGCCACGGGTGGCGTTGATCTCCAGCGCCACGCCGGGGACGGACTCCGTGCCCGCGTTGGAGAAGACGATCGGCAGGTCCTGCGTCTGCCCCGGCGTCATCTCCCGCTTCAGCCCGGCGTCCTCCAGGACCAGGTCGGGGCCGCCGACCTTGACCTTGGTGGTGGCGGCCTTGAAGCCGGCGCCCTGGGCCTTGCCGGTCATCGTCAGGTCGGCGGTCGCGCCGACCGTGCTGTTCTTCGCGGCGCGCAGGTCCAGCGTCACGACGGAGCTGTCGTGGTCCCAGAGCACACTGTCCTTGCAGGTGACGGCGGTGGCGCTGACCTCGCAGCCCTCGCCCCGGCCCTCGGCCAGCGCCACGTCCGCGATGCCCTTGAGCCCGGTCAGATCGATCACGAAGGTGATCTGGCCCTCGAAGACCTTCCCGGTCGTGTTGTCGACCCGGAACTCGACCGAGGTCTTCTGTGCCGCCCCGCCCTGGGCCGGGTACGGCCGCAGGCCCACCGCGCCCGGGCCGGTGAGGGTGAAGACGGGGTCGGCGGCGTTCGCCGGGGTGGCGGCCAGTCCCACGGCCGCCAGGCCGCATGCGGCCAGCAGGGAGATGCGCTTTCTCATGCACCCCCAGACCGTCGAACAGGCATCCCAGTTGCACACCTCACCACGTGACGCACGCCACAGGGACCGCCGCCGGATTCCGGTACAACCATCAAGCTTGAACATCTGTCACTTATTTACCGCGGCGGGTACGGCGCTCGGAGGGGGAGCGCCGTACCCGCCGCGGTCATTCCGCGGCTTCCGGTTCCGTCGCACGCGGCGGGACCTCCGGAACCGGCAGCAGCATCGGCAGCCGCAACGCGCCGAACGCCTCCTTCGGGACCGCCGGACGGACCGGTTCCACCGCCGCCAGCCGGGCGTAGGCCCCGCCCTGCTCCGGCCGCGGGTCCTGCTCGCCGTTGTTCGGCCAGTACGACATCGCCCGCTCGGCCTGCGCCGTGATCGTCAGCGACGGGTTCACCCCGAGGTTCGCGGAGACCGCCGAGCCGTCCACCACCGAGATGCCCGGGTGCCCGTACAGCCGGTGGTACGGGTCCACCACGCCCTCCTCGGCGGAGGCGCCGATCGGGCAGCCGCCGAGGAAGTGCGCCGTCAGCGGGGTGCCCATCAGCTCGCCGATGTTGCTGCCCGGGAAGCCGTTGATCTCCTCGGCCAGCAGGGTGGCCGCCTCGGTGGCCTCCTTGATCTGCACCGGGTTCGGCGCGCCGTGCCCCTGGCGGGCGGTGAGCAGGCCCTTCCCGAGGCCGCCGGGCTTGCGGTACGTCGTCAGCGAGTTGTCGAGCGACTGCATGACCAGCCCGATGATCGTCCGCTCCGACCAGCGCCGGTTGGACAGCGAGCGCGCCAGCTGCACCGGGTGCTTCGCGGTCCGGGCGAACCAGGCCCGGACCCGGTGCCGGCCGAACGGCACCTGGAGGACGGTCATGAACCCCATGGCGTTGGAGCCCTTGCCGTAGCGGACGGGCTCGATGTGGGTGTCCGCGTCCGGGTGCACGGACGAGGTGATCGCCACGCCCCGGGTGAAGTCGGCGCGCTGCTCCTTGCCGGGGCCCGCGCCGTGTCGCCTGCGGTAGCGGCGGTCGTCGGTCTGCGCGCCGACCAGGCCCTCCGAGTTGGTCCGGGTCAGCTCGCCGAGCCGCTGCGAGATCCGCGGGAGCAGCCCGTTGTCCTTCATGGTGTGCAGCAGGGTCTGGGTGCCGTACGTGCCCGCCGCGACGACCACGTACCGGGCGCGCAGTTCCTTGGCGACGCCCCGGCGGCGCGCGTCCGTGGGGACGGTGCGGATCCGGTGGCCGCCGTCGGGGTGCTCGGCGAGCGCGGTGACGGTGGTCATCGGGTGGATGACGGCGCCGGCGCGCTCGGCGAGGTGCAGGTAGTTCTCGTTCAGGGTGTTCTTCGCGCCGTGCCGGCAGCCGGTCATGCACTCGCCGCACTCGGTGCAGGCCTTGCGGGCGGGGCCGGCGCCGCCGAAGTACGGGTCGGGGACCTCTTGGCCGGGGCGGGCCTCGCAGCCGCCCTCGGCGTCCGCGCCGTCGCCGAAGAAGACGCCGACCGGGGCCATGTGGAAGGAGTCCCCGACGCCCATCTTCTCGGCGGCGGCCTTCAGGTGGACGTCGGAGGGGGTCAGCGTCGGGTTGAGGCGTACGCCGAGCATCCGCTTGGCCTGGTCGTAGTACGGGGCGAGTTCCTCGTGCCAGTCGGTGATGGACGCCCACTGCCGGTCCTCGAAGAAGGCTGTGGGCGGCACGTACAGGGTGTTGGCGTAGTTGAGCGAGCCGCCGCCCACCCCGGCGCCCGCGAGCACCATCACGTTGCCGAGCAGGTGGATCCGCTGGATCCCGTACAGCCCGAGGGCCGGGGCCCACAGGTAGTTCCGCAGGTCCCAGCTGTTGCGGGGCAGGCTCTCGCGGGTGAACCGGCGCCCGGCCTCCAGGACGCCGACCCGGTACCCCTTCTCGGTCAGCCGCAGCGCCGAGACCGACCCTCCGAAGCCCGATCCGATGACGATGACGTCGTAGTCGTAATCCTGGTCGTACGACACTGCTTGTGCCTCCCGGTTGGGTCTGGGGGTGTCCGGCGGATCGGGTTCGGGCGGGGCCTGATCGGCAAGACACCCCCTAGCGCAGACGAAGAGCCTTCATGACCTTCAGGCTGCGGGTCATGAACGCCGCGTACTTCTCGTCGTCCATGCCCAGCGAGGGCGCCATCGGGAGCAGCCGCTGGTGGGCGACGGTCTGGGCCTCGGTGTACTTGAGGATGCCCTCGGAGCCGTGGCGGCGGCCGAGGCCGGAGTCCTTCATGCCGCCCATGGGCGCCTGGGCGCTGCCGTAGGCGGGGGCGTAGCCCTCGTTGATGTTGACCGTGCCGGTGCGCAGGCGGGCGGCGACGGCGTGGCCGCGGCGGGCGTCCTTGGTCCAGACGCTGGAGTTGAGCCCGTACGCGGTGGAGTTGGCCTGCGCGATCGCCTCGTCCTCGTCGGTGAACCGGTAGACGGAGACGACCGGGCCGAACGTTTCCTCGCCGCAGACCGCCATCGGCGCCTCGACGCCGTCGAGGATGGTCGGCTCGTAGAAGAGCGGGCCGATGTCGGGGCGGGCGGTGCCGCCCGCGACCAGGGTGGCGCCCTTGGCGACGGCCTCGTCGACGTGCCGCTGGACGGTCTCCAGCTGGCGCTCGCCGACCAGCGAGCCCATGTCCGCGCCGTACGCGAGGGAGGCGCCGAGCCGCATGGCCTTCGTACGGGCGGCGAAGCGCTCGACGAACGCGTCGGCGATCGAGGCGTGGACGTACAGCCGCTCGATGGAGATGCAGAGCTGGCCGGCGGAGGAGAAACAGGCGCGGACGGCGCCCGCGGCGGCCTTCTCGATGTCGGCGTCGTGCAGCACGAGCATGGCGTTCTTGCCACCGAGCTCGAGCGAGACCCCGACGAGGCGGGCCGCCGCGCCCTGGGCGACCTCGCGGCCGGTCCGCGTGGAGCCGGTGAAGGAGACGTAGTCGGCGTGCCGGACCACCTCGGGGCCGACGACGGGTCCGTCGCCGAGGACGATCTGGAAGACCTCGGCGGGCAGTCCGGCCTCGATCAGCAGGTCACGGGCCCACAGGGCGGTGAGCGCGGTTTCGGTGTCGGGCTTCATGACGACGGCGTTGCCGGAGGCGAAAGCGGGCAGCGCGTCACCGACGGACAGCTCGAGGGGGTAGTTCCAGGGCGCGATCTGGCCGACGACCCCGCGCGGCTGGCGCAGCTCGGTGACCTTGGTGAGGGTGGGCATGGCGCCCGTGTGGCCCTTGGGGCGCAGGTACGCGGGGGCCTTGCGGCCGTAGTGCCGGGCGGCGACGGCGACGGCCTGCACCTCCTCGTGCGCGTGCAGGCGGGCCTTGCCGGTCTCCAGCTGGATGAGGTCGAGCACCTCGGCCTGGCGGGCCAGGACCAGGTCGTGGAAGCGGAGCAGTACGGCGGCCCGCTCGCGTACGGGGACCGCTGCCCAGGCGCCCTGGGCGGCGCGGGCCCGGTCGAAGGCCCCGGCCACGTCCTCGGGGGTGGCCTCGGGCAGGTCCGCCAGCTTGGCCCCGGTGAACGGGGTGTGGTTGGCGGTCCGGCCGGAGCCGATCACTCCGCGGGTGAGCCGGGCGACCAGGTCGGGGGTCACCACGTCGGCGGCGGTACGGGCACCGGCCGGGGCGGGGGCGACCGGGTTGGTGGGCTGCGGTGCGCTGCGGAGGGGGGCCGGGGCCTGCGAGTCCGTCATGGCGGTGAGCGTATTCCGCCGGACAGCCTTTGGGTACCCGTCGGTAACCGGATTTTGCCATTTCCGCCAGCGATCGCTGGCAGGATGCCGGAATCGGGCCGGAAGGATCAAGACCGCTTGGCGGGCGGCTCCCAGCCGCTGAGCACGACGTCGAACTGCTGGCGGGTGGTGTCCCAGTCGGCGACGGGGCTCGACATGTAGATCGCGTACTCGGTGTTGTCCGGGGTCATGTACATCTGCTCGATGGCCCGCCGCGGGCCCGGGAAGCTCACCTTCTCGGTCCACTTGAAGTCCCACAGCGCGCCCCGGACGCTGCCCCGGAAGGTGTTCTGGTTCAGCAGCTGCTTCTTGTAGTCCGTCCGCTTCGCCACCTGCTTCTCCAGGTCGAGCAGGTGCGCGTACGGGTTCTCGTAGTCCGGGGTGGGGTCGACGGCGATCCGGATGAGGTGCTTGCCGTTGTCCGGGGTGTAGTCGATCTGGTCGCCGTTCGTCTGGCGCTTCCAGCCGTTCGGCACGAACAGCGTGAAGCCCGCCACCGGGTCGGTGACCTCGCTGTAGCCCGCCGGAGGGGCGTCCTCGCCGTCGCCGTCCTGCTCGTCGGGGGCGCTCGCGTTCTTGTCGGAGCCGCCGCCCGCATCCGCGTCGCCGGTGAACTTCAGCACGCCGAACACGGCGCCGCCGCCGACCAGCGCCGCCACGAGGGCGATGGCCGCGGCCCGCTTGATCCAGCCCGTGGCCGGGCTCCCCGCTGCGGGTGCGGGCCCGGCCTGTTCGGGCAGGGCCGCCGTGCGCGCCTGATCGGGCGTGGGGCCGGCGGGCGGGACGGGCGCGGTCGCGGTACCTGCTCCGGCTCCGGCACCGGCTCGCGTGCCGTTCTCGGGCTCCTGGGCGTGGGCGTCGGTGAGTTCGTCCTGAGTCACCGCGCGGGTGGGCACGTACGCGTGCGCCGCCTTCGGCTCCCGGCCCTCCATCGCCTCGATCAGCATCCGCTCGGTCTCCTGGGCCGAGGGGCGCTCGTCCGGATCCTTGCGCAGCAGGGCGGTGATGACCGGCCCCAGGGCCCCCGACTGCCGCAGCGCCGGGGGCTCGTCGTTGACCACGGCCTGCAGGCTGGAGATGGGCGAGGTGCGGCGGAAGGGCGAACGGGCCTCGACGGCCGTGTACAGGGTCGCGCCCAGCGACCACAGGTCGGAGGCCGTACCGGGGGTGCCGCCGGTGACGCGCTCCGGAGCCAGGTAGTCGATGGAGCCGACGATCTCGCCGGTCCGTGTGATGGAGGAGTCGCCCTCGATCGCGGCGATCCCGAAGTCCGTGAGCAGGACCCGCCCGTCCTTGGCGAGCAGCACGTTGCCGGGCTTCACGTCCCGGTGCAGGACGCCGACCGCATGCGCGGCGCGCAGCGCGCCCAGTACGTGCAGCCCGATCCGGGCCGCCTCGGTGGGCTCGATCCGGCCGGCCGCCTTGGCCGCTTCCGCGAGGGAGGGGCCGTCGATGTACTCCATGACGATCCACGGCCGGTCGTCGTGCTCCAGCACGTCGTGGACGACGACGACCGCCGGGTGCTGGATCCGGGCCGCGGCCCGGGCCTCCTTCTGCGTCCGGGCGTGCAGGACCTCCCGGTCGGCCTGGGCGACGTACAGACCCGCCGTCAGTTCCTTGACGGCGACGGTCCTGTGGAGCAGCTCGTCATGCGCGCGCCACACCTTGCCCATGCCGCCGCTGCCGATGGGCTCCACGAGCCGGTACCGGCCAGCGAGCACCGCACCCGCACCTGTCTGCTGTTCCACGAAACCCCGCCACTCTGTGCACTTCGGGCCAGATTACGGAGCGCCCGGGGCTCCTGGAACCGTGAAGGCACGGTTCCGGCAGCACTGTGACGCAATCGCCGTACTGAGTCACCGTCAGTCGGCCTCAGCCACCGGATTTGTAACTCGCCGTGGCCTTTTCGAAGACCTCGGTGACCTTGCCCTCCCCGTCCTGCGGACCGGTGACCATGACGACGTGGTAGCTGCCGCCGAGCGCCACGACGAAATTCCGGGCGACGACGCTGCGGCCGTTGCCGTCGATCCACGTGTACCGGCCGGTGACGCGGAGCTGGTTGCCGACCTTCGTGGTCTTGACGTCGCCGCCGCTGGCCCAGGTGGAGGACCGGTACGGGGCCAGCTCCGGCTCCTTGTCCTTCTGGTACGTCGCCGGATCCGGATTGCCGTCGACCTTGTCCCGGCCGGGGACGACCGTCAGGACGTACTCCCCGTCGGTGTAGCGGACCTGCCCGGCCTCGTTCATGCCGCGCCGCTCCCAGCCGCCCGGAACGGCGATCTCGAAGTGCTCGGGGTCCTGCTGGGTCGTGTACCCGGGCGGGGCGGGGGCGGGGGCCCCGGTCTGCGGGGTCTGGGGGGTCTGGCTCTGCTGGGGCGAAGCCGCAGCCGAGGTGGAAGCGGAGGGCGGCGGGGACTGCTGCGCCACCGGGGTCTTGTCGTCGGCGTCCCCCCGACTCCCGTCCCCGGGCAGGAAGAGCATGGCGTAGGCCACGGCCCCGGCGAGCAGGGCGAGGATGCCGACGAGCAGGATCCGCCCGAGGGAGCGCGGCTTGCGGGAGGGGGCGGGATTGCGGTGCCGCCCGTGCAGGTCGCCCCGCCGTCGTACGACGGGCAGCCGCGCGGGATCCGGCTCCGGCATCGGGAGCGCGGCGAGGCCGCCGTCCGGCTCGGGGGCGGACCGTACGAGCGAGCGCAGCCAGCCGCGGAGC
Source organism: Streptomyces sp. NPDC031132 (assembly GCF_055570595.1). Classification (NCBI taxonomy): domain Bacteria; kingdom Bacillati; phylum Actinomycetota; class Actinomycetes; order Kitasatosporales; family Streptomycetaceae; genus Streptomyces; species Streptomyces sp. NPDC031132. Next base: position 321,818 of record NZ_JBVIGX010000003.1, read on the forward strand.
TCCTCGAAGTCGGGGCGCTCGGTGGGGTCCTGGCGCAGCAGCGACTCCACGACCGGGCGCAGCGGGCCGCACTCCTCGGCGAAGGCCGGGGACTCGGCGCAGACCATCTCGACGAGTTCGGTGACGCTCTCCTCGGGGTACGGGGCGTGGCCCTGGACGGCCCGGTACAGCAACGCGCCGAGCGCCCAGAGGTCGGTGGCGGGCCCGACGGGGGCGGCCAGCTGCCAGGGGCCCGTGACGGGCCCGGCCTGCTCGGGGGCCCACCGCTCGGTGACGGCCCCGACGACGGCCATCCGCGTCTGCCGCGCCCGCTCGGCATCCAGCCCGCTCCGGATCCCCCCGGCCCCCCAACCCCCGCCGTCCCCGGGCCGGCCCGGGGACGGGTACGAGGCCGCATCCGGAGCCCCTCCCCCCTGCAGCCGAGGCGGGCCGGGCCGGAGTGGGGCATCCGGCTCGCCGGGGAGCGCGTACGGGGCGGTATCCGGGCTTCCGGTCTCCTGCCGCGGGGCACGGCCGGGGAGGTACGAGGCCGTGTCGGGGCCCTCGGCCCCGTTCTGCCGAACAGGGCCGGGGTCGCCCGGGGGCAGGTACGAGGCCATGTTCGGGCCCTCGGCACCCTGCAGCGAGGGAGGGGGGTCGGCCTGGTGGTAGCCCTGGGGCAGGGCGAGTTGTGCGGGCAGCGCGGGACGGGGCGACGCCGGGTCGGGCGGCGACGCGGGTTCGGGCTCCGGCTCCGGCTGTTCGGCGGCGGGAAGGGCGGCCTGCCGGCGCGGGGTGGCTCCGTGCCACGGCGCGCTCGTACCGGTCTCCGGGCCGCCGTACGGGTACGAGTACCCCTGCGGGAGGTTCGACCCCTGCGGCCTCGGCTCCGGCGCGGGCTCGGATCCGCCCTTGCGCTGCTCGGTGACCCGCGCGGCGGCGGCCTGTGCTCCCGCTCGGTACGCGGCGATGGCCCCGGCCCGGGCGGCGGCCTTGGGGTCGGGCCGCTCCCCCGTCGCACGGGGGGTGATGTGGTCGGAGTAGCGCGGTCCGGTGTCGTACCCGGGCGCCACGAGGGGCGCGTAACCGCCGGCGGCCGGACGGGCATCCCGCCCGGCGCCCGCCGACCCGTCCGGGTCCCCGCCCTGGGAGTCCCGTACGGCAAGCCCCGCACCGGGCCCCTGGGAGTCCGTGGGCCCCTGGGAGTCCGTCCCCGCACCGGGCGGCGTGCCCCAGCCCTGATCCCCGCCGGGGTTCGGCGCCGCGTCCCGGACCGGACCCGCGGCTAAGGCGGCCGTACCCGAGTTCGGTGACGCCGGGGGCGGCGTGCCCCGGACCGGACCGGCCCCGGGGTTCGGGGAAGCCGCGGGGGGCGAGCCCCAGCCCCGGGCCGGGGCGGCGTCGGGCGGGGGCGGGGTCCGGCCGGCGGACTCGCCCGGGTTCGGCGGGACCGGGTCGTAGCCGCACAGGGCGTCCTCGGCGGCACCCGCCGCCAGCCCCGTCAGCACGACCCTCCCGTCCTCGCATATCAACACGGTCCGGACCGTGATGTTCCGGTGCGTCCAGCCGTGCGCGTGCAGCACCCGCAAGGCGGTCAGCACGTCCGCGGCGACCTCCGCCGCCCGGTACGGGCTGAGCGGTTCATCGGCGATCAGCGCGGCCAGCGGACGCGCGGGCACCAACTCGCTCACTATCCACAGCGACCCGCCCTCGGCGAACACGTCGAAGACCTGGTCCAGCCGCGGATGGTCCGGCACGGACGCGGCCGCCTGCGCGGCGGCGATGGCCCTGCGCACGGCCGGCAGATCGCCGGCCGCCCGGCGCCCCGCCGTCATCGGGGCCCGAGCCGCGCCCCCGGTGGTCGCATCGCCGTCCAGCAGCTCGGCATCCACGAGCTCCGGCAACGGCACCTGCCGTACCAGGACTTCCTGCCCGCTGCGCGTGTCGAAGGCGCGGGTCTCGACCAGCTCGTACTCGTCCGACGGCGGCAGCGGCAGACGGTAGCGGTCGGCCAGGATCCGGCCCGCGTAGTCCTCCACTCCGCCTCCCCCGAGTGCTGGGGGCGCAGGTGTCCCATGGCCCCGCAGCCACGATACGTCGCGCAGGGCGCCCGCGTCCCGGGCCTGGGAAGGCTCGTGGCGAGCGGCTGCTCAGCCGAGCGGCTGGAAGGTCGCGAACGCCGTGTTGCGCATCGTCGTGCACTCCGGACCGTCCCACTGGTCCGCCGCGCAGCTGATCATGATGGCGTATCCGTGCTTCGCGTCCACCTTGAAGCCGCGGTTGAGCACCCGGACCTTGATGCCCTTCTGCTCCCGCTCGAACTCCCAGTCGGCGACGGTCGGGTAGCCGTTGTACTCCGTCGCGTCGATCCGGATCGTCCGGTAGTTCGTGCTGGAGCTCGCCGTTCCGGCGACCGCTTCCGCCCACGCGGCGCGGGCGTCGTTGCCGGGGCTGGCCGTGTAGTCGACCTGGATGCGGGGGAAGCCGCCGTCGCGGCTGTATATGGCGCCGGAGTTCTCACCGGCTATGCCCGTCACCTTGAAGCCCGACGGCATCGCCATGGAGAAGTGGAACCCAGGGTCCGTCACCTTGGCGTAGCCGTCCGGCAGTCCGCCTCCGGGACCGCCCGGCGAGGTGCCCTGGCCCTGGCTCTGACCTTGGCCCTGACTCTGGCCCTGGCCCTGCCCCTGGCCCTGCTGCCCGCCCGGGGACTGCCCCTGGCTCGGCTCGGTGCCGCCGGTGCCGGTGCCGGTGCCGGTGGTGCTGCCGCTGCCGCCCTTGCCCGCGGTGGCGTTGGTGTCGCCGGTCTTGCCGGACGCGCTGGGGTTCGGCGTGCCGGAAGCCGTCGTACCCGGGCCGCCCTTGCCCTCTTCCTTCTTGCCGGACGGGTCGTCACCGCTGAACGCGTACGCGATCAGGGATCCGATGACGGCGAGCACGACGACCACACCCGCTATCGCGAGGGCGATGGTGCGGCGGGACATGACGTCGGTGAGCGGCGCCGCGACCGGCGAGCGCTTGCCCGTCGCCGGGGGCTCGGCCGCCGAGGCCGCCGTCGTGGCCGCTGCGGCTGCCGCAGCCTTGCGGGTCGCCTTCAGCGCAGCGCGGGCCCGGTCGCGCTGCTCGCGCTCGAGCCGCTCGCGCTCCTTCTTCTCCGCCTTCTCGGCGGCCTTTTCGGCGGTGACCTTGGCCGCGGCCTCCTTGGCGTCGGCCAGCGAGATCTGCCGGGTCTCCTCGACGGCCGGGGCGAGGACCGGGGCGGGGGCCGGCTCCGGCGCGTTGACGACGGCGGTGAGCATCGCCCGGGCGCGCGCGTCGTCGAGGCGACGGGCCGGGTCCTTGGCCAGCAGGCCGTAGATGACCTCGGTCAGCGGACCCGCGTTCTTGGGCGGATCCACCGGCTCGGTCATCACGGCGGTGAGGGTGGCGAGCGCGGACCCCTTGTCGTACGGGGGCACGCCCTCGACGGCGGCGTAGAGCAGTCCGCCGAGGGACCACATGTCGGCGGGCGGGCCGGGCTTCTGGCCGCGGGCGCGCTCCGGGGAGATGTACGAGGGGGCGCCGACGAGCATGCCGGTGGAGGTGACGGAGGGGTCGCCCTCGACCTGGGCGATGCCGAAGTCGGTGAGGACGACGCGGCCGGTGCGGGCGATGAGCACGTTGGACGGCTTCACGTCCCGGTGCAGGATGCCCTGGCCGTGCGCGGCGCGGAGCACGTCGAGTACGGCGAGGCCGACCTCGGCGGCGCGGTGGGGGGTCAGCGGGCCCTGTTCACGGATGAACTCGGCGAGCGAGGGACCCTCGATGAGCTCCATGACGATCCACGGGCGGCCGTCCTCGTCGACGACGTCGAAGACGGTGACGGCGCCGCCGCTGCGGATCCGGGCAATGGCCTTGGCTTCGCGCAGGGTGCGGGTGATGAGGCGGCGCTTCTCGTCCTCGTCGACGCCGCTGGTGAAGCGGAGTTCCTTGACGGCGACCGTCCGGCCGAGGGTCTCGTCCTCGGCGCGCCAGACGGTGCCCATGCCGCCCTTGCCGAGCACTTCGCGCAGCCGGTAGCGCCGCGCGAGCAGCCGCCCCTCGGCTCCCGCGCCCTCGGCGGCCTTGGCGGCAGCCGCCTTGACGGCGGCCGCAACGGCATCGGCCTTCTCGACGACGGAATTCCCCGCCGCCGCGGGCTTCGCCGCAACAGGCTTCTTGTCCTCCGGCTCGGCCGGCTCGGCAGACGCCGCGGCAGGCGCGCCGGCAGGCTTCGCGCCCGCGGGCGCACCGCTACCGGCCCCGCCCGGGGCGGACTTACCCGCCTCGGCGGCGCCAGTGGCAGCAGCCGCCGACCCGGCAGCAGCCGCGGGCTTGCTCAGATCCGCCTTTGCCGCAGCAGGCTTCTCGGCCTCCGGCTCCGCCGGCTCGGCGGCAGCAGCGGGCTTGCCCAGGTCCGGCTTCGCCGCAGGCGGGGCGGCAGGCTTCGCAGCGTCAGGCTTTGCAGCTTGCGGCGCGTCAGGCTTTGCAGCTTGCAGCGCGTCAGGCTTCGCCGTCGGCGACTCCGGCTCCGCCGACACAGGCTTCGCCCGGTCCTGCTTCGCCGCAGGCGACTCGGTGGGCGACTCGGTGTGCTCCGGCTTCGACATGCGTCCCCTCTGCGATCGTGCCGCCTGCTCCGGCTGCCCCGGCAGCCTCCGGGGTCCCCGGTGGCCCGCCCCGGGAGAACCCGCGCGGTAACCCGCCCCGGCGGAACCCTCATTGTTCCTCACTCCGCAACGGACGGGCGCCCCGGGTCCGCGGTTCCCCCCTCTGCATCCCGGAGTTACAACGGAACGATGTCCGGAGCCCCCAACCGCGCCGCATCCGCCGTCTGGTCGTCCGGCTGACGCTGCGATTCCCGTTCCGCCTGTACCCGCTTCTCGTAGTGTTCCACTTCCTTCTCGATCTGCTGCTTGTCCCACCCCAGGACCGGAGCCATCAGCTCCGCACACTCCCTCGCCGACCGCGTCCCCCGGTCGAACGTCTCGATCGAGATCCGCGTCCGCCGCGTCAGCACGTCGTCCAGGTGCCGCGCCCCCTCGTGCGAGGCCGCGTAGACCACTTCCGCCCGCAGGTAGTCGTCCGCCCCGCCCAGCGGCTTCGCCAGCCCGGGGTCCGCCGCGATCAGGTCCAGCAGTTCGTCCGTCATCGAGCCGTACCGGTTCAACAGGTGTTCCACCCGCACCACATGAAGGCCCGTCCGGGCCGCCGTCCCGGCCCGCCCGTTCCACAGCGCCCGGTACCCCTCCGCTCCCACCAGCGGCACGTCCTCCGTCACGCACTCCGCGACCCGCTGGTCCAGCCCGTGCACCGCCTCGTCCACCGCGTCCTTCGCCATGACCCGGTACGTCGTGTACTTGCCGCCCGCGACCACCACCAGCCCCGGCGCGGGATGCGCCACCGTGTGCTCGCGCGAGAGCTTGCTCGTCGCGTCCGACTCCCCGGCCAGCAGCGGCCGCAGGCCCGCGTACACCCCCTGCACGTCGTCCCGCGTCAGCGGCACCGCCAGCACCGAGTTCACCCGCTCCAGCAGGTAGTCGATGTCCGCGCTGGACGCCGCCGGATGCGCCTTGTCCAGGTCCCAGTCCGTGTCCGTGGTCCCCACGATCCAGCTCCGCCCCCACGGGATGACGAAGAGCACGGACTTCTCCGTCCTCAGGATCAGGCCCGTCGAGGAGTGGATCCGGTCCTTCGGGACGACCAGGTGGATCCCCTTCGACGCCCGGACGTGGAACTGCCCCCGCTCCCCGATCAGGGCCTGCGTGTCGTCCGTCCACACCCCCGTCGCGTTCACGATCTGCCGCGCGCGGATCTCGTACTCGCCGCCGCCCTCCACGTCCTGCACCCGCGCCCCGACGACCCGCTCCCCCTCGCGCAGGAAGCCGACCACCCTCGCCCGGTTGGCGCACTGCGCCCCGTACGCCGCCGCCGTGCGCACCAGCGTGGCCACGTACCGCGCATCGTCCATCTGGGCGTCGTAGTACTGCAGGGCCCCCACCAGCGCGTCCTTGCGCAGCGCCGGAGCGACCCGCAGCGCGCGCTTGCGCGACAGGTGCCGGTGCACCGGCAGCCCCCGCCCGTGCCCGCTGGACACCGACATCGCGTCGTACAGCGCGACGCCCGATCCGGCGTAGAACCGCTCCCAGCCCTTGTGCTGCAACGGGTACAGGAACGGCACGGGCTTCACCAGGTGCGGGGCCAGCCGCTCCAGCAGCAGGCCGCGCTCCTTCAGGGCCTCCCGCACGAGCGCGAAGTCCAGCATCTCCAGGTACCGCAGGCCGCCGTGGATCAGTTTGCTCGACCGGCTGGAGGTGCCGGACGCCCAGTCCCGGGCCTCCACCAGCCCCGTCGAGAGGCCTCTGGTCGCGGCGTCGAGGGCGGTGCCGGCGCCCACCACGCCCGCGCCCACCACCAGCACGTCCAGTTCCCGCTCGGCCATCCGGGCGAGCGCCTCTTCGCGCTGGACCGGCCCCAGTGTCGCTGTCCTCACGGCTGCCTCCCGTTCGGTGCGGGTGTTACCCGCTCGGTGCGGGTGATCCCACTCACATCCCCCGCCCTCGATTCTGACCCGCCGCACCCGACTCAGCCACCGCCTGTGGACAACACAACGGCGACCATCACCCCGTAATACGACACATCGGTCATATATACGCCTAGTCTGACATCGCGCCAGCTCCACACCTGGACCCGCACGGTCCACAGGACTTGCGCACCCAGCCCCCTCATGCATGCCAGGGAAGGGACGGCACCCCATGCCCGCAGATCTCGCCGTCATCGGACTCGGCCACCTCGGCCTCCCGCTGGCCCAGGCGGCCGTCGCCGCCGGAATCGAGACGGTCGGCTACGACAGCGGTCCGGTCACGGACTCCACCCTCACCGCCGCCGAGGTCCGTCGCATGTCGGCCGCCGGCTTCCGGGTCACCACCAACCCCGCCGAACTCGGCCGGGTCCGCACCGCCGTCATCTGCGCCCCCACCCAGCTCGGCGCCGACCGCGCGCTCGACCTCTCCGCCGTCGGCGAGGCGGGCCGCACGCTCGCCGCCCGGCTGCGCCCGCACACCACCGTCATCCTCGAATCAGCCGCCCACCCCGGCGTCACCGAGGACTACCTGCGCCCGATCCTCGAGGCCGGCTCCGGGCTGCGCGCCGGCCGGGACTTCCACCTGGCGTACTCCCCCAGCCGCTTCGACCCGGGCAACCGGACCCACGGCGTCGCCAACACCCCCAAGGTGATCGGCGGGCTCACCCCCGCCTGCACCGAGTCCGCGCACGCCTTCTACGCCCGCCTCACCGAGAAGGTGGTCCGCGCGCGCGGCCTGCGCGAGGCCGAGACCGTACAGCTCCTGGAGACCAACTACCGGCACGTCAACATCGCGCTCATGAACGAGATGGCGGTGCTCTGCCACGACCTCGGCGTCGACCTGTGGGACGTCATCCGCTGCGCCGAGACCAAGCCGTACGGATTCCAGGCCTTCCGGCCCGGCCCGGGAGTCGGCGGCCACAGCGTCCCCCTCGACCCCAACTACCTCCCCCACACCACCCGCACCCCGGGCCACCCCCTGCGCATGGTCGGGCTGGCGCAGGAGATCAACAGCCGGATGCCCCAGTACGTCATCCAGCGCTCCGCCACCCTGCTGAACGAGCACGGGAAATCGGCCCGCGGGGCCCGGGTCCTGCTGCTCGGCGTCACGTACAAGCCGGATCTGGGCGACCAGGAGGGCTCTCCGGCCTGCGAGATCGCCAGCCGCCTCCTCGACCTCGGCGCGCTGATCAGCTACCACGACCCGTACATCGCCGGATGGCGCGTCAGGGACCAGCCCGTCCCCCGTGCCGAATCGTTGTACGAGGCCGCCGCGAACGCCGATCTGACGATCCTGCTCCAGCACCACCGCACGTACGACCTCCAAGGTCTGGCGGTGAAGGCACAGTTGCTGCTGGACACCCGCGGCGCCAGCCCGGCGGGCGCGGCGCACCGGCTCTGACCACGCCCAAATCCCTTCTCCGGATGTCGCAGCCGACTGCTAGCCTGCGGCGACTTATCTCGCACATACGTCCTCGGTGCCCTGCGTTTCCTGCGCACGCCCACGCGTATGCCCGAATCCCTGGGGGGGATTTCTCCATGAGCCAGCACATCCAGCCGCCCGCGCCCGACTCCGTGACCCCGGCCGTCCCGTACCCGGCCGAGCCCGCCCGGACCGGCAACATCGGCCTCGGCATCGTCGCGGCCGTGGTCGCCGCCCTGGCCGCGGCCGCTGCGTACGGCGGGATCATGAACGCGATCGACCGCCAGGTCGGCTACGCGGCGGTCGGCGTGGGCATCCTGGTCGGCTTCGCCGCCGGAAAGCTCGGCGGCAAGAACCCCGTGCTCCCCGTGGTCGGCGCGATCCTCTCGCTCGGCGCCGTCTACCTCGGCCAGCTGTTCTACATCGCGCTGGCGCTGGCCGACTACGGCAACGTCGGCCTCGGCGACGTCCTGAGCCACGCGGGCGTCGGCGGCCTCAACGACATCTGGCAGGAGGGCGCGGAGGCGATGGACTACGTCTTCCTCGTCATCGGCGGCTTCGTCGCCTTCGGCACGGCCAAGAAGATCAGCGACTGATCGCTCCAAGGGACTCCCTGAGCAGGCACGTTCGGCAGAAATCCCTGTTGGCGACCGGTGCCGCGGCCATATGATCCGCGCGTGTCTGCTCACCCCCCGCCCGGCCGGCCCGTCTTCGAACCCGCCGACCGCGTCCCCGCCCTCGGCGCCCTGCGCGAGGCCGTCCTGCGCCACGACCGGGCCGCCGTGTCGGCCGTCTTCGAGGCGCACCCCGACGAGGACGACCGCGCCCTCGCCTGCCGGGTCGTCGCCGACATCTCCGACTGCGACGGGTTCCTGCAGCAGGCCGTGGAGCGCGACCCGCGGGACCCGCTGGCCCGGTCCCTGCTCGCCGACCGGCTGATCCAGGCCGGCTGGGCCATCCGCTCCGGGTACCGCGCCCAGCACGTGACGCGGCAGCAGTTCGACGCGTTCCACGCCCACCTGCGGCGCGCGGAGATGCTGCTCATCGACGTCTGCGCCGAGCACCCGCGGTACGCGCTCGCCTGGTACCTGCGCGTCATCACCTCGCGCGGCCTCGAACTCGGCCCGGGCGAGACCCGGCGCCGCTACGCCCGGCTCGCCGAGCACCACCCGCACCACTACTCCGGCCAGCAGCAGCTGCTCCAGCAGATCTGCCCCAAGTGGGGCGGAACATGGGAGTCCGCGCACCGCTTCGCCGAGGAGTGCGCGCAGGCCGCGCCGCCCGGGAGCCCGAACGGCGCCCTGGTGGCGATCGCGCAGATGGAGCAGTACGTGGAGCTGCGGGAGCGGGCGGGCGACCGGGCTGCGGAAACGTATCTGCGCGGCGCGGACACCCGGCAGGCCCTCCTCGACGCCGCCGCCCGCTCGGTCCTGCACCCGGCGGCCCGTGCCGAGGCGGACCAGCTCGTCGGCGCGCACAGCGCCTTCGCCGCCGCGCACTGCGCGGCCGGCCGGCACGCCGAGGCGGCTGCGCACTTCCGCGCCCTCGGCGACCGCGCGAGCGAGTTCCCGTGGGGCTACATCGGCGGCTCCGACCACGAGGCCGCGTTCACCCGCCACCGCAAGACCGCCCTGGCCAAGGGCTGAGGGGGACACGATGGACACGGACACCACGGCACCCACGACCGACGCCGACGGCATCACCACCACCACCGTGGACGGCATCCGCACCGTCCTCGCGCCCCGCTCGGGGCTCCTCACCGCCGGGCTCCTCTTCCGCGTCGGCCGCGCCGACGAGACCCTCGCCACCAGCGGCATCACCCACCTGGTCGAGCACCTCGCGCTGCACCGGCACGGCCTCGGCGACCTGCACCACAACGGCGCCACCGCCGCCGCGTACACCCACTTCCACGTCACCGGCACCCCCGCCGACGTGGTCGAGTACCTCAACGGCGTGTGCGCGGCGCTGCGCGACCTCCCGATGGACCGGCTGGAGACCGAGAAGGAGATCCTGCGCACCGAGGCCGCCGGCAAGGGCCGCGGCCCGGCCCACGCCGCCACCCTGTGGCGCTACGGCTCCCGCTCGTACGGACTCACCGGCTACGCCGAGACGGGCCTGTACCGCCTGACCGCGGACGACGTCCGCGCGTGGGCGCAGACCCGGTTCACCGCCCGGAACGCCGTCCTGTGGATCACCGGCGACACCGTCCCCGAGGGTCTCGACCTCACGCTCCCGAGCGGCGAGTGGCACCCGGCCCCGGCGGCCACCTCCGCGCTGCCCGCCACCCCCGCCTACTTCCAGGGCGACGAGCGCGGCGTCGTCCTGACCGCCGTCGTCCCCCGTTCCACCGAAGCGGGCCTGTTCGCCGAGGTCCTGGGCAAGGAGCTGTTCCGCGAGCTGCGCCAGAAGGGCGGCTACTCCTACACCGCGCTCGGCGACTACTCCCCGCGCGACGCCGACTCCGCGACCGTCACCGCGTACGCCGACGCACTCCCGCAGAAGCAGGACGCCCTGGTCGGCGCGTTCGTCGACGTCTTCGCGAAGCTCCGGGCCGGCCGGATCGAACAGGCCGACCTGGACTCCGTACGGGCATCCGCGCTGGCGCAGTTCGAGACGCCGGAGCTCGCCGGCTCCATGCTCCCCGGGCATGCCGTGAACCTGCTGCTGGGCCACCGCAACCTGACCGTCGCCGAGGCGAAGGCCGAGATCGAGGCGGTCACCGTCGCCGACCTGCACCGGGTCGCCCGCGCCGTGTGGGACGACGCCCTGTGGCAGGTGCCCGGCCGGGGCGTGGACTGGGCCGGGCCGGCAGCCGCGCCCACCGACTCCCCGGAGATCGTCAGCGGCCGGCGCCACCCGGCGGTGGCGGACCCGGGCGTCTTCCTGCGCCTGGCCGAGGACGGCGTCAGCCGGGTCTCGCCGGGCCAGCGGGTCACCGTCCGCTACGACGCATGCTCCCTGATGCAGGTCTACCCGGACGGCGCCCGCCACCTGGTCGGCCACGACGGCTTCACCGTCACCGTCGAGCCGCCCCTCTACCACCGGATCACCCCCGCCGAACTGGCGGTGATCGACGCGGCCGTCCCGCCCTCGGCGGTGGTCGCGATGCCGCCCCGCCACCCGTCGCGGATCCCGCAGCCGGCCGGGCCCGCACCGGCGGCCGCGCCCGCCCGGCGCTCCGTCTGGTACACCGCACTGCTGTGGGTGCTCGGCGTACCCGGGCTGCTCGTCGGCGGGTCGGCGCTCCTGACGGCCCTCGCCCTGGGTGACGATCACGACCACATACCCCAGGACGTCGCGCAGGACCTGCTCAAGTGGCTGCTCCTCGCGGGCGTCTTCCTGATCCCGTGGGGCGTCTGCCTGGACCGCCGGCTCAAGGGCAAGAACTGACCGGATGAACGGCCAAGGGCCGGCTCCCCCTCGGGGGAGCCGGCCCTTGGCGCGCGTACGGGTCAGCGGCTGTGCTGCGAGTCCGCGATCGTGACCTCGACCCGCTGGAACTCCTTGAGCTCGCTGTAGCCGGTGGTGGCCATCGAGCGGCGCAGCGCGCCGAAGAGGTTCATCGAGCCGTCCGAGATGTGCGACGGGCCGGTGAGGATCTCCTCGGTGGTGCCGACCGTGCCCAGGTCGACCTTCTTGCCGCGCGGCACGTCCTCGTGGACGGCCTCCATGCCCCAGTGGTGGCCCTTGCCGGGCGCGTCGGTGGCACGGGCCAGCGGGGAGCCCATCATCACGGCGTCGGCGCCGCAGGCGACGGCCTTCGGGATGTCGCCGGACCAGCCCACGCCGCCGTCGGCGATGACGTGCACGTAGCGGCCGCCGGACTCGTCCATGTAGTCGCGGCGGGCCGCGGCCACGTCCGCGACGGCGGTGGCCATCGGGACCTGGATGCCGAGCACGTTGCGCGTGGTGTGCGCGGCGCCGCCGCCGAAGCCGACCAGGACACCCGCGGCGCCGGTGCGCATCAGGTGCAGGGCCGCGGTGTACGTGGCGCAGCCGCCGACGATGACCGGGACGTCGAGCTCGTAGATGAACTGCTTCAGGTTCAGCGGCTCGGCGGCGCCGGAGACGTGCTCCGCCGACACGGTGGTGCCGCGGATCACGAAGATGTCCACGCCCGCGTCGACGACGGCCTTGGAGAACTCGGCGGTGCGCTGCGGGGAGAGCGCGGCGGCGGTGACGACACCGGAGTCGCGGACCTCCTTGATGCGCTGCCGGATCAGGTCCGCCTGGATCGGGGCGGAGTAGATCTCCTGGAGACGACGGGTGGCGGACTCCTCGTCCAGCTCCGTGATCTCGTCGAGCAGCGGCTGCGGGTCCTCGTACCGGGTCCACAGGCCTTCGAGGTTCAGCACGCCGAGGCCGCCGAGCTCGCCGATGCGGATGGCGGTCTGCGGGGAGACGACCGAGTCCATGGGGGCGGCCAGGAACGGGAGCTCGAAGCGGTAGGCGTCGATCTGCCAGGCGATCGAGACCTCCTTCGGGTCCCGCGTACGCCGGCTCGGGACGATGGCGATGTCGTCGAACGCGTACGCCCTGCGGCCGCGCTTGCCGCGCCCGATCTCGATCTCAGTCACGTGTGGTGGCCTTTCCTCTGGGTCTGCCCGTCCAGTATCCCCGAACCCCGGCGCCCCGCGTTCCGGTGACCGCTGTACGGACGCACGCTCGGGCACGGCGAAGGGGGCGGGTCCGGATGGACCCGCCCCCTCATGCGCTGTCGGTTCAGCCCTTGCGGCTGTAGTTCGGCGCCTCGACCGTCATCTGGATGTCGTGCGGGTGGCTCTCCTTGAGGCCCGCCGAGGTGATCCGGACGAAGCGGCCGCGGTCCTGCAGCTCCGGCACCGTACGGCCGCCGACGTAGAACATCGACTGGCGCAGGCCGCCGACGAGCTGGTGCACGACCGCGGAGAGCGGGCCGCGGTACGGGACCTGGCCCTCGATGCCCTCGGGGATGAGCTTGTCGTCGCCGCCCACGCCCTCCTGGAAGTAGCGGTCCTTCGAGAAGGAGCGCTGGTCGCCACGGGACTGCATCGCGCCGAGCGAGCCCATGCCGCGGTACGACTTGAACTGCTTGCCGTTGATGAAGAGCAGCTCGCCCGGGGACTCCTCGCAGCCCGCGAGGAGCGAGCCGAGCATCACCGTGTCGGCGCCCGCGACGAGCGCCTTCGCGATGTCGCCGGAGTACTGCAGGCCGCCGTCGCCGATGACCGGGACGCCGGCCGCCTTCGCGGCGAGCGAGGCCTCGTAGATGGCGGTGACCTGCGGGACGCCGATGCCGGCGACGACGCGGGTGGTGCAGATGGAGCCGGGGCCGACGCCGACCTTGATGCCGTCGCAGCCGGCGTCGATCAGCGCCTGGGCGCCGTCGCGGGTGGCGACGTTGCCGCCGATGACGTCGACGGAGGAGTTCGACTTGATCTTGGCGACCATGTCGCCGACCAGGCGGGAGTGGCCGTGGGCGGTGTCGACGACGATGAAGTCGGCGCCCGCCTCGATCAGGGCCTGGGCGCGCTCGTACGCGTCGCCGGCGACGCCGACCGCGGCGCCGACCAGGAGGCGGCCGTCCTTGTCCTTGGCGGCGTTCGGGTACTTCTCGGCCTTGACGAAGTCCTTGACCGTGATGAGGCCCTTGAGGATGCCCGCGTCGTCGACCAGCGGAAGCTTCTCGATCTTGTGACGGCGCAGCAGCTCCATGGCGTCCACGCCGGAGATGCCGACCTTGCCCGTGACCAGCGGCATCGGGGTCATGACCTCGCGCACCTGGCGGCTGCGGTCCGACTCGAAGGCCATGTCGCGGTTGGTGACGATGCCGAGCAGCTTGCCCGCCGGGTCGGTGACCGGGACGCCGGAGATGCGGAACTTCGCGCAGAGCTCGTCGGCCTCGCGCAGCGTCGCGTCGGGGTGCACCGTGATCGGGTCGGTGACCATGCCGGACTCGGAGCGCTTGACCAGGTCCACCTGGTTCGCCTGGTCGGCGATCGACAGGTTGCGGTGCAGTACGCCGACGCCGCCCTGGCGGGCCATCGCGATGGCCATGCGGGCCTCGGTGACCTTGTCCATGGCGGCGGACAGCAGCGGAACGTTGACGCGCACGTTCCGGGAGATGAGGGAGGAGGTGTCGATCTCGTCCGGCGCCATGTCGGACGAGCCCGGCAGCAGCAGGACGTCGTCATACGTGAGGCCGAGTGTGGCGAATTTGTCGGGCACTCCGTCGGCGTTCACAGTCATGACACCTTCCCAAATGGTCTTGCTCAGCGCGGGTCTCCATGCTAACGGGATCGCGACGCGTCTCATTCCACGAGCTGGGTCAAGCCCAAGTTTCGTGTCTTCCTCCTATTGATCGCCGGCGAAAACCCGGCGACGCCTGCCTACTGCTCGGCGAGCGCGCGCAGGCGGCTGAGCGCACGGTGCTGGGCCACCCGCACCGCACCCGGGGACATCCCGAGCATCTGCCCGGTCTCCTCGGCCGTCAGCCCGACCGCCACCCGCAGTACGAGGAGCTCGCGCTGGTTCTCCGGAAGGTTGGCCAGCAGCTTCTTGGCCCAGGCGGCGTCGCTGCTCAGCAGCGCCCGCTCCTCCGGACCCAGCGAGTCGTCCGGCCGCTCGGGCATCTCGTCGGAGGGCACGGCCGTGCTGCCCGGGTGCCGCATGGCGGCCCGCTGCAGGTCGGCGACCTTGTGCGCGGCGATGGCGAAGACGAAGGCCTCGAAGGGGCGCCCGGTGTCCCGGTACCGCGGGAGCGCCATCAGGACGGCGACGCACACCTCCTGCGCCAGGTCCTCCACGAAGTGGCGGGCGTCGCCCGGAAGGCGCGAGAGCCGGGTGCGGCAGTAGCGGATGGCCAGCGGGTGCACGAAGGCGAGCAGGTCGTGCGTCGCCTGCTCGTCACCGTTCACCGCACGGCGTACGAGCGCGCTGACAGCCCCGGCGCTGCCGCCCTTGGCGGCGCCGGTGGAGCCTGTGGCCGCGGGTGACCCCACGGCCTCGTCGTCGCGCATCAATCCATGGTGCCTTGGCGCCGGAGCATTCGCGCCGCCACGGCCCGTGTTGTGCGTCGAAGCGTTATGAGCGGGTGCGCCTGAACCCATCACTGCGCCCTCCCCTCCCGCTCGACCGAGTACTCCCCGAGGCCCCATCCCAGAAAATGCGCCACACCTCAAGCATGCGGCATCGCGCGCGAAGCGACACGTCCCCCGGATTGTGCCCCGCCGATCCCCTGGTGCGCACCGGGTACGACGGGACGGAAACAGACGGGACGGACCGTACGGGACACGGGACCGGACGGGTCCGGACGGGTCCGCTGCATGCCGCCCCGCCCGCCGGTGGCGGACGGGACCGCTCTCAGCGTCCGGCCTGCGGGCTCGCGGTCAGCGGACCAGACCCCAGCGGAACCCGAGCGCCACGGCGTGCGCCCGGTCCGAGGCGCCCAGCTTCTTGAACAGCCGGCGGGCGTGCGTCTTGACCGTGTCCTCGGAGAGGAAGAGCTCGCGCCCGATCTCCGCGTTGGACCGGCCGTGGCTCATGCCCTCCAGGACCTGGATCTCGCGCGCGGTGAGCGTGGGCGCGGCGCCCATCTCGGCCGAGCGGAGCCGGCGCGGGGCCAGTCGCCAGGTCGGGTCGGCGAGGGCCTGGGTGACCGTGGCCCGCAGTTCGGCGCGCGAGGCGTCCTTGTGCAGATAGCCCCGGGCGCCGGCGGCGACCGCGAGGGCCACGCCGTCCAGGTCCTCGGCGACCGTCAGCATGATGATGCGGGCGCCCGGGTCGGCCGAGAGCAGCCGGCGCACCGTCTCCACACCGCCGAGCCCCGGCATCCGTACATCCATCAGAATCAGGTCGGAGCGGTCGGCACCCCAGCGGCGGAGGACTTCCTCGCCGTTGGCAGCCGTCGTCACACGCTCGACGCCGGGCACGGTGGCAACCGCGCGACGGAGCGCCTCTCGGGCAAGCGGGGAGTCGTCGCAGACGAGGACGGAAGTCATGACCGCCCTCCGCAGCTGCTGATGCGCGTCACCTTGAGCCTCCAGGCTGGTACGTATCGTCACCTGTGCGGTCGATGCCCTCGGACACCTGTCCGGGAACTTCTTGGTTCAACCGCCTTCGCACTCTCAACGATGGTCACTCGAAAGAGTTACGGGTCGGACGGACACCTTCGGCACTCTACGTGAGGAAGCGATCACGACGCGGGTGCCACTCGCCGCGTGTCCTCCATCTGGAGCTATGCCCTATTTGGCGGCTTTTCTTCCGTTTGGCACGTGTCTGAGGCTAGATTCCCAATGAGTCATATTTACATCTACTCCGACAGTAGGTGTGGAGACTTGGACCGTATCCGTCTCAGTACCGGCACCAAGAGGACTACCCATGGCAGATTTCTCCCGCCTCCCCGGACCGAACGCCGACCTCTGGGACTGGCAGCTGCTCGCCGCCTGCCGAGGGGTCGACAGCTCCCTCTTCTTCCACCCGGAAGGCGAGCGGGGCGCGGCGAGGAGTGCGCGCGAGGCCTCGGCTAAAGAGGTCTGCATGAGATGCCCGGTGCGCTCGGAATGCGCCGCGCACGCACTGGCCGTCCGCGAGCCCTACGGGGTGTGGGGCGGGCTCACCGAAGACGAGCGCGAAGAGCTGATGGGGCGCGCACGCCATCGCCTGATCCCCGCGTCGAGCACGATCGGCCCCATCCCCCCGCACTGATCCGCGAGATTCGCCGAAACGCACGAAGGAACGTTTCTTCGACCTGTACGTGAACCGGAACGCCACGCGTTCGGCCGTATCCCCGTACCGCCGTACGGGCATGGGTCAGCGCGTGGCGGCCCGTTCCAGCTCGGCCAGCGTCGCCGCCACGGCCGGCACCCGCGCCAGGTCGGGCAGGGTCAGCGCCACGACCTCCCGCTCCACGGCAGGTTCGACGGCCACCGTGCTCACGCCCTTGGCCCGTACGGACTCCACCGCGAGTTCCGGCAGCACCGCGACGCCCAGCCCGGCGCCGACCAGGCCGACCACGGCCGGGTAGTCGTCGGTCGCGAAGTCGATGCGCGGGGTGAAGCCCACCTCCTCGCACACCTCCACGAGATGGCGGCGGCAGCGCGGACAGCCCGCGATCCAGGGCTCGTCGGCGAGGTCCGCCATGCCCACCCGCTCGGCCCCGGCCAGCCGGTGCCCGTCCGGGACCAGCCCGACGAGCCGGTCCGTCAGCAGCGGCCGCACCACGAGGTCTTCCCACTCGGCGGCCGATCCCGCGGCCCCGCCGTACCGGAAGGCCAGCGCCAGGTCGCAGTCGCCCTCGCGCAGCATCTCCACCGACCGCGGCGGCTCCGCCTCGACCAGCGAGATCCGCGTACCGGGGTGCTCGGCGCGCATCGCGGCCAGCGCGGTCGGCACCAGGGTGGAGCTCCCGCTGGGGAAGGACACCAGCCGGACCCGGCCCGCGCGCAGCCCGGCGATCGCCGCGACCTCCTCTTCGGCGGCGGTCAGCCCGGCGAGGATCCCGGCGGCGTGCCGCACCAGGGCCGTACCGGCCTGGGTCAGCCGCATCTCGCGGCCGGCCCGGACGAGCAGCGGGGTGCCGGCCGACTGCTCCAGCGCCTTCATCTGCTGGGAGACGGCGGGCTGGGTGCACCCGAGCTCGCGGGCGGCGGCGGAGAAGGACCCGGTACCGGCCACGGCGCGCAGCACCCGGAGATGACGTGCCTCGATCATCCTCCGAGCATAAGCCCAGCTTTGAGCAGAGCGCGAATACTCCTGCGCTCCTTTGAGAACCTGGGTTAGCGTGTGCTCCATGGCCCTCCTCATCGCCCCCGTAGCCCCCACGCGCGTCCTCTCCGTGAACCTCGGCCGCGCGACGGCCGTCGACTACACCGACGCGGCGGGCGGATTCACCGGCATCGGCAAGCGCCCGGCGCCCGGCCCGGTCCGGGTCTCCGCCCCGGGGCCCAAGGGCGTCGGCGGCAGCGGCCTCGAGGGCGACGCCGTCTGCGACCTGCGCCACCACGGCGGGGAGCACCAGGCCGTCTACGCCTACGCGCGCGAAGACCTGGACTGGTGGGAGGGCGAGCTGGGCCGCGAACTGCCCGCCGGGCTCTTCGGCGAGAACCTCACCACCTCCGGCATCGACCTGACCGGTGCGCTGCTCGGGGAGCGCTGGCGGATCGGCGCGGACCTCGTCCTCGAGGTGGCCTCGGCCCGCATCCCGTGCCGGACCTTCCAGAGCGCCCTCGGCGAGAGGGCCTGGGTCAAGCGGTACGCGCAGGCCGCGCGGCCGGGTGCGTACCTGCGCGTGGTCCAGGAGGGTCCGGTCTCCCCCGGCGACGGCATCGAGATCGTCCACCGCCCGGACCACGACGTGACGGTGGAACTCTGGTTCCGGGCCTTCACCACGGACCGGTCGCTGCTCCCGCGCACGCTGGCGGCGGGCGAGGCGATGGAGCCGCAGGCGCACGAGACGGTCCGCGCGTACATGGAGAAGTACGGGGAGAAGTACGCGGACCAGTACGGGAAGTAGCCCGGCGAGCGACCCGGCAAATGGCCCGGGAGCGCCCGGGAGCAGGGCGAATGTAGCCGGAAGTAGCGGTTCCGCAGCGGGAAGCGACGGCGGGCGGCGGGAACCGTCACGAAGGGGTACCGCCCGGCGGGCTCCCCTTGAGCTGTCACCCAGGGCGGCTAGGTTGCGCCTATGACGACTGCGTTGATTACGGGATCCACGGCGGGCATCGGCGCCGCATTCGCCCGGCGGCTCGCCGCCCAGGGCCACAACCTCGTACTGGTGGCCCGCGACACGAAGCGGCTCGGCGAGCAGGCCACCGAGCTGCACGACCGGCACGGCATCGAGGCCGAGGTACTGACCGCCGACCTGTCCACCGACGAGGGCATCGCGGCGGTCGAGCAGCGCCTCGGCGACCGGACGCACCCGGTGGACCTGCTGGTCAACAACGCGGGCTTCGGCAACAAGGGCCGCTACCTCGAGGTCTCCATGGCCGACGAGCTGACGATGCTGAAGGTGCACATCGAGGCCGTCCTGCGGCTGACCTCGGCGGCCACCGCATCGATGCGCTCGCGCGGCCGCGGCGGCGTCGTCAACGTGGCTTCGGTGGCGGCCTTCGTGCCGCGCGGCACGTACGGGGCGAGCAAGGCCTGGGTCGTGCAGTTCACGCAGGGCGCGGCGAAGGACCTGGCGGGATCCGGCGTACGGCTGATGGCGCTGTGCCCCGGCTTCGTACGGACGGAGTTCCACGAGCGCGCCGGCATGGGCACGGACAACATCCCCAACTGGATGTGGCTGGACGCGGACAAGCTGGTGGCCTCGGCCCTGGACGACCTGGCGCGCGGCAAGACGGTCTCGATCCCGGATCCGCGGTACAAGGCGCTGATGGGCGTGGTGAAGCTGACGCCGCGCGGGCTGCTGGGCGGGGTGTCCTCGCGTACGGGCCGCAAGTACGGCCCCCAGTAGTCCGGGTGAGCGCCAAGTGACCAACGGGTAGGCCGGTCCCGAAAACCGGCCAATCGGGTGAAATCTCCCTAAAATGGACGTATCCAATCCAGCCCGGGAGACGCCATGACATTCGTACAAATAGTCGATTACGAGACCAGCATGCCCGAGGCGGTCAACGAGGTCTTCGACCGGTACCTGGCGAAGACGCAGGGCAAGCGCACCGTGTCCCACACCGTGGTGGGCCGGGACCGGGAATCCGACACGCACTTCGTCGACGTCGTCGAATTCCCGTCGTACGAAGATGCCATGAAGAACTCTCATCTCCCGGAGACGGACAAGATGTTCCAGGAGATGGTGGCCCTCTGCGACGGGATGCCCCGGTTCACCAACCTGGACGTCATCCGCGACGAACACCTCAACACCCTGCTCGCGAACCGCATGTTCGACGACCTCGCGATGAAGGGCGACATGTCCGCCGCCGACGAGATCTTCGCGGCGGACTACCGCGATCACGACATCGGCAACCCCATGGACAAGAGGGGCCCCGACGGCATGCGCGAGGACGTGCAGATGTGGCGCAGCGCCTTCGACTTCACCTTCACGCGGGACGCCCAGATGGCGCAGGAGGACTACGTCACCACCATGTGGACCTGGACCGGCAAGCACAAGGGCGAGTTCATGGGGATCGCCCCGACCGGCAAGACCTGCACGATGACCGGCACGACGGTCTTCCGGTGCGAGAACGGCATGATCAAGGAAGGCTGGTGGCACTACGACGCCATGCGCCTGATGAAGGAACTCGGCGCGATGCAGTAGTCCCGGTCACGGAAAAGGCCCTGAGCACGGAAAAGGCCCCGGTCACCACCGCGTTGACGGTGGCGACCGGGGCCCGTTCAGCTACTCGGCAGGTCAGTGGCTGTGGCCGTGACCGTGGCCGTGACCGGCGTCGGCCTCTTCGTCGGCCGGCTTCTCGACGACCAGGGTCTCGGTCGTGAGCAGCAGGGAGGCGATGGAAGCGGCGTTCTCCAGCGCGGAGCGGGTGACCTTGACCGGGTCGATGACGCCGGCCTTGACCAGGTCGCCGTACTCGCCGGTGGCGGCGTTGAAGCCGTTGCCCTTCTCCAGCTCCGCCACCTTCGAGGTGATGACGTAGCCCTCGAGGCCGGCGTTCTCGGCGATCCAGCGCAGCGGCTCGACGGCGGCGCGGCGGACGACCGCGACACCCGTGCCCTCGTCGCCGGACAGACCCAGGTTGTCCTCCAGCACCTTCACGGCGTGGACGAGCGCGGAGCCACCGCCGGAGACGATGCCCTCCTCGACCGCGGCGCGGGTCGCCGAGATGGCGTCCTCGAGGCGGTGCTTCTTCTCCTTGAGCTCCACCTCGGTGGCGGCGCCGACCTTGATGACGCAGACGCCGCCGGCGAGCTTCGCCAGGCGCTCCTGCAGCTTCTCGCGGTCCCAGTCCGAGTCCGTGGACTCGATCTCGGCCTTGATCTGGTTGACGCGGCCGAGGACCTCGTCGGAGCTGCCGGCACCGTCGACGATCGTGGTGTCGTCCTTGGAGATGGTCACGCGGCGCGCGGAACCGAGGACGTCCAGACCGGCCTGGTCGAGCTTGAGGCCGACCTCCTCGGCGATGACGGTGGCACCGGTGAGGGTGGCCATGTCCTGGAGCATCGCCTTGCGGCGGTCACCGAAGCCGGGGGCCTTGACGGCGACCGCGTTGAAGGTGCCGCGGATCTTGTTGACGACGAGGGTGGAGAGCGCCTCGCCCTCGACGTCCTCGGCGATGATCAGCAGCGGGCGGGAGCCGCCGGCCTGGATGACCTTCTCGAGCAGGGGCAGGAGGTCCTGGATGGAGGAGATCTTGCCCTGGTTGATCAGGATGTACGGGTCGTCGAGGACGGCCTCCATACGCTCCTGGTCGGTGACCATGTACGGGGAGAGGTAGCCCTTGTCGAAGGCCATGCCCTCGGTGAACTCCAGCTCCAGGCCGAAGGCGTTGGACTCCTCGACGGTGATGACACCGTCCTTGCCGACCTTGTCCATCGCCTCGGCGATGAGCTCGCCGACCTGCTGGTCCTGCGCGGAGAGCGCGGCCACGGCGGCGATGTCGGACTTGTCCTCGATCGGGCGGGCGGTCGCGAGGAGCTCCTCGGACACGGCCTTGACCGCGGCGTCGATGCCCTTCTTCAGGGCGGCCGGGGAGGCGCCGGCGGCGACGTTGCGCAGACCCTCGCGGACCAGCGCCTGGGCCAGCACGGTGGCGGTGGTGGTGCCGTCACCCGCGATGTCGTTGGTCTTGGTCGCCACCTCCTTCACGAGCTGCGCGCCCAGGTTCTCGTACGGGTCGTCCAGCTCGACCTCGCGGGCGATGGTGACACCGTCGTTGGTGATGGTGGGGGCGCCGAACTTCTTGTCGATGACGACGTTGCGGCCCTTGGGGCCGATCGTCACCTTGACCGTGTCGGCAAGCTTGTTGACGCCGCGCTCGAGGGCGCGACGGGCGTCCTCGTCGAACTTCAGGATCTTCGCCATGGGAGCGGTTCAGCCCTCTCGAAAACTCGGGTTTAACGAACTGCGCCCCTTGCCGCCCGGCAATCAGCGGGGTGACCAGGGGCGCAGCTCAGCAATACAGGTGACGCGAAATACCGGTGCGTCTTACTTCTCGATGATCGCGAGCACGTCGCGAGCCGAGAGGACGAGGTACTCCTCGCCGCTGTACTTCACTTCGGTGCCGCCGTACTTGCTGTACAGCACGATGTCGCCGACGCTGACGTCCAGCGGGAGACGCTGGCCGTCCTCGAAGCGACCCGGGCCCACGGCGAGGACGACGCCCTCCTGGGGCTTCTCCTTCGCGGTGTCCGGGATGACCAGGCCGGAAGCCGTGGTCTGCTCGGCGTCGAGCGGCTGGACCACGATGCGGTCCTCGAGCGGCTTGATGGCAACCTTGGAGCTGGTGGTCGTCACGATCCGACCTCCCCCTTCGGAGATCTCACGGGGCTAACTGTCTGAGGTGGCGACCAGGTGGATCCGTCGTCGCGGGTGCCGGACCTGCCCGTCGCTGTGTTGGCACTCACCGGTGGCGAGTGCCAGGTGCGAGACTATTCCGGCGATTAGCACTCGGTCAAGCGGAGTGCCAACACGCTCCGCAGATTTCAGCCCCGCCGGCGTTTGAGGCGCGGGGTCCGGGGCCGGGGTCCGGGGGCCGGGGGGTCCAGGGGCCGGGTCCGGCAGGATGGGCGGTATGTGACGCTTGGGGGCGTGCGCATCCTCGTGGTCGAAGACGAAGAAGGCCTCGCCGAGTCCTTGCGGCGCGGCCTCTCCGCCGACGGCCACTGGGTCGACACCGCCCACGACGGCCACCGCGGCCTGGACCTCGCCCGCACCGGCTCGTACGACGCCGTCCTGCTCGACCTGATGCTGCCCGGCCTCAGCGGCTACGAGATCTGCTCCCGCATGCGGGCCGACGGCGACCCCACGCCCGTGCTCATGCTGACCGCCAAGGACGGCGAGTACGACGAGGCCGAAGGCCTCGACTCCGGCGCCGACGACTACCTCACCAAGCCGTTCTCGTTCGTGGTCCTGGCCGCCCGCCTCCGCGCCCTCGCCCGCCGGGCGACCGCGACGACCGCCGCCGCCACGCCCGCCGCAGGCTCCGGCACGCTCCAGGCCGGCGACCTCGTCCTCGACCCCGCCGGCCGCCGCTGCCGCCGCGGCACGCAGGACATCGAGCTCACCGCCCGCGAGCTCGGCGTGCTCGCCTGCCTGATGGAGCAGCCCGGCCTGGCCGTCGCCAAGCAGGACATCCTGGACCAGGTCTGGGACACCCCGCACACCATCGACCCGAACATCGTCGAGGTGTACGTCTCCTCGCTGCGCAAGAAGATCGACGCCCCCTTCGGCCGCCGCTCGATCCGCACCGTCCACGGCACCGGCTACCGGATGGCCCCGGACGGTGGCTAGGACCGGACCTCCGGAAATGGCCGGATCGGTCCGTTCGCAACGCCGAGGAGAGGGTCCGGGCGGGGGCGGCCGGCCCGGCCCGGTCCGCAAGCCCGGCCCCGGGCCGCTCCGGCGCCGCGCCGCCGTGGCCGCCGCCCTCGCGATGGCCGCGGTGCTGGGCGTCGGCGGGCTGTGGCTGTACACCCTGCTGCGGACCAACCTCCTCGACAACACCACCAACCGCACGGAGCTGGCCGCCCGCAAGGTCGCCGCCCAGCTCGACGGCCGCGCCCTGCCGCCCGGCCGGCTGCCCGCGCCGGAGAGCGGGGTGGACCTGGTCCTCGTACGGGACGCGCAGGGGCGGACCGTCGCCTCCACCGGGGACCTCGGGGACACCCCCGACCTCGGCGGCCTGCGCCCGCCCGCATCCGGTGCATCGGGCGCATCGGGCGCATCGAGCGCGTCCGGCGCATCCCGCGAGGACTCCCGGTCGGCGGTGCTCCCGCCCGCGCGCCCCGGCGCGGAACGGCGCGCGGTGGTCGTGGTGGATGCACCGGGCGCGCACGAGGTGTACGCCGTCACCGTGCTCGGCGACGTGGACGACGCGACCCGGGCCATCGCGCTGGGCCTGCTGGCCGGTGCGCCCCCGCTGATCGGCTTCGCGGCGGCCCTGGCCTGGTGGGTGACGGGCCATGCGCTGCGGCCGGTCGCCGCGATCCGGACCGGGCTCGCGGCGGTCACCGCCAGCGAGCTGGACCGAAGGGTTCCGGATCCGGGCGGGGCGGACGAGATCGCCGAGCTGGCCCGGACCGTCAACGACACGCTCGACCGGCTGGAGCGGTCCGACGCCCGGCAGCGGCAATTCACCGCCGATGCCTCGCACGAGCTGCGCAACCCGCTGGCCGCGGTCCGGTCCCGGCTGGAGGTGGCCCTGGAGCGCCCCGACCGGGAGTCGGTCGCGGCCGCGCTGGCCGACACCGAGCGGCTCCAGCGCATCGCGGCCGACCTGTTGCTGCTGGCCCGCCTGGACGGCGGCCCGGTCCCGGCACCGCGGACCGAACCGGTGGACCTGGCGCTGCTGGCCGCGGAGGACCTGGCCCGGCGCCCGGCCCCGCGGGTTCCGCTCCGGCTGGACGCGCCGGCGCCCGTACCGGCGGCCGGGGATCCGGCGCGCCTCGAGCGGGCGCTGGCCAACCTCGTGGACAACGCGCTGCGGCATGCCCGTACCGAGGTCGTCGTACGGGCGGCCACCGAGTCCGCGGAGTCCGCACCATCCCCGGGCGGCGCCGGCTGGACGGTGCTGGAGGTCGAGGACGACGGCCCGGGCATCCCGGAGGCGGACCGGGACCGGGTCTTCGAGCGGTTCGTACGGCTCGACGCGGACCGCGGCCGCGCCGGCGGCGGTACGGGCCTCGGCCTGTCCATCGTCCGCGAGATCGCCCGCGCCCACGGCGGGGAGGCGCACGCCGTGCCCTCGCGCGCGGGCGGCGCCGGCATCCGCCTGGTCCTGCGCCTGCCGGCCGGCGGGCCGGCGGGCCGCGGCTCCGGGCGGCGACCCGCGCAGTGACCCCGGGCGGCGACCCGCGCAGTGACCCCTTCCTGAACGTCCCTTCAGGACTCTCAGGAATCCTTCAGCGCCCCTCCCCCACCATCGACTGCCATGAGCGCGCACCGGAGGAAGACCAGCCACCCCGCCCGCCGGCCCCGTCGGCAACCGGCACGACGCCGCCCCCGCCGCATCGCCCGCACCCTGCTCGTCACCGCCTGCGCGCTGGCCGTGACGGCCGCCGCCGGCGCCTGGTACGCGTACCGGGACCTCGCCGGGAGCATCGGCAGCTCCAAGGCGCTCGAGGGCGCCGAGAAGTCGAAGTACGGGGACGCCAACATCCTGCTGATGGGCCTCGACAGCCGCCGCGACCAGAACGGCGAAAAGCTGCCGGAGGAGGTCCTCGACCAACTGCACGCCGGCAGCTCCGACATCGGCGGCTACAACGCGAACACCCTGATCCTGCTCCACGTCCCCGGCGACGGCAGCCGGGCGACGGCCTTCTCGGTCCCGCGCGACGACTTCGTCGACATACCCGGCCAGGGCAAAGACAAGATCAAGAAGGCGTACGGGCTGGCGAAGGCGAAAGAGGAGCAGCAGCTCTCGGACCGAGGGGTCAAGGACCGGCGCCGACTGGAGCGCGAGGGGCGGGAGGCCGGGCGCAAGGCGCAGATCGAGACGGTACGGAACTTCCTGGGCGTCCCGATCGACCACTTCGCCGAACTGAACCTGGCCGGTTTCTACCACCTCGCGGACGCGCTGGGCGGCGTACCGGTGTGCCTGAAGAAGCCGGTGCAGGACAAGTACTCGGGCGCCGACTTCCCGGCGGGGCGCCAGAGCCTGAACGGTCAGCAGTCCCTGGCCTTCGTGCGTCAGCGGCACGGCCTGGACATGGGCGATCTGGACCGGACGAAGCGGCAGCAGGCCTTCCTGGCGGGCGCCACGCACAAGCTGAACTCGGCCGGGACCTTCACCGATCCGGTCAAGCTGATGAAGCTGATCGACGCCGCGAAACAGGACGTGGTGACGGACGAGGGCTGGGACCTGCTGTCGTTCGTGAAGCAGGCCAAGAACCTCTCCGGCGGGAAAGTGGCGTTCACGACACTGCCCGTCGAGCGGTTCGGAAGGAACCATGGCGAGGACATAAACGTCGTAGACGATATGAAGATAAAGCGCCTCATTGCCGAGCAGATCGGACCGGAGGCTTCCGCCTCTGCGGCCGCTCCGAGCCCGAGTGATGCACCGGGTGACGGGCCGGGCAATGCACCGGGGGCGCCTCCGGGACCGGCTGGGGCCGCCCCGGCTCCGGCCGCGAGCGGCAGCCCCACCATCGACGGTGGCGGCATCCCGTGCGTGGACTGAGGCCCCTCACGACGGCGGGCGCGCGCCGCCGCACCGAGGCGCTGCTTCTCGTACTCGTTGTTGCCCTCACCGTCTTCGGGCATGCGAGCGCCGGCCTGGCGATGAACGGCGAGCTGCCCGCCAACCTCACCGGTTTCACGATCAGCGTGACGCTGCTGGCGCTGGTGGGGCACCTGGGCGTGCGCCGGTTCGCGGCGTACGCGGATCCGCTGGTCTTCCCGCTCGCGATGCTGCTGTCGGGGCTGGGGCTGGTGCTGCTGCACCGGCTGGACCAGTCGTACATCGCGCGGTACGGCGGCGAGGCGAACGCGCCGGGGCAGCTGCTGTGGACGGTCATCGGAGTGGCCGCGTGCCTGGCGGTGGTGGCGCTGCTGCGCGACCACCGGCTGCTCCAGCGGTTCATCTACATCACGATGGTGGTCGCGCTGGTCCTGCTGATCGCGCCGGCGTTCTTCGGCGCGGACACCTACGGGGCGAAGCGCTGGATCATCCTGTTCGGGTTCTCGCTCCAGCCGGGCGAGTTCGTGAAGATCATGATCTCGGTCTTCTTCGCGGGCTATCTCGTCATCCACCGCGATTCGCTGGCCCTGACGGGGCGGAAGTTCCTGGGCATGCGGCTGCCGCCGATGCGGCAGCTCGGGCCGATCATCACCGTGTGGATCGTGTCGCTGCTGGTGCTGGTCTTCGAGCGCGACCTGGGTACGTCGCTGATCTTCTTCGGCGTGTTCGTGGTGATGCTGTACGTCGCCACCGAGCGCACCAGCTGGATCGTGACGGGCCTGCTCATGGCGGGGGTGGGGGCCTTCGTGGTGGGCTCGACGGAACCGCACGTCAAGGGGCGCGTGGCCGCCTGGCTGGAGCCGCTGTCGTACTACTGGAAGGACCGGCCGCCGGGGGTCATCTCGGACCAGTCCGCGCAGGCGCTGTTCAGCTTCGGGACCGGCGGCATGTCGGGGACGGGGCTGGGGAAGGGCCACCCGGAGCTGATCGGCTTCGCAGGGCGCAGCGACTTCATCCTGACCACGGTGGGCGAGGAGCTCGGGCTGGCCGGGGTCATGGCGGTGATGATCCTGTACGCACTGCTGGTCCAGCGGGGGCTGCGGATGGCGCTGGGCGCCCGCGACCCGTTCGGGAAGCTGCTGGCGGTGGGCCTGTCGGCAGCGCTGGCGCTGCAGGTCTTCGTGGTGGCGGGCGGTGTGACGGGCCTGATCCCGCTGACCGGCAAGGCGCTGCCGTTCCTGGCGAAGGGCGGCTCGTCCCTCCTGGCCAACTGGATCATGATCGCCCTGCTCCTCCGCATCAGCGACAGCGCGGAACGCCAACGCGAGGCGGACGCCCAGGGCCCGGCGGAAACGACGATCACGCCGGTGGTGACGGCTGCGGCTGCCGCTCGGGGGTGAGCGGCCCGGGACCGGGGTACGGAGCGACGCGGGTGCGGGATCACGCGGTGGGCGGGGTCGCCCGCACCGCTGGCTTTCGCCCCCTCGCGGAGCCGGGCGAGCCCGCCGGAACCACCGAGCCCGGCCGGGACCTCCGGTGCGGGGAGTGGCCGCCTCCCTCAAGGGCCCATGGCGTCGAGCGCGCGGCCGGGAATCCGGTGTGCTGCGGGCCCGGTCAGAGGTAGTCCTCCAGGCGGCCGATGCGGTAGCCCTGTTCCTGGATGCGCTGGAGCATGCGGGTCGTCATCTGGATCTCCGTCGAGCCCTTGAGTTCCGACGGGCCGCGGAAGTGGGCCAGGATGATGTCGCCCGGTGTGAGGGCGGAGCCCTCGGCGTACTGGAAGTTGTTGATCTGCATCGACACGCGCCACAGGACCACCTGCGAGATGCCGCATTCGGCGGCGGCCTTGAGGGTGTCGTCGTTGTAGTTGCCGTAGGGCGGGCGAAAGCGGGTCGGCTTGGTGCCGAAACGCTTCTCCAGGCGTTCCTGCTGACCGCAGATCTCCTTCTTCTGCGCCGCGAAGGGCAGGGTCCGGAGGTTCGGGTGCGTCAGGGTGTGGTTGTTGATCGTGCTGCCGGAGCCGTTGTCGCGGAGCTTCTCGAAGTGCCCGTAGTCCGACGAGGCTATGTTGTCCGTCAGGAACATGCTGATCGGCAGCTTGAGGTCGGCCGCCATCTTCAGGAACTCGGGGTCCTTCTCCGCGCCGTCGTCGAAGGTCAGGAAGACGACCTTGTCCGTGGGCGGGACGGGTATTCGGTCCACCACCTGGGCCTTGCCCGGAGCCGCCGGGGGGAGGGCGGGCTTTTGCGCCGGCTTCGGGGCGAACTGGAGGGGGGACTTCAGGCCCCATTTCTTGTACGCCTCGTCCCCGGGCACGGCGGTGGCCGCCGACTGCGACGGCGACGGCGTCGCCGTCGGCGACTGCTGCGCCTCCGTCGTTTTGCGGCCCAGTCTTTCGATCGGGTCCACGCTGTTCCCGCACCCCGTCAGGGACAGCGCGAGCGCGCCGGCCGCCAGCGTTCCGGCCGTCAACCGGCGCGCGTACCTCACAAGTAGTCCTCCAGGCGAGCCACGGCGTACCCCTTGTCCGTGACGGTCTTCATGACATGACGGATCATGTCAGGCATCGACCCCTTCCAGTCGTCCCGCCCTCGGAAATGAGTCAGGATGATGTCGCCGGGGTGGAGGTCCCGGTCCCACTCGCGCCAGTCCATGCGGTTCGGGAAGGCCTCGGCGTTCCACAGCGGGACCGCCTTGATGCCGCAGGACTTCGCCGCGCGCAGCGTGTCCTCGTTGTAGTTGCCGTACGGCGGCCGGAACAGCGTCGGCCGTTTGCCGAACTGCTTCTGGATCGTGTTCTGCTGGCCGCAGATCTCCTCGTGCTGCTCCTCGTACGAGAGGGCCGGCATGTACCGGTGGTTGAGCGTGTGGTTGTTCAGGGTGACGCCGGCGGCCTGCATCTCCTTGAAGTAGGGGTAGTTGTCGCGGACGAGGTAGTCGCTGAGGAACGCCGTGTACGGGATCTTCAGCTCCTTCATCATCTTCAGGAACTCGGGGTCCTTCTCCGCGCCGTCGTCGATCGTCAGGAAGACGACCTTGTCCTCCGTGGGGACGGTGGTGAAGACCGGCGGGAGGTCTTCCTGGCCTTCGACCTCGAAGCCCTCGCGGGTGCTGATCTCCGGCTTCGTCTGCGGGGCGGCCGGCGCGGTCAGCGGCGGCTTGGCCAGTTTCCACTTCTTCGCCGCGGCGACCCGGGCCTGCTGGGCGGCCTTCAGCTGCTCGGCCGAGCCCGCGACCGCGCCCGCGGCGCCCGCCGCCTCGGCACCCTTGCCGGTTTTGCCGGCCTTGGTCTTGGCGGGCGTCCCGGAGTCCGCGGAGGAGCCGCAGCCGGTTCCGAGGGCGGCGACCAGCAGTGCGGCCAGTGCCACCCCGACTCGGCCGCGCGGACCGACCGCGGACCGGTGACCATGGAGCGTCTTATGTTCCTTTTGTCTGACTAGCTGCATAGCAGCGCATCCTGGCATCCGACCCGCACGCCGCCCCGCCGACACCGCGTACGGAAGACGACCTTCCATCGAGTGGCCCACACTGACCGACAATGAACCGGTGACCCCCGAAGACTTCGCCGCGCTCCTCACCCCCGAGGGCCGCGCCCTCCTCGACTCGCTGCGCGACCACGACCCGTCCCAGGAACTCGCCGTCGCCACCCGGCTGCGCCGCGAGCACCCCGCCGCACTGGTCTCCGCCGCGCTCGGGCAGGCCCGGCTGCGGCAGCGCGCGGTGGCGAAGTTCGGCGCCGAGGACGCGTTCCGGATGTACTTCACGCCCGGCGGCGGCGAGATGGCCACCCGCGCCTCGGTGGCCTCGTACCGCGCCGAGCGGCTCGCGGAACTCGGCGTACGCAGCGTCGCCGACCTGTGCTGCGGCATCGGCGGGGACGCCCTCGCCCTGGCCCGGCTCGGCATCCGCGTGCTGGCCGTGGACCGCGACCCGCTGACCGTCGCCGTCGCCCGCGCCAACGCCGAGGCCCTGGGGCTCACGGAGCTCATCGAGATCCGTGAGGCGGACGTGACCGACGTCGACACCTCCGGGTGCGACGCCGTCTTCCTCGACCCCGCCCGGCGCGGCGGCCGCGGCCGGATCTTCGATCCGGAAAGCTACTCGCCGCCGCTGTCCTGGGCCGTCGAGGCCGCCCGTACGGCCAAGTACGCCGCCGTCAAGATCGCCCCCGGGATCCCGCACGAGGCCGTGCCGCCGGAGGCCGAGGCCGAGTGGATCTCGGACCAGGGCGACGTGAAGGAGGCCGTGCTGTGGTTCGGGACCGCGCCCGGCACCGTCCGCGCCACCCTGCTGCCCGGCCCGCGCTCCCTGCACACCGCCGATCCGCTGCCCGATCCCGAGGCCGGGCCGGTCGGCCGCTACCTCTACGAGCCCGACGGCGCCGTGATCCGCGCCCACCTCGTCGCCGAGGTCGCCGAGCAGCTGGCCGGCCGGCTCATCGACCCGACCATCGCGTACGTCACCGCCGACGAGCTGCGCGCGACGCCGTACGCCACCGCGTACGAGATCACCGACGTGCTGCCCTTCGGCCTCAAGAAGCTCAAGGCGCTGCTGCGCGAGCGCGAGGTGGGCATCCTGACCGTGAAGAAGCGCGGTTCGGCCATCGAACCCGAGGAGCTGCGCAAGAAGGTCAAGCCGCAGGGCCCGCACTCCGCGACCGTCTTCCTGACCCGGGTCGCGGGCGCCCCCTCGATGCTGATCGGCTCGCCGGTCAGCGCACCGCGGTAGCGCCGCCGCGGAAGGCGCGCACCGCCCACCGGTAGTGCGCGCCCGCCTTGCCGACGCCCAGCAGACCCGTGATCCACAGGATCATGCCGAGGCCCATGAAGTACGTGACCTCGCCGTACGTCGACTCGCCCGGCCGGGCCGCCGCCGCGGACCCGAAGGTCACGTACAGCCCGAACGCGCCCAGCGCGAAGGAGGCCAGCAGCCACGTCAGGCTCAGTCCGGGGGCGCGGAGGCGGGCGTCGGCGGCCGGATCGCGGTCCGACTCGGCCCATGCGCACAGCAGTTGGCGCACCCGGCGGTCGCGCTTGGCGCCGCGGGCGAACCAGAACCCCGCCGGGATCAGCACGCCCGCGCCGAGCAGGGCGAAGATGAGGCCGAAAACGTACGCGAACGGGTCGCCGGGCACCTCGAAGGACATCAGGGCCATGCCGACGAAGGACCAGCCGAGCGCGAAGACCGCGGCGACGGTCCAGAGCAGCAGCAACCGGCCGAGGCCCAAGCTGCGCCGGCGCAGGTCCTGCAGGAACCGCGCCCGGTCGGCCCGGACGGTGCTCTCGTCCAGCCAGGCGCGCAGGTGGGCGGGAGGCGGCGGAGGCGGCAGGTCACGACGAGGCATGCACATGACGATATCGGCACCCGGCCACAAGTCCGGTCCGGAGCCGCTCGAGAGGCCCCGGCGTGTCAACTGCCGGTGGTCTCCACCGACTCGAACCGCCAGCGGTGCACCGGACGGGTGATCAGATCGGCGGCGGGCTCCGGGAGTTCGGGCAGCTCCGCCGCCACACCCTCGGCCGCCTCCCACCAGGTGACGACCAGCACCCGGTCCTGCGGGGCCCGCAGCAGCTCGCGGCGCACCGGCTCGCGCGCCAACACCTGCGAACGGGCCCACTCCAGAAGCTCGTTGCCCCGCCCGGCGGCGGCCCGGGCCTCCCACATCAGCGCGACGGTGCCCATCAGTACAGGTTGCCCTTGCTCAACTCGTGCACGTGGTCGTGGTCGTGGGAGTGCGCGTGAGCGGTGCCCGGGACGTGCGGGTCCGTCACCGGCAGAGAGGAGTCCGCCGACAGGTCCCAGTCCGAGGCCGGCCGGTTCCGCTTGACCATCTCCGCGCCCAGCGCCGCCACCATCGCACCGTTGTCCGTGCACAGCTTCGGCCGCGGCACGCGCAGGATGATCCCCGCGTCGTCGCACCGCTCCTGCGCCAGCGACCGCAGCCGGGAGTTGGCCGCCACACCGCCGCCGATCATCAGGTGGTCGACGCCCTCGTCCTTGCACGCGCGGATCGCCTTGCGGGTCAGCACGTCCACCACGGCCTCCTGGAAGGACGCCGCCACATCGCGCACCGGCACCTCCTCGCCCGCGTTCCGCTTCGCCTCGATCCAGCGGGCGACCGCCGTCTTGAGCCCGGAGAAGGAGAAGTCGTACGCCGCGTCGCGCGGCCCCGTCAGCCCGCGCGGGAAGTTGATCGCCTTGGGGTCGCCCTCGCGCGCCAGCCGGTCGATGACCGGGCCGCCGGGGAAGCCCAGCTGCAACACGCGCGCGATCTTGTCGAAGGCCTCGCCCGCCGCGTCGTCGATGGTCGCGCCCAGCGGCCGTACGTCGGAGGTGATGTCCGGGGCGAGCAGCAGCGAGGAGTGCCCGCCGGACACCAGCAGCGCCATGGTCGGCTCCGGCAGCGGCCCGTGCTCCAGCTGGTCGACGCAGATGTGCGAGGCCAGGTGGTTCACCCCGTACAGCGGCTTGCCGAGCGCGTACGCGTACGCCTTGGCCGCCGAGACGCCCACCAGCAGGGCGCCCGCGAGGCCGGGACCCGCGGTGACGGCGATGCCGTCGAGGTCACGGGCGCTGACCCCGGCCTCCTTCAGGGCGCGCTCGATGGTGGGGACCATCGCCTCCAGGTGCGCCCGGGAGGCCACCTCGGGCACGACGCCGCCGAAGCGCGCGTGTTCGTCGACGCTGGACGCGATCGCGTCCGCCAGCAGGGTGGTGCCGCGGACGACGCCGACGCCGGTCTCGTCGCAGGAGGTCTCGATGCCGAGGACGAGCGGTTCGTCAGCCATTGCTCTCACTGCTCTCAGTGCTCTCAGTCGTTGCTTGTGCGGGGTCGGTCAGGCGCATCACGAGCGCGTCCACGTTGCCGGGCTGGTAGTAGCCCCGCCGGAAGCCGATCGGCTCGAAGCCGAAGCGCTCGTAGAGCTTCTGGGCCCGGGTGTTGTCCACCCGTACCTCCAGCAGCACCTCGGCGCACTCGAACGCGGTGGCGGCGCGCAGCAGGTCGGTGAGGAGCCGGGCGCCGAGCCCGGTCCCCCACTGGTCGCGTGCGGCCGCGATGGTCTGTACGTCGGCCAGGTCCCCGGCGGCGGCCAGCCCGGCGTAGCCGACGAGACGGCCGGACCCGGGCTCTTCCGCCACCACGTAGCGGCGGGTGGCGTGCGGGCCGCGGGCGTGGGCGAGCTCGGACCAGAACATGCCCGCGGACCAGGCGTCCTCGGGGAACAGCTCGTGTTCCAGTTCCAGCACCGGCTCGATGTCCCACCAGCGCATCTCGCGCAGTACTGCGGTCACTGCCGTCACTGCGGGGTGACCACCTTGTAGTTCTTCGGCACCTGCGCGTCGGGCCGGCGCAGGTACAGCGGCGTCGGAGGCAGGAACTCGGCCCCGGCCGCGAGCCGTTCCACCGCCAGGGCGGCGAGGGCGCCCGCGCTCTGGTGCTCGGGGGCCCGCGCGTCGGTGAAGACGTCCGGGTACAGCAGCGCGCCCTGGCCCACCGCGGGCAGGCCGGCGACCTGCTCGGCGATGTCGGCCGGGCGGTCCACGGCGGGCTCGCCGACGCGCGTGCGCGGGTCCTCGTACCGGGCCCAGTAGACCTCCTTGCGCCGCGCGTCGGTGGCGACGGTGAAGGGGCCCTCGATCCCGGCGGCGCCCGCGGCGTACGCGAGGCCGTCGAGGGTGCACAGGCCGTGCACGGGGATGCCGAGCACGGTGGCGAAGGTGGAGGCGGTGACGAGGCCGACGCGCAGCCCGGTGTAGGGGCCGGGTCCGACGCCGACGACGATGCCCGTGAGGGCGTCGAGCTTCAGCCCGGCCTCGGCGAGGACCTTGTCGACGGAGGGCAGCAGGAGCTCCCCGTGGCGGCGGGCGTCGACCTGGTTCGACTCGGCGAGGACGGACTCGCCGTCGTGCAGGGCGACGGTGACGGCGGGCGTGGCGGTATCTACAGCGAGCAAGAGCACGCGAACAGCCTACGACTCCGGGGGCCCGGGCCCTCGCGGCCGGTCGCGGGGCACCCCGGCTGCTACCTTCGACCCAGGTATCGGCCGAGGTCCGCGCCGGGGCACGTGTGCCCGGCGGCGCCCCGGCACAGGGGAAGCACGGGAGAGGTGGAGCAAGGTGGCACGCAGCAGCTCGGGAATCGTGGCCGGGCTCACCGTGGCGGCGCTCGCCGCCGTCGGCTTCCTCGGTTACCAGGCCTCTGCGACCGCGCCCGCGCACCCCGCGCAGGCGGCCGCCCCGCCGGCCGCGGCGCCCTCCCCGGTCCCCTCCGCCCACACGGCCGACCCGGCGAAGCCGGTGGCCCTGCCCGCCGGCTCGGGCACGGGCTCGCGCGTCGTGTACTCGGTGAGCATGCAGCGGGTGTGGCTGGTCGGCGAGAACGGGCAGGAGCCGAAGTCGTTCCCCGTCAAGCCGAGCACGGCGCACCCGAAGCCGGGCACGTACCTGGTGAACTCGCGCTCGGGCGCGGTCACCGGCTCGGACGGGGTCCCGATCGAGCACGTCGTACGGTTCGCCACGGCGGACGGCGTGGTGGTCGGGTTCAGCTCCCGGGTGGACGGCCAGACGCCGGAGCCCGACCCGAACAAGAAGACCGGCGGCATCCGCATGACGCGGGCCGACGGCGATGCGATGTGGGCCTTCGCGACGATCAACTCGAAGGTCGTCGTCCTCCCCTGACGCCCTGCCTCCCGGCCGGGGAGCCCGCCACGGATTCACCCGTACGGGCTACCGGACGTGCGGGCTGCCGCGCCTTGCGGACCTCTCAGGCCGCCTCGGACTCCGGGGCGGCCTGTTCGCGTACGTCGGCCCCGGTGCCTTCAGGCGCGTCGGGGGCGTGCTCCCGCACGGGTGGCGTGGAGACCGCCGTGGCGGCCGCGCCCGCGGCGAGCAGCGCCCCCATGGACACGACGGACGAGCGGGGGTCGCGCTGCACTCCTGCTGCGGACATGGCTGCCTCCTGGCCCGGGCCGGCCCGTACTTAGGCAGGCCTAACCAGCCCTCCGTACCATGTCACCACGCGCGACTCCATCGGCGCAATATCTTGCCGACGAGTTGTCGGTACGTTTTCCCGCGGAGCTGCCGGCCCTATCGCACCGGGGCCAGCGCCGCCAGCGCGCCCGGCCCGGACCAGCGTGACCCGATGCCGCGCACCGAAACCTCCCGCACGTCGTCCAGGACCTCCTCGTGGCCGACCGCCCGGGCGATCACCACGTGCAGCCGGTCGTCGGAGAGCTCCTCGACCTTGCCGTCGCCCCACTCCACGACGACCACGGACTCGGGCAGCGAGACGTCGAGGTCCAGGTCCTCCATCTCGTCCAGCCCGCCGCCGAGCCGGTACGCGTCCACGTGCACCAGCGCCGGCCCGCCGCGCAGCGAGGGGTGCACCCGGGCGATCACGAACGTCGGCGAGGTCACGGCGCCCCGTACGCCCAGCCCCTCGCCCAGGCCCCGGGTCAGCGTGGTCTTGCCCGCGCCGAGCTCTCCGGTCAGCAGGACGAGGTCGCCGGGGCGGAGCAGGCCGGCGAGGGTGCGGCCCAGCTCCTGCATGGCCCCGGGCGAGTCGACGGTGATGCGCGCCTCGGCGCCGGCCGCCTCAGCTGCCTGCTGCGGTGCCTGATGCTGCGGTGTCTGACGCCGCGCTTCCTGACTGCGTGGCGCTCGCGCTTCCAGCGGTACTTCTTCCATGCCCGCCAACGTTAGTCGCTGCGGGCACCGCACCGGTGCGCGCCAGCAGGTCGGTGAGCAGCCCGGTCACCGTCTCGGGCTGCTCCAGCATCATCAGGTGCCCGGCGGACTCCAGGACCACGAGCTCCGCGGCCGGCAGCGCGTCCTTGATGGCCTGGCTGTGCGCGGCCGGGGTGACCATGTCGCGGGCGCCGGCGATGACGGTGACGGGGATGTCGGCGAACCGCTGGAGGGCGGCGCTCTTGTCGTGGATCTGGAAGGCCGGGTAGAACTCGGCGACCACGTCGATCGGGGTGGCCTCGATGAGCCGCTCGGCGAAGCGCGCGACGGCCGGGTCCACCTCGCGGGGGACGCCGAACGAGTACATCTTGATCATGCCCGCGAAGAGGTCGGCGGTGGCCCGCCGCCCCTTCTCCACCAGCTCCACCTGCGAGCCGAGCACCCGGAGCACGGGCGGCAGGATGCGGCGAACGGCCCCCATGCCGACCGAGGGCAGCCCGTACGTCACCTGATCGAGGTGCCCGCTGGAGGTGCCGACGAGGGCGACGCCGATCACCCGGTCGCGGATGAGCTCGGGGAACTGCTCGGCCAGCGCCATGATCGTCATGCCGCCCATCGAGTGGCCGACGAGGATCAGCGGGCCCTCGGGCGCGGCGGCCTCGATGACGGCCTTCAGGTCGCGGCCGAGCTGGTCGATGGTCACGCGCTCGCCGTCGGCCTGGGAGAACCCGCGCGCGCTGCGGCCGTGGCTGCGCTGGTCCCAGTACACGGCACGGACCAGTCCGCGCAGGGCGGCGCGCTGGAAGTGCCAGGAGTCCTGGCCGAGGCAGTAGCCGTGGCAGAACACGACGGTCGGGGCGGCCGGTTCCTTGCGGCGCAGCCGGGGCCGCTTCTTCGGGCCCTCGGACGGCTCGTCGACCTCGTAGTAGATCTCGGTGCCGTCTTCGGCGTAGCAGGCTCCGGCGGTCCCGCGCAGGGAGCCGTAGTCCCCGGTGGCGTCGAGCGCGAGGCGGGCCTTGCGGCGCATGCCGCGCCCGACCGTGATCCGTTCGACCGCGACGCCGGCCGCCGCGCCTGCGGCTATCACGCCGATCGCGGCGCCGGCCCAGCCGGCTTTGCGCCAGTTCTCGCTCACGCCGTCCTCACGCTCACGCCGTCCTCACTCAGCCTCAGCCGCCCAGGTAGACCCGAGGAACGCGCACCCCGATACGGGTGACGATCTCATAGGCGATGGTGTCTGCTGCCCGAGCCCAGTCCTCGGCGGTCGGTTCGCCGTGCTCGCCGCTGCCGAAGATGACGGCCTCGTCCCCGGCCCGTACGAGGTCACCGCCCAGGTCGACGACGAACTGGTCCATGGCGACGCGCCCGGCGACGCGGCGGACCTTCCCGCCGACGAAGACCGGACCGCGGCCGGAGGCGTGCCGGGGGATGCCGTCGGCGTACCCGGCGGGGATGAGGGCGAGGTTCGTCTCGTCCTCGGTGACGTAGTGGTGGCCGTAGCTCACCCCGTGGCCCGGGGGCACCGCCTTGACCAGCGCCACGGAGGCCTTGAGGGTCATGGCGGGCCGCAGGCCCAGCTCCTGGGAGGTGCCGAGCTCGGGGGCGGGGGACACGCCGTAGACGGCGATGCCGCAGCGCACGAGGTCGTAGTGGCTCTCGGGCAGCGTCAGCGTCGCGGGAGAGTTGGCGATGTGCCGGACCTCCGGCTCGACCCCCTCCTTCTCGGCGTACGCCAGCATGTCGCGGAAGGCCGTCAGCTGGAGCGCGATGGAGGGGTGGCCGGGTTCGTCGGCGCAGGCGAAGTGGGACCAGACGCCGGTGATCTTGACGGTGCCCTCGGCCTGGGCGGCGACGGCCGCGCCGACGAGCTCGGCCCAGTCGGCGGGCTGGCAGCCGTTGCGGCCGAGGCCGGTGTCGGCCTTGAGCTGGATCCTGGCCCGGCGGCCGGCGGCGTGCGCGGCCTTGCGCACCTCGTCGAGGGCCCACATCCCGCTGACGGAGATGTCCAGGTCGGCCTCGACGGCCGCCTGCCAGGGCCCGCCGGGGGTCCACAGCCAGCACATGACCGGCCCGCCGATCCCGGCGGCGCGCAGCGCGAGCGCCTCCTCGGGGGTGGCGGTCCCGAGCCAGGTGGCACCGGCCTCCTGGGCCGCGCGGGCGCACGGGATCGCGCCGTGGCCGTAGGCGTCCGCCTTGACGACGGCCATCAACTCGGCCCCGGGTGCCCGCTCGCGCAGTGCGCGTACGTTCGCCCGTACGGCGTCAAGATCGATCTCGGCGTACACGCGCGTCGGTGTCTCGTTCATCGCCCCCAGTCTCTCAGAGCCCGGCTGTGGCCCGCGCGACCGCCGTCCCCGTCCCGCATTTCGGTGTATTTCACCCCCGTTGGGAGCACGCCGGCGTGCCGGCGGGCCGCATACCGACCCCACGGCGCGGGGCGGGCCGGGGGCCGGGCCGTCACGGGTTCCGGATGCTGCGCCAGGCCTGCGGGAGGGACTCCGCGATCTGCTGGGCGAGGAGCGGGGCTCCGGAGGCGGCCCGGCGCCCCGCCAGGCCGTGGAGGTACGCCGCGACCGAAGCGGCGTCGAGCGCCGGCAGGCCCGAGGCCAGCAGGGAGCCGGCCAGGCCCGACAGGACGTCGCCGCTGCCGGCCGTCGCCAACCACGCGGTTCCCGTCGGGTTGGCCCGGACCGGGCCGTCGCCGCGGGACACCAGCGTCGTCGAGCCCTTCAGCAGGGCCGTCGCCCCGTACCGCTCCGCCAGCGACCGTACGGAGGACAGAAGGGCCGACTCCACCGCCTCCCGGGACACCCCCAGCAGCGCCGCCGCCTCCCCCGCGTGCGGGGTCAGCAGCGTCTCGGCCGGCCGGGCCCGCAGCACCGCCGGGTCCAGCCCGCGCAGCCCGTCCGCGTCCACCAGCACCGGGACCGGGTCCGCCAGGGCGTGCGCGACCTCCGCCGCCCGGCCCTCGCCGAGCCCCGGACCGACCACCCACGCCTGCACCCGGCCCCGCCCGATCAGCGTCTCGGGGTACCGCGCCAGCACCGCGTCCGCCGCCGGCCCGACGTACCGCACGGCGCCCGCGCCGCCCCGCAGCGCCCCCGCGACGGCGAGCACCGCCGCGCCCGGGTACTGCACCGACCCGGCGACGATGCCGACCACGCCCCGGCGGTACTTGTCGCTCGACGCCGTCGGCACCGGCAGCAGCCCCGCGACGTCGGCGTGCTGCAACGCCTCGGCATCCGGCTCCGGCAGCGACAGCCCGATGTCCACCAGCCGCACCGCGCCCGTGCGCGAAGCCCCCGGGTCGATCAGCAGCCCCGGCTTGTACGCCCCGAAGGTCACCGTGACGTCGGCCCGGACGGCCGGCCCGGCCACCTCCCCGGTGTCCGCGTCGACCCCGCTCGGCAGGTCCACAGCGACCACGACCGCACCGGCCGGGATCTGCTCCACCAGCGCCGCCGCGGCCGGCCGCAGCCCGCCGCGCCCGCCGATGCCGACGAGCCCGTCCAGTACGAGGTCCGCCCGCCCGGGAACGCCCTGCGCGAGCCGGCCCCCGGCGGCCAGCAGCGCCCGCAGCCCGCCCGCGTGCACCCGTTCCGGATCCATCGGCACCGCCGTCACGCCGGCGCCGCGCCGGGCCAGCCGGGCGCCCGCGTAGAGCGCGTCGCCGCCGTTGTCCCCGGGTCCGACGAGCAGGACGACACGCGCCCCGTACACGCGGCGCAGCAGGCCCGCGCACACGGCGGCCAGCCCGGCCGCCGCGCGCTGCATCAGGGCGCCCTCCGGCAGCCGGGCCATCAACTCCCGCTCGGCGGCCCGTACGGTCTCCACGCTGTAAGCAGTACGCATGGCACCAGCCTGCCCGAAACCCCGAGGAGCCGGCCCTATCCCTCGGCGATCACCACGGCGGAGGCGACGCCCGCGTCGTGGCTCAGGGAGATGTGCCAGGACTTCACGCCCAGCGCCAGCGCCCTGGCCTCGACCGTCCCCGACACCCGCAGCCGCGGCTGCCCCGTCTCCTCCACGTACACCTCGGCGTCGGTCCACAGCATCCCGCCGGGCGCGCCGAGCGCCTTGGCGAGGGCTTCCTTGGCCGCGAACCGGGCGGCGAGCGAGGCGATCCCGCGCCGCTCGCCGCTCGGCAGCGTCAACTCGGAGTCGACAAACAGCCGCTTGGCCATGTTCGGAGTGCGCGCCAGCGCCTCACCGAACCGCTCGATCTCGGCAACATCGATCCCCACACCGATAATCACAACGCCAACTCGCTTCGCTCACTCGCTGCGCTCACTCCACCGTCACAGATTTCGCGAGATTACGCGGCTGGTCCACCTCGTTGCCCCGCGCCGTCGCCAGCTCGCACGCGAAGACCTGCAGCGGCACCGTCGCCACCAGCGGCTGCAGCAGCGTCGGCGTCGCCGGGATCCGGATCAGGTGGTCCGCGTACGGGACGACCGCCTCGTCGCCCTCCTCCGCGATCACGATGGTCCGCGCCCCGCGCGCCCGGATCTCCTGGATGTTCGACACGATCTTGTCGTGCAGCACGGAGCGCCCGCGCGGCGACGGCACGACCACCACCACCGGCAGGTCCTTCTCGATCAGCGCGATCGGGCCGTGCTTGAGCTCGCCCGCCGCGAAGCCCTCGGCGTGCATGTACGCCAGCTCCTTGAGCTTGAGCGCGCCCTCCAGGGCCACCGGGTACCCGACGTGCCGCCCGAGGAACAGCACGGTGTCCTTGTCCGCCAGCGACCGCGCCAGCTCCCGTACCGGCTCCATGGTCTCCAGCACGGTGTCCACGGCCGCGGCGATGTCCGACAGCTCGCGGATCACCGCCTGGATCTCGTCGCCCCACTTCGTACCCCGTACCTGCCCGAGGTACAGCGCGACCAGATAGCAGGCCACCAGCTGCGTCAGGAACGCCTTGGTCGAGGCGACGGCCACCTCGGGACCGGCGTGCGTGTACAGCACCGCATCCGATTCGCGCGGGATCGTCGACCCGTTCGTATTGCAGATGGCCAGCACCTTGGCCCCCTGCTCGCGCGCGTGCCGCAGCGCCATCAGGGTGTCCATGGTCTCGCCGCTCTGCGAGATCGCGACCACCAGCGTCCGCTGGTCCAGGATCGGGTCGCGGTAGCGGAACTCGCTCGCCAGCTCCGTCTCGCACGGGATGCGGGTCCAGTGCTCGATGGCCAGCTTCGCGATCATGCCCGCGTGGTACGCCGTACCGCACGCCACGATCACGACCTTGTCGACCTCCCTGAGCACCGAGACGGGGATGCGCACCTCGTCCAGGGTCAGCGAGCCGCTCGCGTCGATCCTGCCCAGGAGGGTGTCGGCGACGGCCTTCGGCTGCTCGGCGATCTCCTTGAGCATGAAGTAGTCATAGCCCGCCTTCTCGGCCGCCGAGGCGTCCCAGTCCACGTGGTACGCCCGCACGGACGCGGGCGCACCGGCGAAGTCGGTCACCGTGACCCCCTCGCGGCGGAGCTCGACGACCTGGTCCTGCCCCAGCTCGATCGCGGACCGGGTGTGGGCGATGAACGCGGCCACGTCCGAGGCGAGGAAGTTCTCACCTTCCCCAACG
Source organism: Streptomyces sp. NPDC031132 (assembly GCF_055570595.1). Lineage (NCBI taxonomy): Bacteria > Bacillati > Actinomycetota > Actinomycetes > Kitasatosporales > Streptomycetaceae > Streptomyces > Streptomyces sp. NPDC031132. Next base: position 363,364 of record NZ_JBVIGX010000003.1, read on the forward strand.
CCCACCACCAGGGGGGAGTTCCGGCGCGCCCCGACCACCACGTCCGGCGCGTCGGCGTGCACCGCGACCAGCGTGAAGGCGCCTTCGAGCCGCCGGCACACCTGCCGCATGGCCTCCGCGAGATCCCCGCAGGCCTCGAACCGCTCCGCCAGCAGGTGCGCGACGACCTCGGTGTCCGTCTCGGACTCCAGCCGGTGCCCGCGCTCGGCCAGTTCGGCGCGCAGTGCGGCGAAGTTCTCGATGATGCCGTTGTGCACGACGGCCACCCGGCCCGCGTTGTCCAGGTGCGGGTGGGCGTTGACGTCGGTGGGCCCGCCGTGGGTGGCCCAGCGGGTGTGCCCGAGTCCCGTGGAACCGGCCGGCAGCGGGTGCCCGACCAGTTCCTTCTCCAGATTGACCAGCTTCCCGGCCTTCTTGGCGGCGACGAGCCCCCCGTCGGCGAGCACGGCGACGCCCGCCGAGTCGTAGCCGCGGTACTCGAGCCGCTTGAGTCCGGCGATGACCACATCGAGCGCCGACTGCGCTCCCACGTAACCCACAATTCCGCACATACGGCGCAGCGTACGCGGAAGTCAGCCGCCTGCCCCGTACCTGAACAAGACGAAAAACCCGCCCCGGCGAATGCGCCGGAGCGGGATTGACGTTGTTCGAAGGCCCTACGGGCCCGGGGCCGGCCGAGGTGTCAGCCGAGCTTCTTCGCCTGCGCGTGGACGACGGCCTTCGGCTGCTCGGCGGCACCGCTCAGGCTCAGGGCCGAGAAGGTCGCGAGGGTGTTGCCCTTGCGCACGACGACGAGCTGCGTCGTGAACTTCTCACCCTCCGCGTCGCCCTCGACCGTGTAGGCGAGCGCCTCGTCGCCCGCGGTGACGGGGGCTCCGGCGCCGACCTTGGTGACCTTGCCGGCCTGGCCCTCACCGCTCGCCGTGTAGCCGCCGGCGCACGCGGTGCCCGCGGTCTTCAGGCTCGCGAAGGCCTCCTCCGCGCCCTTGCCGTCGTACGAGGCGAGGGTGACGGCGGTGGCGGTCGTGCCGAGGGCGTCCATCAGGCCCTTCAGCTTGTCCTCGGGGCTCTGGGTCGCCGCCTGCTCCTTCGGCTTCGCGACGACCTTGGTCCGCGCGGTGCCGGTGGCCGTGCCGACCGCGCCCATCGCCTGCGCCTTGACCAGCGGCACGCACTGGGGCTTGTCACTGGTGGCCGAGGCCCCCGCCGCGGCCTCGGCCGGAGTGGCCGCCTTGAACTGGTGGTCGGGCAGATCGGCCTGGGCCACGATCACGGCGGCCAGCTCGGTGTCCGTCTTGCCCTTCGCGGCCGGGGCCGCGGACGACGCGGCGGCGGACGGCTTGGCGTCGGCCTTCTTGTCGTCCGCCTTGTCGGAACCGCAGGCGGTGGCCAGCAGGGCCAGGGACACCGCGGAAGCAGTCAGGACGGTACGACGGACAAGGGTGCTACGCACGAAGGATCTCCCCCAGAACACACGACAACGACAGCAGCGGCAGCAGAAGACGAGCCGCAGTGATCAGCAAATCTAAGGGGCGATCCGATCATGACCCGTCCACCTTCCGCCGGATACGGCCAATCGTGATCGGGGTGAGATCCGAACCCCGGCTCCGGCCCCCGGCCCCAGCCCCGCCCCGGCCCGGCTCGCAGCCGGCTCGAGACCTGCACGGGAACCACTGCACGACACCCCGCAGACACCGCTGCGACGGCCCCGGGCCCCCGGCACGTGACCGACCACACCACCCACAACCGGCCCCGAGCCACGACAATGGCCCTGTGATCACTTCGCCGCCACGAAGCACGCCGGACAGCGCGACGGAGCGCCCCGACCGGCCCGAGCGACCTCACCGCCGGGCCGAGGTCTCTCCGTACGTCGACCTCACCCGCGACGAGTGGAGCGCCCTGCGCGAGCGCACCCCGCTCCCCCTCACCGCCGACGAGGTCGAGCGCCTGCGCGGTCTCGGCGACGTCATCGACCTCGACGAGGTCCGGGACGTCTACCTCCCGCTCTCCCGCCTCCTCAACCTCTACGTCGGCGCCACGAGCAACCTCCGCGGCACCCTCAACACCTTCCTCGGCGACGCCGGCAACGGCCACGGCGCCCAGCAGGGCACCCCGTTCGTCATAGGGGTCGCCGGCTCCGTCGCCGTCGGCAAGTCCACCGTGGCCCGTCTGCTCCAGGCCCTGCTCGCCCGCTGGCCCGAGCACCCCCGCGTGGAGCTGGTCACCACCGACGGCTTCCTCTACCCGATGAAGGAGCTCCAGCGCCGCGGGCTCACCTCCCGCAAGGGCTTCCCGGAGTCGTACGACCGCCGCGCGCTCACCCGTTTCGTCGCGGACATCAAGGCGGGCAAGGACGAGGTCACGGCCCCCGTCTACTCGCACCTGATCTACGACATCGTCCCGGGCGAGCAGCTCGTCGTGCGCCGCCCGGACATCCTGATCGTCGAGGGGCTCAACGTCCTCCAGCCGGCCCTGCCCGGCAAGGACGGCCGCACGCGCGTCGGCCTCGCCGACTACTTCGACTTCAGCGTGTACGTGGACGCCCGCCCCGAGGACATCGAGCGCTGGTACCTCAACCGGTTCCGGAAGCTGCGCGAGACCGCCTTCCAGAATCCTTTCTCCTACTTCCGCAAGTACACCCAGGTCTCCGAGGAGGAGGCCATGGAGTACGCGCAGACCATGTGGCGCACCATCAACAAGCCCAACCTCCTGGAGAACGTGGCCCCCACCCGCGGCCGCGCGACCCTCGTCGTACGCAAGGGCCCGGACCACAAGGTGCAGAAGCTCAGTCTCCGCAAGCTCTGACGCCGCAACCCACTAGGGTGCGGCCATGCTGCACCTTCGGTTGATCACTCCGGCCGACCGGACCGAGGCCGTGGTCACGGTCATCGAATCGACGGTCGGCACCACCCATCTGGTCGTACTGCCGGGCGTCGCCCGCGAACCCCGGGGCGACGTCGTGCTGTGCGACGTCGCCCGCGAGGCGGGGGACGAGCTGCTGAACGAGCTCCGGGAACTGGGCATCGAGCAGGACGGCTCGATCGCCGTCGAGAACATCGACCTCTCGCTGTCCCGGCGCGCCGACTCGGCCGAGGAGGAGGCCCCGGGCGAGGCCGCCGACGCGGTGCTGTGGGAGCAGCTGACGGAGGCCACCCACGAGGAGTCCACGCTCACCATCACGTACGTCGCCTTCATGATCCTCGCGACGATGATCGCGGCATGTGGCGTCGTCCTCGACAACGCCATCCTGATCGTGGGAGCCATGGCGGTCGGTCCGGAGTTCGGCCCCCTCGCGGGTGTCTGCACCGCGGTGGTGCAGCGGGCGCCGCGGCTCGCCCTGCGGTCTCTCAGCGCACTGCTGATCGGTTTCGCCGCCGCGATCATCGCCACGACCGTCTTCAGCCTGGGGATGGACGCGATCGGGCAGTTCCAGGAGGGGATGCTGGAGCGGCCCCGCCCGAACACCGGCTTCATCTGGCAGCCGGACCCGTTCTCCTTCGTGGTGTCGCTGCTCGCGGGCGTGGCGGGGGTGCTGTCCCTGACCTCCGCGAAGTCCGGGGCACTGGTCGGTGTCGCGATCTCCGTGACCACCGTCCCGGCCGGTGCGAACGCCGCCGTGGCCCTCAGCTACGGCGACTTCTCCCAGATGTGGGGGTCGGCGGAGCAGCTGCTGCTGAACCTGGGCGGGATCATGCTGGCGGGCGTCCTGACCCTGTACGGGCAGAAGGCGCTGTGGCGGACCCAGCGCGGCCGCTGGGTCCGCCGGCCGAAGATCTGAGCGGCCCGGTCACGCCGTCGGCCCCGCCCTCCGGAATCCACGGATGGGCGGGGCCGACGTACGAGCCGCAGGGCCGGATCCAGGGCCTAGCCGAGCGCCGACTTCACGACGTCCGCGAGCCGCCCGGCGACCGCGCGGGCCTGCTCGATGTCGGCGGCCTCGACCATCACCCGAACGAGCGGTTCGGTACCCGACGGACGGAGCAGCACCCGTCCGGTGGTGCCCAACTCCCGCTCGGCGTCGGCAACGGCCGCGGCCAGCTCGGCGGAGGTCCTCACCCGGGACCTGTCCACGTCGGGGACGTTGATCAGCACCTGCGGCAGCCGCTGCATGACACCCGCCAGGTCGGCCAGCGACCGGCCGGTGGCGGCGACGCGCGCCGCCAGCATCAGGCCGGTGAGCGTGCCGTCGCCGGTCGTGGCGTGGTCGAGGATGATCACGTGGCCGGACTGCTCGCCGCCGAGCGCGTAGCCGTGCTCCTTCATCGACTCGAGCACGTACCGGTCGCCGACGCCGGTCTGCACGACCTGGATGCCCTCGCCCTCCATGGCCAGCTTGAAGCCGAGGTTGGACATCACCGTGCCGACGACGGTGTTCCCGCGCAGCTGGCCGGCCTCGCGCATGGCCAGGGCCAGCACCGCGAGGATCTGGTCGCCGTCGATCTCCGCGCCGGAGCCGTCGACCGCGAGGCAGCGGTCCGCGTCGCCGTCGTGCGCGATGCCGAAGTCGGCGCCGTGCTCGACCACGGCCTGCTTGAGGAGGCCCAGGTGCGTGGAGCCGCAGCCGTCGTTGATGTTGAGGCCGTCCGGCGCGGCGCCGATGGTGACGACCTCGGCACCCGCCCGGGTGAAGGCTTCGGGAGAGACGCGGGCGGCGGCGCCGTGCGCCTCGTCCAGGACGATCTTGAGCCCGTCCAGGCGGTTGGGGAGGACTGCGACGAGGTGGGCGACGTACTTGTCGAAGCCCTCGTCGTAGTCGGAGACGCGGCCGACGCCGGCGCCGGTGGGCCGGTCCCAGGGAGCCCCGGTGCGGTGCTCGTCGTAGACGGCCTCGATGCGGTCCTCGAGCTCGTCGGCGAGCTTGTGGCCGCCCCGGGCGAAGAACTTGATGCCGTTGTCGGGCATCGCATTGTGGCTGGCGGAGAGCATCACGCCGAGGTCGGCACCCAGCGCACCGGTGAGATACGCCACCGCCGGGGTGGGCAGCACACCGACGCGCAGGACGTCCACGCCCGCGCTCGCGAGGCCCGCGACGACCGCGGCCTCGAGGAATTCGCCGGAGGCGCGGGGGTCGCGGCCGACGACCGCGGTCGCCCGGTGGCCCGCGAAGGTGCCGGCCTCGGCGAGTACGTGGGCAGCTGCCACGGAGAGACCGAGCGCGAGCTCAGCCGTCAGATCCGCGTTGGCGACGCCGCGTACACCGTCCGTCCCGAAGAGTTGTCCCACTGTTGTCCTCCCGAGTTCACACGTCGTTTGTGACCGCTTGTGACAAGTATTTGCCGCTTGTGGCGGTAAACGAACCGCCCCGGCAGCACAGAGAGTGCTGCCGGGGCGGTTGTTGCTGAACAGCAGGCGCAGATTAACGCTTGCTGTACTGCGGGGCCTTACGGGCCTTCTTGAGACCGGCCTTCTTGCGCTCGACCGCACGGTCGTCGCGGGAGAGGAAGCCGGCCTTCTTCAGCGCCGGGCGGTTGTTGTCGACGTCGGCCTCGTTCAGGGCGCGGGCCACGCCGAGGCGCAGGGCGCCGGCCTGACCGGAGACGCCGCCACCCGCGATGCGGGCGATGACGTCGTAGCGACCGTCAAGCTCGAGGAGCTTGAAGGGCTCGTTGACTTCCTGCTGGTGCACCTTGTTGGGGAAGTAGTCCTCAAGGGTGCGACCGTTGATCTTCCACTTGCCGGTGCCCGGAACGATCCGGACGCGGGCGATGGCGTTCTTGCGACGGCCCAGGCCGGCGGCCGGCTGCGGGTCGCCGAAGCGGCCGGCAAGGGACTCGGAGGTGTAGTCGCCCTCGACGACGACCTCAGACTCGGTGGTGTACTCCTCGACGCCCTCGAACTCTTCGACGGGGGTCTCGGCGGTGGTCTCGGCCACGATGCTCCTCAGAATTTTCTACGTCTTAGGGGGTGGCCGGAACTACTGCGCGACCTGGGTGATCTCGAACGGCACCGGCTGCTGGGCAGCGTGCGGGTGCTGGTCGCCCGAGTAGACCTTCAGCTTCGAGAGCATCTGACGGCCCAGGGTGTTCTTGGGGAGCATGCCCTTGACGGCCTTCTCGACGGCCTTCTCCGGGTTGTTCGCCAGGAGGTCGTCGTAGCGCACGGAACGCAGACCGCCCGGGAAACCGGAGTGGCGGTACGCCATCTTCTGGGTCGCCTTGTTGCCGGACAGGTGCACCTTGTCGGCGTTGATGATGACGACGAAGTCGCCCATGTCCATGTGAGGCGCATAGGTCGGCTTGTGCTTGCCCCGCAGGAGGGCAGCGGCCTGGGTCGCCAGACGGCCGAGGACAACGTCCTGGGCGTCGATGACGAGCCACTGGCGCGAGATGTCGCCGGGCTTGGGGCTGAACGTACGCACGCGTATGCCTTCGCTTCTTCAGTGGTGGTATCCCAAGGGCGCAAGCCCCAACGGGAAGGTCCTGACAGGGTCACCACGGACGATCACGACAGCCCTCGTTCACATCGGGGACGCAACCCGTGTGAACCGCTGGTCATCGGCCCGGTGGACCGGCGTAAGGCCCTTTCACGTGAGAATGAGCAAGCCAATACGCATAACAAACCAGCAGGATACCCAAGCAGACCCGTACGGGTCAAAACGCGGTCCGCGATGCCGATTCTGCTGGCGTCGCGGCGCACTCCGGTTCGGTCCTGAGTGGGGACCCCGCAGTTGTTACGGGCTCCAGAGTAACCCGCCCGGAGCGCAGCGCACGACGCACCAGCAGGATCGCGAGCCCGCACAGGGCGGCGCAGTCCTTGAAGGCGCGCCGCTTGTGGGCCAGCTCCGAGGGCCACGGCACCAGCGCCACCTGGGGCGTCAGGGCCAGCCAGAACCAGGGCGAGCGGGGCATCGACCCCGGCCGCACCGCCGAGGCCAGCAGCAGCGGAAGCACCACCAGCAGGTAGTGGTCGAAGGACGGCCGCGAGACCAGGAATGCGGCGAGCATCACCATGCAGGCCGTCTCGACGAGCCGCAGCTCGCCCCCGTCAGCGTCCGCGGGCCCGTCCGTACGGCGCCACCGCCGCCACGCCGCGACCAGCCCGCCCAGCGCTCCCGCCCCCGCGAGCAGCATCGCGACCGGCTCCGGCACCCCCAGCCGCGGCAGCACCGCGATGGGCGAGGCGTCCCAGGGCAGCGCGTACGAGTCCTGCCCCTGGAGCAGGAAGGGCAGCGTCTTGGTGAAGAACAGCGACGGGCTCGGCATCAGCAGCGCCCCGAGCAGCGACACCCCGAGCGGCACCAGCACGGCCACGGCCAGCCCCCGCCACTGCCGGGCCAGTACGAAGAGCAGCCCGATCGGCACCAGCATGGGCTTGCAGGCGATCGCCAGACCCACCACCAGCCCGGCGGCGGCCCAGGACCGCCGCTGCGCGAGCAACAGCGCCACGGGCAGCGCGGCCGCCGAGATGGCCGTCCAGTTGCCGATCAGCACGAGGTTCACGTACGGCTTGTAGGCCAGGGCCAGGGCCGCGAACCCGCCGACCGCGAAGCGGGAGCGCAGCGGCACCGAGAACAGCCGCAGCGCGGCCCACCAGCCGATCGCGATCAGGGCGGACATCGCCAGCGGAAGCACCCAGCGCAGCACCGGCTGCGGCAGCAGCGACTCCGGGACGGCCATGATCACGGCGCTCGGGAGGTAGAGGAACCGCTCGTCCTCGTACGGGGACCCGCCGGCCAGCAGCGTTTCGGCGGCCTTGACCACGAAGGCGTTGTCCGAGCCCCAGTTCTCCCGCAGGCTCGTGGACACCGAGATGCCGAGCACCACGGCCAGGGCCACCGCCGGCCAGGCCCCGGACGCCGGCCGGAGCAGCCAGACCACCAGCCGGTGCCCGAACGCCGGACCCCCCGCGGCGTCCCATCTCCTGAGCCAGGTGCCAGGCCGCAGCCGCACAACGCCTCCCGATCGACCCGCTCGGGGGCGGTCTCCCCCTAGCGCTTCCGCTCGACCCTACGTTCGTCCCATACGGGTTCCTGAGTCTCTCGTACAACACCGTCCGAGCCGAAGACCAGGAAACGGTCAAATGTGCGCGCGAACCAGCGGTCGTGCGTGACGCACAGCACAGTGCCCTCGTACGACTCCAGACCGTCCTGCAGCGCTTCCGCGGACTCCAGGTCCAGGTTGTCCGTCGGCTCGTCCAGCAGCAACGCCGTGGTGCCCGCCAGCTCGAGCAGCAGGATCTGGAAACGCGCCTGCTGGCCGCCCGACAGCTTCTCGAACGGCTGGTCCCCCTGCCGCTCCAGCTCGTACCTGCGCAGGACGCCCATGGCGGCGCCGAGCGGCTTCGCGGCCTCCGTCCACAGGATGTCGACCAGGGTGCGGCCGAACAGCTCCGGGTGGGCGTGGGTCTGCGCGAAGTGTCCGGCCACCACGCGGGCACCCAGCTTGAAGTCGCCCGTGTGCTTGACGTCCTCGCCCGCCAGCAGCCGCAGGAAGTGCGACTTCCCGGAGCCGTTCGAGCCGAGGACCGCGACCCGCTCCCCGTAGAAGACCTCCAGCGAGAACGGCTTCATCAGGCCCGTGAGCTCGAGGTTCTCCACGGTCAGCGCGCGCACGCCGGTCCGGCCGCCCTTCAGGCGCATCCGGATGTCCTGCTCGCGCGGCGGCTCCGGCGGCGGGCCCGCCTCCTCGAACTTCTGGAAGCGCGTCTGCATCGCCCGGTAGCGCGAGGCCATGTCGGGGCTGCTCGCCGCCTGGTTGCGCAGCCGCAGGACCAGCGCCTTCAGACGGGCGTGCTCCTCGTCCCAGCGCCGCTTGAGCTCCTCGAAGCGCGCGAAGCGCTCCTTGCGGGCCTCGTGGTACGTGCCGAAGCCCGAGCCGTGCACCCACACGTCCGTGCCCATCGGGCTCGGCTCCAGGCTGATGATCTTCTCGGCGGCCGTGGACAGCAGCTCCCGGTCGTGCGACACGAAGAGCACGGTCTTGCGGGTGGCCTTGAGCTGCTCCTCCAGCCACCGCTTGCCCGGGACGTCCAGGTAGTTGTCCGGCTCGTCGAGCAGCAGCACCTCGTCCGGTCCGCGCAGCAGCGCCTCGAGCACCAGCCGCTTCTGCTCACCGCCCGACAGCGTGCGCACCTCGCGGAACTGCGCGGCGTCGTACGGGACGGCCAGCGCGGCCATGGTGCAGACGTCCCACAGGGTCTCCGCCTCGTAGCCCTGTACGTCGGCCCAGTCGCTGAGCGCCTGCGCGTACGCCATCTGGGCGGCTTCGTCGTCCACCGTCATGATCAGGTGCTCGGCGTGGTCGACGGCCTTCGCGGCCGCCCGGAGCCGGGGCTGGGCCACCGAGACCAGCAGGTCCCGTACGGTCGTCTCGTCCCGTACGGAGCCCACGAACTGCGACATCACGCCGAGGCCGCCGCTGACGGTGACCCCGCCGCCGTGCGGCTGGAGGTCACCGGAGATCAGCTTCAGCAGGGTGGTCTTGCCGGCCCCGTTCGCCCCGACGAGGGCGACGACCGACCCCTCCCCCACGCGGAAGGAGACGTCGGGGAGCAGGACCCGCCCGTCGGGAAGGTAGTACTCCAGGTGGCTGGCTTCGAGATGTCCCATGCGGGGCATTGTCCAGGCCCGGCGCCGATACGCCCAAACGGTTTGGGCGGCGGCCACCTGCGGATCAGCAGCAGCCGGCGCCCGGGAGGGTCCGCATGTTGCGTGCCTCCTTGCTGCGGGCGGCCAGCAGCTCGTCCGCCGGGTAGCCGACCTCCTCCAGGGTGAGCCCGTGCGGCTTCACGACGTGCACCGAGGAGTCCCGTACGGCGGCCCGCAGGACCTTCCCGGGCCAGTCGGTCGGCCGGTGCCCGTCCCCGACGTGCAGCAGTGCGCCGACCAGCGAGCGGACCATGTTGTGGCAGAAGGCGTCGGCGCGGACGGTCGCCGTGACGATCCCGTCCTCGGCGCGCTCCCAGCTGAGCTGCTGGAGGGTGCGGATGGTCGTGGCGCCCTCGCGCTTCTTGCAGTACGCGGCGAAGTCGTGCTCGCCGAGCAGCGGGGCGGCCGCCTCGTTCATGGCGTCCACGTCCAGGGGCCACTGGTGCCACAGCACGTGCCCGCGGCGCAGCGGATCCACGCCGCCCTGGTGGTCGCCGACGCGGTAGGCGTAGCGGCGCCAGATGGCGGAGAACCGGGCGTTGAACCCCTCCGGGGCCTCGGCGACCTTCCACACCCGTACGTCGTGCGGCAGCCGGCCCGCGAGGCGGCGCAGCAGCTTGTCGTGGTGCTCGGCCCACACCTCCTCGGCCAGGTCGAACTGGGCGACCTGCCCGCGCGCGTGCACGCCGGCGTCGGTCCGCCCGGCCACGGTCAGCTCGACCGGGTACGGCAGCCGCATCACGGTCTGCAGGGCCGACTCCAGCTCGCCCTGCACGGTCCGCAGCACGCGCTGCTTCGCCCAGCCGGAGAAGTCCTTGCCGTCGTACGACAGGTCCAGCCGCACCCGGACGTGCCCGGGCTCCACCTCGTCACTCACGTGACAGATCCTCTCAGAAGCTCGGAAATAGCTCCGAAATAGCTCGGAAACGCAGAACGGGCCCGCCCCGGGAAGGGGCGGGCCCGTTCAGAGCCGATCAAGCAAGCTCGATCCCGAAGCGGGATCAGGCCTCCTTGGTCTCCTCGGCGGCGGGAGCCTCGGCCACGGCCTCGGCGTCCTTCGCGGCGCGCTTGGTGGCGGCCTCGGCCTCACCAGTGGCCTGCTGGGCGACCGTGAGGGCCTCGACCAGCTCGATCACGGCCATCGGGGCGTTGTCGCCACGACGGTTGCCGATCTTGGTGATGCGCGTGTAACCACCGGGGCGGTTCTCGTAGCGCGGGGCGATCTCGGTGAACAGCGTGTGCACGATGCTCTTGTCCGTGATCGTCTGCAGCACCAGGCGACGGTTGTGGATGTCGCCCTTCTTGGCCTTGGTGACCAGACGCTCGGCGTAGGGACGCAGGCGGCGGGCCTTGGCCTCGGTGGTGGTGATGCGGCCGTGCTCGAAGAGCGCCTTCGCGAGGTTCGCGAGAAGGTGCTTCTCGTGCGCGGCAGAGCCGCCCAGACGGGCACCCTTTGCGGGACGCGGCATGGTGTTACTCCTTCATATCTGCACCGGCCGTGTCAGGTACCGGTGTCAGTTCCCCCGGGGCGGCTGCCCCGGGAAAGTTCTACGGGTGGTGCTCAGTACTGCTCGGTCTCGACGAAACCGGCGTCCGCGTCGTCGTCGGCGCCGAAGGCGTCGGCGGCGGCCGTCGGGTCGAATCCGGGCGGGCTGTCCTTGAGGGCCAGGCCCATGCCGGCCAGCTTCGCCTTGACCTCGTCGATCGACTTCGCACCGAAGTTGCGGATGTCGAGCAGGTCGGCCTCGGAGCGGGCGACGAGCTCACCCACGGAGTGGATGCCCTCGCGCTTGAGGCAGTTGTACGACCGAACGGTGAGCTCGAGCTCCTCGATCGGCAGCGCCAGGTCGGCGGCCAGGGCGGCGTCCGTCGGGGACGGGCCCATGTCGATGCCCTCGGCGTCGATGTTGAGCTCGCGCGCCAGACCGAACAGCTCGACCAGGGTCTTGCCGGCGGACGCCATGGCGTCGCGCGGGCGCATGGCCTGCTTGGTCTCGACGTCGACGATCAGCTTGTCGAAGTCGGTGCGCTGCTCGACTCGGGTCGCCTCGACCTTGTAGGTGACCTTGAGGACCGGGCTGTAGATGGAGTCGATCGGGATACGGCCGATCTCCTGGCCCAGCTGCTTGTTCTGGACGGCGGAGACGTAGCCGCGACCGCGCTCGACGGTCAGCTCCATCTCCAGCTTGCCCTTGCCGTTGAGCGTGGCGAGGACCAGGTCCGGGTTGTGCACCTCGACACCGGCCGGGGGCGCGATGTCGGCAGCGGTGACCAGGCCGGGACCCTGCTTGCGCAGGTACATCACGACCGGCTCGTCGTGCTCCGAGGAGACGACCAGCTGCTTGATGTTGAGGATGATGTCGGTGACGTCTTCCTTGACACCGGGCACGGTGGTGAACTCGTGCAGGACGCCGTCCACGCGGATGCTGGTGACAGCGGCACCCGGGATCGAGGACAGGAGCGTGCGGCGCAGCGAGTTGCCGAGGGTGTAGCCGAAGCCCGGCTCGAGCGGCTCGATCACGAACCGCGAGCGGTACTCGTCGACGACCTCTTCGGTCAGCGAAGGACGCTGAGCGATAAGCATGTCTGTGTTCCTTCAGTCGTGGACGCCCACTATTTGACGCCCGACATGTACTGCTGGGTACTGCAAGGGTACGGGCGGCACGGCCCCCGAAGGGGTCGTACCGCCCGGACACTCAAAGACGCACAGGCGTCGCTGCGTCAGACGCGGCGGCGCTTCGGCGGGCGGCAGCCGTTGTGCGGGGTGGGGGTGACGTCCTGGATCGAGCCGACCTCGAGGCCGGTGGCCTGGAGGGAGCGGATCGCGGTCTCGCGGCCGGAGCCGGGACCCTTGACGAAGACGTCGACCTTGCGCATGCCGTGCTCCTGCGCGCGGCGGGCGGCCGACTCGGCGGCCATCTGCGCGGCGAAGGGGGTGGACTTGCGCGAGCCCTTGAAGCCGACGTGGCCGGCGGAGGCCCAGGAGATCACGTTGCCCGAGGGGTCCGTGATCGAGACGATCGTGTTGTTGAACGTGCTCTTGATGTGGGCGTGCCCGTGAGCGACGTTCTTCTTTTCCTTGCGGCGCACCTTCTTGGCAGCGCCCTGACGACCCTTGGGGGGCATCTAAATCTCCTACGGGAGGTGGTCGGTCCTACAGCGCAAGACCGCTGAACAGGACTACTTCTTGCCCGGCTTCTTCTTACCGGCGATCGCGCGACGCGGGCCCTTGCGGGTACGCGCGTTCGTGCTGGTGCGCTGACCGTGCACCGGCAGGCCACGACGGTGGCGGATGCCCTGGTAGCACTGGATCTCGATCTTGCGGCGGATGTCGCCCTGGATCTCGCGGCGGAGGTCACCCTCGGTACGGAGGTTGGCGTCCACGTACTCGCGGATCTTGACGAGGTCCTCTTCGGCCAGGTCACGAACGCGGGTGTTCGGGTTCACGCCGGTGGAGGCGAGGATCTCCTTGGACCGGGTGCGCCCGATACCGAAGACGTAGGTGAGTGCGATCTCCACACGCTTTTCGCGCGGGATGTCAACACCGGAAACGCGTGCCATTCAATGGCTCCTGTGTGTTCGGGGGTCTTCCGCAGAACCACTCCCGACCGCCGACCACACCTGATGGGTGGTGGTACGTCCGGGTCCCCGGCCCCCGCCGGAGGTGCCGCCGGCCCTTCTCAGGGCTGGGCGGATTCTGCGTATGTACGTTTTCTTACGTCGCGCGAAGAACTGCGTAGTGCAGGTCGGTCGGCGTGCGTCAGCCCTGGCGCTGCTTGTGGCGCAGGTTGTCGCAGATGACCATGACCCGACCGTGACGGCGGATCACCTTGCACTTGTCGCAGATCTTCTTGACGCTCGGCTTGACCTTCATGTTGGTGAGGTTCTCCGGGTCAGTGCCACCACCCGCACCGGGACGTGCGCCCAGGCAGGAGTGAGGACAAGATCTACTTGTATCGGTAGACGATCCGGCCACGCGTCAGGTCGTACGGAGACAGCTCCACAACGACCCGGTCATCCGGGAGGATGCGGATGTAGTGCATACGCATCTTGCCGCTGATGTGCGCGAGGACCTTGTGACCGTTCTGCAGTTCCACCTTGAACATCGCGTTCGGGAGGGACTCGATCACGGTGCCCTCGATTTCGATGGCACCTTGCTTCTTGGCCACGCTTCGCCCTTCGAATCGGCTACCTTGATCAGCTCCCTGCCTCACATGCGGACATGCGGGTGCAAAGGAGCCGACGAGTCAGTCTACGTCAGGGCACCCAGAAAGACGAATCCGGAAAGTTTGCCCCACAGACTAGATCATTAAGCGAGCGGGTCCGGCGCCGTCGTCACGCCGTACTCCGCCAGCTTCGCCTTGCCGCAGTCCGGGCTGGTCAGGACGATGGGGCCCGCCTCCGTCAGGGCGATGGAGTGCTCCCAGTGCGAGGACCAGGTCCCGTCCGTGGTGATGACCGTCCAGTCGTCCGCCAGGACCTCCGTCTGGGGGGTGCCCAGCGACACCATCGGCTCGATCGCCAGGCAGACGCCCGGGACCAGCTTGATGCCCTTGCCCCGCTTGCGCGAGACGTAGTTCAGCAGGTGGGGGTCCATGTGCATCTCGGACCCGATGCCGTGGCCGCCGTAGTCCTCGATGATCCCGTACTTGCCGGTCGCGGGCCGCGGCTGGCGGCGGATGTAGCCCTCGATCGCCTTCGAGATGTCCACGAGGCGGTTGCCCAGCTTCATGGCGGCGATGCCGGCCCACATGGACTCCTCGGTCACCCGGGAGAGCTCGAGGAGCTCCGGGGCGTGACCGGTGCCCACGAAGGCCGTGTACGCGGCGTCGCCGTGCCAGCCGTCGACGATCGCGCCGGCGTCGATCGAGATGACGTCGCCGTCCTTGAGGACCGTCTTGTCGTCCGGGATGCCGTGGACGACGACCTCGTTCACCGAGGTGCAGATCGTCGCGGGGAAGCCGCCGTAGCCGAGGAAGTTCGACTTCGCCCCGGCATCCGCGATGACCTTGCGGGCCACCATGTCCAGATCCCGCGTCGTGGCGCCCGGCACGGCCGCCTCACGGGTCGCCGCGTGGATCGCGGCGACGACCAGCCCTGCCTCGCGCATCTTCGCGATCTGCTCGGGGGTCTTGATCTGGACCATGGGTAGTGCCTTCCACCTTCGGACTTCGGATCTGCGTTGTTCAGGTCGTCTCAACAGTACGGCCGCGGGGTCCAGGGGACACCGCGGCCGTACTGCTCACAGCAGGGGTACTACTTCTTGAGGGCGTCCATCGCGCGCTGCGTGACGTCCGCGACCTCGCCGAGGGCCGGGATGGTCACCAGCAGGCCCTGGGCCTTGTAGTAGTCGATGATCGGCTCGGTCTGCGTGTGGTAGACCTCGAGCCGGTTGCGGACCGTGGCCTCGGAGTCGTCGTCGCGCTGGTACAGCTCGCCACCGCAGGCGTCGCAGACGCCCGCGATCTTCGGCGCCGCGTACACGACGTGGAAGACGTGCGCGGAGTCGTTGCGGCAGATCCGGCGGCCGGCGATGCGCTTGACCACCTCGTCCTCCTCGACCTCGAGGTCGAGGACGGCGTCGAGCTTCATGCCCGCCGTCTGCAGCATCTCGTCCAGCGCCTCGGCCTGCGAGACGTTGCGCGGGAAGCCGTCCAGCAGGAAGCCGTTCACGGCGTCCGGCTGCTCCATCCGGTCCTTGGCCATGCCGATGGTGATCTCGTCGGGGACGAGGTCACCGGCGTCCATGAACGCCTTCGCACGCTGGCCGAGCTCGGTGTTCTGGCTGATGTTGGCGCGGAAGAGGTCGCCCGTGGAGATGTGCGGGATCGACAGGTTCTTCGCAAGGAACGCGGCCTGCGTTCCCTTGCCCGCACCGGGCGGTCCGACGAGGACGATTCGCATCAGCGGAGGAACCCTTCGTAATTGCGCTGCTGGAGCTGGCTCTCGATCTGCTTCACGGTTTCCAGACCCACACCCACGATGATGAGGATGCTCGTCCCGCCGAACGGGAAGTTCTGGTTCGCTCCGAAGCCGGCCAACGCCATCGTCGGCACAAGAGCGATGAGACCCAGGTACAGCGACCCCGGCCAGGTGATCCGGTTGAGCACGTAGCTCAGGTACTCGGCGGTGGGTCGACCGGCACGGATACCCGGGATGAACCCACCATACTTCTTCATGTTGTCTGCAACTTCCTCGGGGTTGAACGAAATCGCCACGTAGAAGAACGCGAAGAAGACGATCAGGAGGAAGTAGGCGGCGATGTAGTACGGGTGGTCGCCCTTGACGAAGTGCTTCTGGATCCAGGTGGCCCAGCCGGCCTTCGAACCACTGAACTGCACGATCAGCGCCGGGATGTACAGCAGCGACGAGGCGAAGATGACCGGGATGACACCGGCCTGGTTCACCTTGAGCGGGATGTACGTCGAGGTGCCCCCGTACGCACGGCGGCCGATCATGCGCTTCGCGTACTGGACCGGAATCCGTCGCTGCGCCTGCTCGACGAAGACCACCAGGGCGACCATGGCCAGGCCGACGAGGATGACCACGCCGAACTCGACCCAGCCGTCGGCGATCTTGCCCTGGAGCTTGATCTGCCACAGGGCGCCCATGAAGCCGGCGGCGATGGAGATGAACATCAGGATCGACATGCCGTTGCCGATGCCGCGGTCCGTCACGAGCTCACCGAGCCACATGACGACGCAGGTACCCGCGGTCATGGTGATGACCATGACGATGGTGGTGAAGATCGACCGGTTCGGGACGATCTGGCTGGCGACCTGGCAGCCCTGGAACAGGGCACCAGTGCGGGCAGTGGCGACGAGGCCGGTGCCCTGCAGGATCGCGAGTGCGACCGTCAGATAGCGCGTGTACTGAGTGATCTTCGCCGTGCCGGACTGACCCTCTTTTTTGAGGTTCTCCAGCTTCGGGATGACCACGGTCAGCAGCTGCAGGATGATGCTCGCCGTGATGTACGGCATGATGCCGAGCGCGAAGATCGTGATCTGCAGCAGCGCACCGCCGCTGAACATGTTGACGAGACCGAAGAGGCTGTTGCTGCTTCCGGCCTGGTCGACACAGATCTGAACGTTCTTGTAGCTCACGCCGGGTACCGGGATGTGGGACCCGAGCCGGAACAGCACGATGATGCCGAGCGTGAAGAGCAGCTTCTTGCGCAGGTCGGGCGTCTTGAACGCCCGGGCGAACGCGGTGAGCACGGTGCCTCCTGCGACCCCCGCGCTACTGCGTCAGAGGTGACGGTCTGAGGGATCGGTGAATACGTACAAGCAAAGGTGCAGGCCACCTTACCGGCGACTGCGCCCCCCGTGGAACGACCAACCGGGGATGCCCCATATGTGAGGCATCCCCGGTCGGGTTTCTAGCTATTTGTCACAAGAGTTCGTCTTAGACGAGCTCGGTGACGGTGCCGCCGGCAGCGGCAATCTTCTCCTTGGCGGAGGCGGAAACGGCGTCAACCGAAACCGTCAGCGCCACGGAGATCTCGCCCTGGCCCAGGACCTTGACGAGGCTGTTCTTGCGAACCGCGCCCTTGGCGACCAGGTCGGCCACCGTGACCTCTCCACCCTCGGGGTAGAGAGCGCCGAGCTTGTCCAGGTTGACCACCTGGAACTCGGTGCGGAACGGGTTCTTGAAGCCCTTGAGCTTCGGCAGGCGCATGTGGAGGGGCATCTGCCCACCCTCGAAGCGCTGCGGGATCTGGTAACGGGCCTTCTGGCCCTTCGTACCACGACCGGCCGTCTTACCCTTCGACGCCTCACCACGACCGACACGGGTCTTCGCGGTCTTGGCGCCGGGGGCGGGACGGAGGTTGTGGGCCTTCAGCGGGCTGTTCTCAGCCATGATTAGTCAACCTCCTCAACCGTCACGAGGTGGCGGACGGTGTGAACCATTCCGCGGAACTCGGGGCGGTCCTCCTTGACGACGACGTCGTTCAGGCGCTTGAGCCCGAGCGAACGCAGCGTGTCGCGGTGGTTCTGCTTGCTGCCGATGTACGACTTCGTCTGCGTGATCTTGAGGCGAGCCATTACGCACCCGCCCCAGCACGCGCACGGAGCAGAGCCGCGGGGGCGACGTCCTCGAGGGGCAGACCACGGCGAGCCGCGATCTCCTCGGGACGCTGCAGGCCCTGGAGGGCCGCCACGGTCGCGTGCACGATGTTGATCGCGTTGTCGGAGCCGAGCGACTTCGACAGGATGTCGTGAACGCCGGCGCACTCCAGAACGGCGCGCACCGGGCCACCGGCGATAACACCGGTACCGGGGGAAGCAGGCTTCAGCAGGACAACGCCGGCCGCCTTCTCGCCCTGGATCGGGTGCGGGATGGTGCCCTGGATGCGCGGAACCTTGAAGAAGTTCTTCTTGGCTTCCTCGACACCCTTGGCGATGGCCGCGGGAACTTCCTTGGCCTTGCCGTAACCGACACCTACAGTGCCGTCACCGTCGCCCACCACGACCAGCGCGGTGAAGCTGAAGCGGCGACCACCCTTGACAACCTTGGCGACGCGGTTGATCGCGACAACGCGCTCAACGTAAGCGGTCTTCTCGGCGGCAGGGCCACCGTCGCGACCCTTCCGGTCCCGCCGCTCGCCGCCACCGGCACCGCTTCCGCGGCGCTGGGGTCCAGCCATTGGATTACCTCTCTCTGTTACGTCCGTGAGTCCCGGAACCGGGGCTTAGAACTTCAGCCCGGCTTCGCGGGCGGCGTCAGCCAGAGCGGCAATGCGCCCGGCGTATCGGTTGCCACCGCGGTCGAACACGACGGTCTCGACACCCGCGGCCTTGGCACGCTCGGCGACGAGCGCGCCGACAGCCTGGGCCTGCGAGCTCTTGTCGCCTTCGCCACCGCGGATCGAAGCGTCCAGGGTCGACGCGGACGCCAGGGTGTGACCCTGGAGGTCGTCGATGACCTGAGCAACGATGTTGCGGTTGGAACGCGTCACGACGAGGCGCGGACGCTCCGCCGTACCCGAGACGTTCTTGCGGATGCGGATGTGGCGGCGAGCCTTGGCAGCGCGCTTGTACGCGTCGCCCTTGGCGATCTTCACACCGTATGCCATGGCTACTTACCAGCCTTTCCGACCTTGCGGCGGATGACTTCGCCGGCGTACTTGACACCCTTGGCCTTGTACGGGTCGGGCTTCCGCAGCTTGCGGATGTTGGCGGCGACCTCGCCGACCTTCTGCTTGTCGATGCCCTCGACCGTGAACTTGGTGGGCGACTCGACCTTGAAGGAGATGCCCTCGGGCGCCTCGATCAGGATCGGGTGGCTGTAACCAAGCTGGAACTCCAGAGCGGAGCCCTTCGCGGCGACGCGGTAACCGACACCGCTGATCTCGAGAGCCTTGACGTATCCCGTGGTCACGCCGGTGATCATGTTCGCCACCAGCGTGCGGGACAGGCCGTGCAGGGCCTTGTTCTGACGCTCGTCGTTGGGGCGGGTGACGTTCAGAACGCCGTCCTCACCCTTGACGATCTCGATCGGCGCGGCGACGGTGTGCGAGAGGAGACCCTTGGGGCCCTTCACCGCGACCGTGCGGCCATCGATGGTGACGTCCACACCGGCGGGAACCTGGATGGGGAGCTTGCCGATTCGCGACATTGCTTTTCCTCCGTTCCCGACTACCAGACGTAGGCGAGGACTTCCCCACCTACGCCCTTCTTGCCTGCCTGCTGGCCGGTGAGGAGACCGTGGGACGTGGAGATGATCGCCACGCCCAGGCCGCCGAGCACCTTCGGCAGGTTGGTGGACTTCGCGTACACGCGCAGACCGGGCTTCGAGATCCGCTTGATGCCCGCGATGGAGCGCTCACGGTTCGGCCCGAACTTCAGCTCGAGGACGAGGTTCTTGCCGACCTCGGCGTCCTCGACCTTCCAGCCGGTGATGAAACCCTCCTGCTTGAGGATCTCTGCGATGTGCGACTTGATCTTGCTGTGCGGCATCACGACGGTGTCGTGGTACGCCGAGTTAGCGTTACGCAGACGCGTGAGCATGTCTGCGATCGGGTCAGTCATGGTCATGAAGTGGCCTTCGGCCTCTCTCGCCGGGGTTTCCTGTATGCGCCATCCCTCTCCCCACTCAGTGGCGGGACGGGTGCGGTGCGGGGACCTACGGCGTAGTAAGTCGTTATGGGCGGCGGACGCCCAACCACACAAGCCTAAGGCATGCGCGGCCGGGCACCCACCGTCCAGATGCTTACCGAGAGTGCCTGGTACTCCCCAAGTCCTTGCGGACGAGGGTGATTTACCAGGAGCTCTTGGTCACGCCCGGCAGCTCGCCACGGTGAGCCATCTCACGAAGGCACACGCGGCACAGGCCGAACTTGCGGTACACGGAGTGGGGACGACCGCAGCGCTGGCAGCGGGTGTACGCACGCACACCGAACTTGGGCTTGCGGGCAGCCTTCGCGATGAGAGCCTTCTTCGCCATCTCGCTTACGCCTCCTTGAAGGGGAAGCCGAGGTGACGAAGGAGCGCGCGGCCCTCAGCGTCGTTGGTCGCCGTGGTGACCACGGTGATGTCCATACCCCGGGTACGGTCGATCTTGTCCTGGTCGATCTCGTGGAACATGACCTGCTCCGTGAGACCGAAGGTGTAGTTGCCACGGCCGTCGAACTGCTTCGGCGACAGACCACGGAAGTCACGGATACGCGGCAGCGCGAGCGACAGCGTACGGTCCAGGAACTCCCACATGCGGTCACCACGGAGGGTGACGTGGCAGCCGATCGGCTGACCCTCGCGCAGCTTGAACTGCGCGATGGACTTGCGGGCCTTCGTGACGGCCGGCTTCTGACCGGTGATCGTCGTCAGGTCGCGGATGGCGCCGTCGATCAGCTTGGAGTCGCGGGCGGCGTCGCCCACACCCATGTTGACCACGATCTTCACGAGGCCGGGGATCTGCATGACGTTCTCGTACGAGAACTCCTCACGCAGCTTGCCCGCGATGTCCTCGCGGTACTTCGTCTTGAGACGCGGAGTGGTAGCCATCAGATGTCCTCACCCGTCCGCTTGGCAACGCGGATCTTGTTGCCCTCGTCGTCGAAGCGGAAACCGACGCGGGTAACGACCTTCTGGCCGTCCTTCTCCACAACCAGCTGAACGTTGCTGACGTGGATCGGGGCCTCGGTGATCACGATGCCACCGGCCTGCGAACCACCAGCGGTCTGACCGGCCTTGGTGTGCTTCTTGACCCGGTTGACACCCTCGACGAGGACGCGGTTCTCAGCGGGGATGGCCTGGATGACCTTGCCCTGCTTGCCCTTGTCCTTACCGGTGATGACCTGGACCAGGTCGCCCTTCTTGATCTTCATGCTTACAGCACCTCCGGCGCGAGCGAGATGATCTTCATGAACTTCTTCTCGCGCAGCTCACGGCCCACGGGGCCGAAGATACGGGTGCCACGAGGGTCGCCGTCGTTCTTGAGAATGACAGCGGCGTTCTCGTCGAAGCGGATGTACGAGCCGTCCTGGCGGCGGCGCTCCTTGACGGTGCGAACGATGACCGCCTTGACGACGTCACCCTTCTTCACGTTGCCACCGGGGATCGCATCCTTGACGGTGGCGACGATGACGTCACCGATGCCCGCGTAGCGGCGACCGGAACCACCGAGAACACGGATGCAAAGGATCTCCTTGGCACCAGTGTTGTCGGCGACACGCAGTCGCGACTCCTGCTGGATCACGTCTATCTCCTGATTTGTCTGCCGGTTCCCGGCGGGGGTCCGCTAAACGAACAGCGGAACCCCACCGAGCCTGGCGGAACTGACCTGAGGGAAACCCCTCAGGTGATTACTTGGCCTTCTCGAGGATCTCGACGATGCGCCAGCGCTTGCTCGCCGACAGCGGACGCGTCTCCATGATGAGGACGCGGTCGCCGACGCCGGCAGCGTTCTGCTCGTCGTGAGCCTTGAGCTTGTTCGTACGGCGGATGACCTTGCCGTACAGCGCGTGCTTCACACGGTCCTCGACGGCGACGACGACGGTCTTGTCCATCTTGTCGCTGACGACGAGACCCTCACGGGTCTTGCGGAAACCGCGCTCGTTCGTCTCAGTCACGTTCTTCTCGCTCATCAGGCGCTCTCCACCGTCTCGATACCGAGCTCACGCTCGTGCATCAGGGTGTAGATGCGAGCGATGTCCTTACGGACGGACTTGAGCCGGCCGTTGTTCTCCAGCTGACCCGTGGCCGCCTGGAAGCGGAGCTTGAACAGCTCCTCCTTGGCCTCGCGCAGCTTGCCAACGAGCTCCTCGTTGCCGAGCTCACGCAGCTCGGACGCCTTGGTTCCCGTCGCCATCACGACTCACCTGCCTCGCGCCGAACAATCCGGCACTTCATCGGAAGCTTGTGAGCAGCGCGGGTGAGCGCCTCACGAGCAATCTTCTCGTTCGGGTAGGACAGCTCGAACATGACCCGGCCCGGGTGCACGTTCGCGATCCACCACTCGGGAGAACCCTTACCGGAACCCATGCGGGTTTCGGCCGGCTTCTTCGTCAGCGGACGGTCCGGGTAGATGTTGATCCAGACCTTGCCGCCACGCTTGATGTGGCGGGTCATCGCGATACGAGCCGCCTCGATCTGGCGGTTCGTCACGTAGGCGGGGGTGAGCGCCTGGATGCCGTACTCGCCGAACGAGACCTCAGTACCGCCCTTGGCCATACCGCGGCGCTTCGGGTGGTGCTGCTTGCGGTGCTTGACCCTACGAGGGATCAGCATGTCGGTCAGGCCTCCGTTCCGGTGCTCTCGGCCGGAGCGGCGGCGGGAGCGTCGGCCTTGGGGGCCTCGGCACCAGCAGCCTGCTGCGGCTTGCGGCCACCACGGCCGCCGCGCTCGCCACCACGGCCACCACGGCCGGCGGGACGGTCGCCAGCGCCTGCACCACGGGCCGGGCGGTTACCCGCACGGGCCGCAGCGTTCTCGGCGCGAACCTCGGCGATGTTCTTGACGTCGCCCTTGTAGATCCAGACCTTCACACCGATACGGCCGAAGGTGGTCTTGGCCTCGAAGAAGCCGTAGTCCACGTTCGCGCGCAGCGTGTGCAGCGGCACACGACCCTCGCGGTAGAACTCGGAGCGGGACATCTCGGCGCCGCCGAGACGGCCGCCACACTGGATCTTGATGCCCTTGGCGCCGGCCTTCATCGTGCCCTGCATGCTCTTACGCATGGCGCGACGGAAGGAGACGCGGGAGGAGAGCTGCTCGGCAACGGCCTGGGCAACCAGCTGAGCGTCGAGCTCGGGGTTCTTGACCTCGAGGATGTTCAGCTGGACCTGCTTGCCCGTGAGCTTCTCGAGGTCACCGCGGATGCGGTCGGCCTCGGCGCCACGGCGGCCGATGACGATGCCCGGACGAGCGGTGTGGATGTCCACACGCACGCGGTCACGGGTGCGCTCGATCTCAACCTTCGAGATGCCGGCGCGCTCCATGCCGGACGTCATCATCCGACGGATGGCGACGTCTTCCTTGACGTAGTCCTTGTACAGCTTGTCGGCGTACCAACGCGACTTGAAGTCGGTGGTGATGCCGAGCCGGAACCCGTGCGGGTTTACCTTCTGGCCCATTACCGGGAACCTTCCTTGCTGCTGACGACCACGGTGATGTGGCTGGTCCGCTTGCGGATCCGGTAGGCACGGCCCTGCGCACGCGGACGGAACCGCTTCAGGGTCGGGCCCTCGTCCACGTACGCCTCGCTGATGACCAGCGTGGAGGCGTCCGGGTGGTTGTAGTTGTGTGCGGCGTTGGCAATGGCGCTGTCAAGCACCTTGCCGACCGGCACGCTCGCGGCCTGCGGGGCGAAACGCAGGACCGCCTGAGCCTCCGTGGCATCCATGCCACGGATAAGGTCCACCACGCGGCGGGCCTTCATGGGCGTGACGCGGATGTACCGCGCCTGGGCCCTGGCTTCCATGGTTGTCCCTTCGGTGTAAGTCATAGTCGTTACCACCCCGCCTTTAGCGGCGCTTCGACTTCCGGTCGTCCTTGACGTGGCCGCGGAAGGTGCGAGTCGGCGAGAACTCGCCGAGCTTGTGGCCGACCATCGACTCGGTGACGAACACCGGGACGTGGGTCTTGCCGTTGTGCACCGCGATGGTGTGACCCAGCATGGCCGGGATGATCATCGAGCGACGGGACCAGGTCTTGATGACGTTCTTGGTACCAGCTTCGTTCTGAGCGTCCACCTTCTTAACGAGGTGTCCGTCGACGAAGGGTCCCTTCTTGAGACTGCGCGGCATCTAAACCCGCTCCTAGCGCTTCTTGTTCGTCTTGCGGCGGCGGACGATGTACTTGCTCGAAGCCTTCTTCGGCGAGCGAGTACGACCCTCCTTCTGACCCCACGGGGAGACCGGGTGGCGACCACCGCTGGTCTTGCCCTCACCACCACCGTGCGGGTGGTCAACCGGGTTCATCGCGACACCGCGGACGGAGGGGCGAACGCCCTTCCAGCGCATGCGGCCGGCCTTGCCCCAGTTGATGTTCGACTGCTCGGCGTTGCCGACCTCGCCGACCGTCGCGCGGCAGCGCGCGTCGACCAGGCGGATCTCACCGGACGGCATACGAAGGTGGGCCATCGTGCCCTCCTTCGCCAGCAGCTGCACGGAGGCACCCGCGGAACGGGCGAACTTGGCGCCACCACCGGGACGGAGCTCGATCGCGTGGATCGTGGTACCGACCGGGATGTTGCGGAGGGCCAGGTTGTTGCCCGGCTTGATGTCGGCCGTGGGGCCGTTCTCAATCCGGTCGCCCTGGCTCAGACCGCGAGGAGCGATGATGTAGCGCTTCTCGCCGTCCGCGTAGTGCAGGAGCGCGATGCGCGCAGTGCGGTTGGGGTCGTACTCGATGTGCGCGACCTTGGCCGGCACGCCGTCCTTGTCGTGACGACGGAAGTCGATCACGCGGTAGGCGCGCTTGTGTCCACCACCCTGGTGGCGAACGGTGATCCGACCGGTGTTGTTACGGCCGCCCTTGCTGTGCAGGGGGCGAACCAGCGACTTCTCCGGCGTGGACCGCGTGATCTCGACAAAGTCGGCGACGCTGGAGCCACGACGGCCCGGGGTCGTCGGCTTGTACTTGCGGATACCCATTTCTCAGTCCTCGTCCGATTCCGGACGACTAGACCTCCGTTAGGAGGCCTGGCCGCCGAAGATGTCGATTCGGTCGCCCTCAGCGAGGGTCACGATGGCGCGCTTGGTGTCAGCGCGCTTGCCGAAACCGGTCTTGGTGCGCTTGCGCTTACCCTGACGGTTGATCGTGTTGACCCCGGTGACCTTGACCCCGAAGACCGCTTCCACGGCCTGCTTGATCTGGGTCTTGTTGGAGCCGGGCGCGACGATGAACGTGTACTTGTTCTCGTCCAGCAGCGCGTAGCTCTTCTCCGACACAACCGGCTTGATCAGCAGGTCACGCGGGTCGGTGAAGGTCTTGCTGGTAACGGTCGCCTCAGACATCAGGCGTCGCTCCCTTCGGTCTCATCGGCCTTGGGGCCAGACACGAAGGACTCGAGCGCGGCCTGGGTGAAGACCACGTCGTCAGAGACGATCACGTCGTACGTGTTCAGCTGGCCCGGCTCCAGGATGTGAACCTGGGGCAGGTTGCGGGCGGACAGCCACGCGGCCTCGTCGGCACGCTCGACGACCAGGAGCAGGTTCTTGCGCTCCGAGATCTTGCCGAACAGCGTCTTGGCGGCCTTCGTGGAGACGGCACCCTCGACCACGCCGGTGACGACGTGGATGCGGGAGTGACGCGCACGGTCCGAGAGGGCACCGCGGAGGGCGGCGACCTTCATCTTCTTGGGGGTCCGCTGCGAGTAGTCACGCGGCTGCGGGCCGTGGACGACGCCACCGCCGGCGAACTGCGGAGCGCGGGTCGAACCCTGACGGGCGCGGCCGGTGCCCTTCTGGCGGTACGGCTTGCGGCCACCACCACGGACTTCGCCACGGGTCTTCGTCTTGTGCGTGCCCTGACGGGCAGCAGCCAGCTGTGCGACGACGACCTGGTGGATCAGCGGAACGCTGGTCTTCGCGTCGAAGATCTCCGCGGGGAGCTCGACGGTACCGGCCTTGTCGCCTGCCGGCGAAAGGATGTCAATGGTGCTCATTAACCTCAAGCCCCCTTGGCCGCGGTACGGACCAGGACGAGGCCGCCGTTCGGACCGGGGACTGCGCCCTTGATGAGGAGCAGACCCTTCTCCGCGTCTACCGCGTGGATGGTCAGGTTCTGGGTGGTGACGCGCTCGTTGCCCATACGACCAGCCATGCGCATGCCCTTGAAGACACGCCCAGGGGTGGCGCAGCCACCGATCGAACCGGGGGAGCGGTGCTTGCGCTGCACACCGTGACCGGCGCCGAGGCCCCGGAAGTTGTGCCGCTTCATGACACCGGCGAAGCCCTTGCCCTTGCTGTTGCCCGTGACGTCAACCTTGACGCCGGACTCGAACACCTGGGCGGTGATCTCCTGGCCGAGCGTGTACTCGCTGGCGTCGGAGGTGCGGAGCTCCACCAGGTGGCGGCGCGGGGTCACGTCGGCCTTGGCGAAGTGGCCCTTGAGGGGCTTGTTCACCTTGCGAGGGTCGATCTCGCCGAAGGCGATCTGGACCGACTCGTAGCCGTCGATGTCATTCGTACGGACCTGGGTAACGACGCAGGGCCCGGCCTTGACGACGGTCACCGGGACGACACGGTTGTTCTCGTCCCAGACCTGGGTCATGCCGAGCTTCTCGCCCAGGACGCCCTTGATCTGCTTTGCCATCTTCTCGACGCCTCTCAGAGCTTGATCTCGATGTCAACGCCGGCCGGAAGGTCCAGGCGCATCAGCGAGTCAACGGTCTTGGGCGTCGGGTCGAGGATGTCGATCAGGCGCTTGTGCGTGCGCATCTCGAAGTGCTCGCGCGAGTCCTTGTACTTGTGCGGCGACTTGATGACGCAGTACACGTTCTTCTCAGTGGGCAGCGGCACCGGGCCTGCGACCGACGCACCAGTGCGGGTCACCGTCTCGACGATCTTCTTCGCCGAGGAGTCGATGACCTCGTGGTCGTAGGCCTTGAGCCGGATGCGGATCTTCTGTCCCGCCATGGCTACTCCGTAGTCCTGTCTGTTGTGGAAACGCTCTGGCTCTCGGTCGGCTGTGGATCTCTCCACCGCTTCTCTCCGACCCACGCGGTCGGGCGTGTCGCACTCCCTCCAAGAAAATTCCCATACGGAAATTCCCTCGTCCAAGGGGGTGCGGTCCCAGGACCGCGGTTCGGGGGAGAAACACCCACCGAGCGCCTGGCAGACACCGTGCTGACGCTTCCCAGAAGATTCCCGTACGTCCGCCCCATTGCTGCCCCGAGAGGCAGATGAAGGCGACGAGTACTGTGGGACTCGCTTCCGGTCCTCCCGGCGGGAGGCGCGCAGCATCGGCACTCAGCCGAGCAACTTGAGTAGTCTGCCATACAAGACACGTACTGCGCCAATCGGGCCGAAGAGAATACCCCTCCACGGTGATCGGTCAAACCGTGCCGGGCAGTGGGGTTGCCCGGGCGCCCCTTGGGATCCGCCCGGGCCCGCCCATAGGCCGCGAAAAGGTTTCTGCGGCCTCCCGCTCAGGTGCGCGAGACGGTGCCGCAGCCCTCCGGCCCGCCGGTCTCCAGGCTCTTGCTGCGGTCGTACGGGTCCACGGGTGTCCCGGAGGGCGTGGGCCCGGTCGGCGTGTCCTCGTCGAAGACGGGGTGCAGGTATCCGTCGTAGACGTCGCAGGCGCTGTTGGCGAGGTCGACGTTGAACTTCTCGAGCCAGATCCTGCCGGCGGTGGCCTGCCACTTGCGCGGGTCGGCGATCGAGAAGGTGATCTCGCGCCGCACGACGGTGCGCTCCACCTGCTCGGCGCCCGGCTTCGCCTTCACGAACGGGTAGACGAAGGTGTAGTCGGCCAGCACGTTGGCCTGGCCAGCCTCCTTGCCGGGCTCCACCCACATCCGGCCGCGAACCTTGACCACGTCGCCCACGGGCTTCAGCTCGGCCGGCTTGACCCGGCTGAACAGGTGCAGCGGGTCGCTGTCCTTCGTCGGAGCCGTCAGCGACTCCTCCACGCGGCTCAGCTGGTCCTCGAGCTTGGGGTCGAGCAGCGCCAGCGCCGCCGCGGGCCGCTCCCCGCGCAGGGTCGCCGGGTCCAGGTTCGCCGCGACCAGGAACTGCTTGGCCTTCGACAGCGCGTCGGCGACCTGCTCCTTGCTCATCCCGCC
This sequence comes from Streptomyces sp. NPDC031132, assembly GCF_055570595.1. Classification (NCBI taxonomy): domain Bacteria; kingdom Bacillati; phylum Actinomycetota; class Actinomycetes; order Kitasatosporales; family Streptomycetaceae; genus Streptomyces; species Streptomyces sp. NPDC031132. Next base: position 391,181 of record NZ_JBVIGX010000003.1, read on the forward strand.
GACGGCCTCGGCCACGGGGACCTCGATCCCGGCCGCCCCGTCGGCCCACTGCAGGGCCGGGGACCCCTTGAAGGGCTCCTTGAGGGTGGGCCGGTCCGGGTAGAGGGCGGAGGGCGGGGCGCTGGGCCGGGCGGTCTCGGCGGGCAGCGGCTCTCGCGCCCTGTCGTCCTGTGCGGCCTTGCCGGTGACCCGGTCGATGACCAGCTCCGGGCGGACGGCGATCAGCGCGAGGGCGGCTATGAAGACGATCGCCCCCGCGGCCTTGAGGCGCCGCTTGCCCCTCCCCCGCCCCTGCATCTCCTGCCAGGCCGGACCGGTGCGCCAGCCGGGCGGCTCGGCGGACTCGCGCTGCAGCCGCGCGGCGACCAGGCGCGCGCGGGCGGACGGCTCCCGGGGGGCCTGGCCCGCGCCCGTCTGGGCCTCCTCCATGAACCGGCCCCACTCCTCGTCGGAGACCGCCGGTCTGTCGTCGTTGTCGTTCCCCGTGCCCATGCCCCACCCCTGGTTCCGATCAAGGCCGAAAAGCCCTGCACCTTGCGATGCGGAGCCTCTCACGTGCGACGATGCCGTGATCAATCGGGGCGCCGGATCACGCCGTCACGCTCAGGGACCGGCTTGGGAACGCTCCACCAGGTCGGCGAAGGCCGGGCGCTTGATCGCCTCGGCGAGCTGCTCCTGCCAGCCGGGCAGCGGCTCCAGCCCCGCGTCCGCCCAGTGGTCGTGGGCGAGGACGCTGAACGCCGGGCGCGCGGCCGGGCGTACGAACGCGGCGGAGGTGGTCGGCCGGATCCGCTCCGGGTCGAGCCCGCTCAGCCGGTAGGTCTCGCGGGCGAGCCCCATCCAGGTGGTCCGGCCGCTCGCGGTGCCGTGGTAGATCCCTCCCATGGCATGGCCCTTCAGCGCGGCCAGGCCGAGCTCGACCAGGTGGCGGGCCAGCGCGCGGGACCAGGTGGGCTGGCCGTGCTGGTCGTCGACCACGTCGAGGGTGTCCCGCTGGGCGGCCAGCTTCAGCATGGTGGCGACGAAGTTCGGCCCGTGCTCGCCGTACAGCCAGGCGGTCCGCACGATGTAGCCGTCCTGCGGCAACAGTTCGGCGACGGCCTGCTCGCCGAGCAGCTTGCTGCGTCCGTACGCGTTGAGCGGGCCGGTGGCAGCGTCCTCGCGGTACGGCTCCGAGGCGTCCCCGGGCAGCACGTAGTCGGTGGAGACGTGCAGCAGGCGCACATGGGCGGCGGCGCATGCCTCGGCGAGGATGCGTACGCCCGTGCCGTTGACGGCGGTGGCGGCTTCCTCGGCGGTCTCGGCGCCGTCCACGTCGGTCCAGGCGGCGCAGTTGACGACCACGGTGACGCCCTGGACCGCGGCCCGGACGGCGGCGGGGTCGGTGATGTCGAGGTCTGCGCGGCCAAGGCCCACGGCCTCGATCCCGGAGGACTTCAGGGCGGTCAGGACGTCCCGGCCGAGCATCCCGGCGGCGCCGGTGACGAGCCAGCGGCCGGCCGGCGGGTCGGTCCTCACTTCTGCAGGGCCGCCTTCGCCTTCAGCGGCTCCCACCAGGCGCGGTTCTCGCGGTACCACGCGACCGTGGCGGCGATGCCGTCCTCGAAGGTGACCTGCGGGGCGTAGCCCAGCTCCGCGCCGATCTTGCCGATGTCGATGGAGTAGCGAAGGTCGTGGCCCTTGCGGTCCTCGACCTGCTCGACCATGTCCCAGCCCAGGCCGGCCGCTTCGAGCAGCACGCCGGTGAGCTCCTTGTTGGTGAGCTCGGTGCCGCCGCCGATGTTGTACACCTCGCCGGCGCGGCCCCGCTGCATCACCAGGGCGATGCCGCGGCAGTGGTCGGAGACGTGCAGCCAGTCGCGGACGTTGCCGCCGCTGCCGTACAGCGGGACCTTCCTGCCGTCCATCAGGTTCGAGACGAACAGCGGGATGACCTTCTCCGGGAACTGGTAGTGCCCGTAGTTGTTGGAGCAGCGCGTGACCACGACGTCCATGCCGTGCGTACGGGCGTAGGCCAGGGCCAGCAGGTCGGACGAGGCCTTGGAGGCGGAGTACGGGGAGTTCGGGGCCAGCGGCCACTCCTCGGTCCAGGAGCCCTGGCTGATCGAGCCGTACACCTCGTCGGTGGAGATGTGGACGAAGCGGCCGACCCGGTGCTTGCGGGCTGCGTCCAGCAGCACCTGCGTACCCACGACGTTGGTCATCACGAACGGGCCGGCACCGGCGATCGAACGGTCCACGTGGGACTCGGCGGCGAAGTGCACGACGACGTCGTGCCCGGGCATCACCTGGTCGACGGCCTCTGCGTCGCAGATGTCGCCCCTGACGAACGTGTAACCGCGGTGGTCCGCGACCGGGTCGAGGTTGGCCTCGACACCGGAGTACGTCAGCTTGTCGAAGACCGTGATCTGGGCCGATGCGTCCGCACCGAGCTGCTGGCGGACGAATTCCGAACCGATGAATCCGGCGCCGCCGGTCACGAGGATGCGCATGGTGCGAAGGGTAACCGCTCGAACACACCGGCCGGGCTGAATCACGGCGTCCGCCCGCGCTGTCGCCCTAGGGTTCTGCCATGCGTGGAATTCTCTTAGCAGGTGGCACCGGATCCCGACTCTGGCCGCTGACCCGGGCCGTCTCGAAGCAGCTGCTCCCCGTCTTCGACAAGCCGATGATCTACTACCCGCTCTCCACCCTGGTCATGGCCGGAATCAGCGAGATTCTCGTCATCACCACGCCGGAGGACCGTGATCAGTTCGAGCGACTGCTCGGCAACGGCTCCCAGTTCGGCATCCGGCTGGAGTACGCGGTCCAGGAGCGCCCCGAGGGCATCGCCCAGGCGTTCGTGCTCGGCGCCGACTTCATCGGTGACGAGTCCGTCGCCCTGATCCTCGGCGACAACATCTTCCACGGCAGCGGATTGGGCACCCGCCTGGCGGAGCACACCGACACCAAGGGCGGCCGGGTCTTCGCCTACCCGGTGGCGGACCCAACGGCGTACGGCGTGGTCGAGTTCGACGAGGACGGCCAGGCCATCTCCATCGAGGAGAAGCCGGTCAGGCCCAAGTCCCGCTACGCGGTGCCCGGTCTGTACTTCTACGACAACCGCGTCGTCGAGATCGCCCGCAACCTGGAGCCCAGCGCGCGCGGTGAGCTGGAGATCACCGCGGTCAACGACGTGTACCTGCAAGCCGGTGACCTGCACGTCACCGTCCTCGACCGCGGTACCGCCTGGCTGGACACCGGGACCTTCGTCTCCATGGTCCAGGCCTCGGAGTTCGTCCGCGTGATCGAGGAGCGCCAGGGCCTCAAGATCGGCTGCGTCGAGGAGGCGGCGTGGCGGGCCGGCCTCATCGGTTCCGCGCAGCTGCGCGAGCTGGCCCGGCCACTGCTCAAGAGCGGTTACGGCGACTACCTGATCAGCCTGCTCGACGAGGAGTCCTCCCGGTGAAGTTCCGCCAGCTCTTGATGGAGGGTGCCTACGAGATCACCCCGCAGCTGCACGGCGACCCGCGCGGCCTGTTCACCGAGTGGTACCGCTTCGACGAGCTGTCCGAGGTCGTCGGGCACCCGCTGAACCTGGCGCAGGCGAACCTCTCGGTGTCCTCGCGCGGCGTGGTCCGCGGCATCCACTTCGCCGACGTGCCGCGCGGCCAGGCCAAGTACGTGACCTGCGTACGGGGTGCCGTGCTCGACGTCATCGTGGACCTGCGGGTCGGTTCCCCGACCTTCGGCCGCTGGGAGGGCGTCCGGCTCGATGACGTGGACCGGCGCGCGGTCTACGTCCCGGAGGGCATGGGCCACGGGTTCTGCGCGCTGAGCGACGACGCCACGCTTTCGTACCTCTGTTCGGAGACGTACAACCCGGCCGGCGAGCACGCGGTCCACCCGCTCGATGCGGATCTGGGCATCGAGTGGCCGGCCGACGTCCCTCTGCTGTCCGCGCGCGACGAGGCCGCGCCCGCGCTCGCCGAGGCGATCGCGTCGGGCCTGCTCCCGGACCACGCCGTCTGCAAGGAATTCACCGAGTCGCTGCGCGTGACCGGCTGACGGCTCCCCACGGACGACGAAGGGCCCCTCCCCCGCCGCCGAAGCGGAAGGGAAGGGGCCCTCCTGTCAAACATGGTGCCCGCTCGCGCGAGCTACCAGGTCAGAACCCGAATTACTTCGAGATCTTGGTGACCTGGCCGGCGCCCACGGTACGACCACCCTCACGGATGGCGAACTTCAGGCCCTCCTCCATGGCGACCGGCTGGATCAGCGCGACCGTCATCTCGGTGTTGTCGCCCGGCATGACCATCTCCGTGCCGGCCGGCAGGGTGACGACACCCGTGACGTCCGTGGTACGGAAGTAGAACTGCGGGCGGTAGTTGTTGAAGAACGGGGTGTGACGGCCACCCTCGTCCTTCGACAGGATGTAGGCCTGGGCCTCGAACTCGGTGTGCGGCGTGACCGAACCGGGCTTGATGATGACCTGGCCGCGCTCGACGTCCTCGCGCTTGATGCCACGGAGGAGCAGACCGACGTTCTCACCGGCCTGGCCCTCGTCGAGCAGCTTGCGGAACATCTCAATACCGGTGACCGTGGTGGTGGTCTTCTCTTCCTTGATACCGATGATGTCGACGGTCTCGTTGACCTTCAGGACACCACGCTCGATACGGCCGGTGACGACCGTACCGCGACCGGTGATCGTGAAGACGTCCTCGACGGGCATGAGGAACGGCTTCTCGGTGTCACGCGGCGGGGTCGGGATGGCCTCGTCGACGGCGGACATGAGGCCGAGGAGCTTCTCGCCCCACTCCTTGTCGCCCTCGAGGGCCTTCAGCGCGGAGACGCGGACGACCGGCAGGTCGTCGCCCGGGAACTCGTACTCGGAGAGCAGCTCACGGACCTCGAGCTCGACGAGCTCCAGGATCTCCTCGTCGTCCACCATGTCGGCCTTGTTCAGGGCGACGACGATGTAGGGGACGCCGACCTGGCGGGCCAGGAGCACGTGCTCCTTGGTCTGCGGCATCGGGCCGTCGGTGGCGGCGACCACGAGGATCGCGCCGTCCATCTGCGCGGCACCGGTGATCATGTTCTTGATGTAGTCAGCGTGACCCGGGCAGTCGACGTGGGCGTAGTGACGCGCCTCGGTCTGGTACTCGACGTGCGCGATGGAGATGGTGATACCGCGCTGGCGCTCCTCAGGAGCCTTGTCGATCTGGTCGAAGGCCGAGGCCTCGTTCAGGTCCGGGTACGCGTCGTGCAGCACCTTGGTAATGGCGGCCGTGAGGGTCGTCTTACCGTGGTCAATGTGACCGATGGTGCCGATGTTGACGTGCGGCTTAGTCCGCTCGAACTTCGCCTTCGCCACGGGGTCCTCCTGGAGAGTGGTTCTGTACGCCTTACTCATCGGCGCCAGGTGATCTTTGCTGGAAAGCCGGCCCCTCCGGGGCAACGGAGGGTTACTCCTGTTGCCCCAGAGGCTCCGGTGACAAGCCTAAAGCGTGTACTCGGAAGAGTTACTCGCCCTTGGCCTTCGCGATGATCTCCTCGGCGACGTTCCGGGGAACCTCGGCGTAGGAGTCGAACTGCATCGAGTAGCTGGCGCGACCCGAGGTCTTGCTGCGGAGGTCTCCGACGTAGCCGAACATCTCCGAAAGGGGCACGAGGCCCTTCACGACACGAGCACCGTGACGCTCCTCCATGGCCTGGATCTGGCCACGGCGGGAGTTGATGTCACCGATGACGTCACCCATGTAGTCCTCGGGCGTGGTGACCTCGACGGCCATCATCGGCTCCATGAGCACGGGGGACGCCTTGCGCGCGGCCTCCTTGAAGGCCTGCGAACCGGCGATCTTGAACGCGAGCTCGGAGGAGTCGACCTCGTGGTAGCCACCGTCGAGAAGCGTGACGCGGACGCCCGTCATCTCGTAGCCGGCCAGGATGCCGAACTGCATGGCCTCCTGCGCACCGGCGTCGACCGAAGGGATGTACTCCTTCGGCACGCGGCCACCGGTGACCTTGTTCACGAACTCGTACGCCGGACCGTCGGCCTCGGTGATGGGCTCGATCGCGATCTGCACCTTGGCGAACTGACCGGTACCACCGGTCTGCTTCTTGTGGGTGTAGTCGTGACGCTCCACGGTGCCGCGGATGGTCTCGCGGTACGCGACCTGCGGCTTGCCGACGTTGGCCTCGACCTTGAACTCGCGCTTCATACGGTCGACCAGCACCTCGAGGTGCAGCTCGCCCATACCGCCGAGGATGGTCTGGCCCGTCTCCTCGTCCGAGTGAACGTGGAAGGAGGGGTCCTCCTCCGCGAGACGCTGGATGGCGACACCCAGCTTCTCCTGGTCACCCTTGGACTTGGGCTCGATGGCGACCTGGATGACCGGAGCCGGGAAGTCCATGGACTCCAGGATCACGGGTGCCTTGTCGTCACACAGCGTCTCACCGGTGGTGGTCTGCTTCAGGCCCATGACGGCGACGATGTCACCGGCGCCCACCGCGGCGATCTCCTCACGCTTGTTCGCGTGCATGCGGTAGATCTTGCCGATGCGCTCCTTCTTGCCCTTGACGGAGTTCAGCACCGAGGTGCCGGCCTCCAGGCGGCCCGAGTAAACCCGGACGAAGGTGAGCTTGCCGAGGTGCGGGTCGCTCATGATCTTGAACGCCAGCGCCGCGAGGGGCTCCTCGTCGGACGGCTTGCGCTTCACGACCACGTCGGCGTCGCGGACGTCGTGGCCCTCGATGGCCTCGATGTCCAGCGGCGACGGGAGGTAGCGGACGACGGCGTCGAGCAGGGGCTGAACGCCCTTGTTCTTGAACGCCGTGCCACAGAACACCGCAGTGATCGTGGGCTCGCCCTTGCCCTTGCCGGAGTTCAGGATGATGCGACGCACGGCGGCGTGCAGCTGCTCCACGGACGGCTCGTCGCCGTTCAGGAAGAGCTCCATGATCTCGTCGTCGTTCTCGGCGACGGTCTCGACCAGCTTGCCGCGCCACTCTTCAGCAGCCTCGGTGTGCGTGGCCGGGATGTCGACGATGTCGTACATCTCGCCCTTGGTCGCCTCGGCGGACCAGACGAACGCCTTCATGGTGACCAGGTCGACAACGCCCTGGAAGTCCATCTCGGCACCGATGGGGAGCTGCATCACGATCGGAACCGCACCGAGGCGGTCCTTGATCATGTCGACACAGCGGTGGAACTCGGCGCCGGTGCGGTCCAGCTTGTTGACGAAGCAGATGCGGGGCACGCCGTAACGGTCGGCCTGACGCCAGACCGTCTCGGACTGCGGCTCCACACCGGCGACACCGTCGAAGACGGTGACGGCACCGTCGAGGACGCGGAGCGAACGCTCCACCTCGACGGTGAAGTCGACGTGACCCGGGGTGTCGATGATGTTGATGGTGTGGTCAACGTCTTCGAGGGGCCAGTGGCAGGTCGTCGCGGCAGACGTGATGGTGATACCACGCTCCTGCTCCTGCTCCATCCAGTCCATCGTGGCGGCGCCGTCGTGGACCTCACCGATCTTGTACGACACACCGGTGTAGAACAGGATGCGCTCGGTGGTGGTCGTCTTGCCCGCGTCGATGTGGGCCATGATCCCGATGTTGCGGACCTTGGCCAGGTCAAGCGAAGTGGTAGCCATAAGGCTTCGGTCTTCTCTCGGTCTCGATGTGGGGTGGGACTACCAGCGGTAGTGCGCGAAGGCCTTGTTGGACTCGGCCATCTTGTGCGTGTCCTCGCGCTTCTTGACGGCAGCGCCAAGACCGTTGGAGGCGTCGAGCAGCTCGTTCATGAGGCGCTCGGTCATGGTCTTCTCACGACGGGCGCGGGAGTAACCCACGAGCCAGCGGAGGGCCAGGGTCGACTGGCGACCCGGCTTGACCTCGACGGGGACCTGGTAGGTCGCGCCACCGACACGGCGGGACTTGACCTCGAGGGACGGCTTGACGTTCTCCAGCGCGCGCTTCAGCGTGATGACCGGGTCGTTGCCGGTCTTCTCGCGGAGGCCTTCCATGGCGCCGTAAACGATGCGCTCGGCGGTGGAGCGCTTGCCGTTCAGGAGGATCTTGTTGATGAGCGACGTCACCAGAGGAGATGCGTAGACCGGGTCGATGATGACCGGGCGCTTCGGGGCGGGGCCCTTACGAGGCATTCTTACTTCTCCTTCTTGGCGCCGTAGCGGCTGCGGGCCTGCTTGCGGTTCTTGACAGCCTGGGTGTCAAGCGCACCGCGGATGATCTTGTAACGAACACCCGGCAGGTCCTTCACACGGCCACCACGCACGAGCACGATCGAGTGCTCCTGCAGGTTGTGTCCCTCACCCGGAATGTAAGCGGTGACCTCGATGCCGGAGGTCAGACGCACACGCGCGACCTTACGGAGCGCCGAGTTCGGCTTCTTCGGGGTGGTCGTGAACACACGCGTGCAGACGCCACGGCGCTGGGGCGAAGCCTCAAGCGCGGGCGTCTTCGTCTTCTCGACCTTGTCCTGCCGGCCCTTACGGACCAGCTGCTGGATCGTAGGCACTACTTCTCCGGTTTCTGTGTGCCGTGTAGTGAAGCTAACCTGGAACTTTGCCGACCCACGCGGTCGGGTGTGTCGGATCCGGCGGAGCTCCGCGCAAGCACGGAAACGCATGGATCGCGGTGGCTGATCCGGCTCTCATGCGGTTGATGGACACGCACAGGAGCCCAGGCACACCCCAGGCACAAGGTCTGAGCGTACCTACCGCATCCCATCCGGTCAAAACAAAGGCCCGCGCGGGGCGACGCGGACATCGCCGCCGGTCATGTGCCACTTGGGCGAGGACCTGGTGTGGCCGCTCCGACTCGCGCATGTGGTAAAGGCGTGCTAAGCGGCGCCGGACGGAGGGGCCCTCCCCCGCGACTAAACTGCCTCGGCATTCCGCGATGCAGCGGAGTCACCGGGTTCACCGGGTTCACCGGGTTCAGCCCGAACGGCACGATCAACCACAGGGAGCGGGACATTGCGGACGGTCACCACGGAGCCGACGGCCGCCGACAGCCCGGTCCACCCGTCGCCCCGCCGCCGGCCACCGCGACCCGCCCGCCTGTACGGGCCCCTGCTGGCGTTCCTCGTCACCTCGGCCGCGTTCTGCGCGGCCTGGGCGGCCCGCGGCACCTTCCCCTTCGGCAACACCGGGCGGGCCCTCAACGACCAGGCCAACCAGTACGTGCCCTTCCACCGGGCGCTGTGGGACCTGGTCCACGGGCAGGCCGCCGGTGACGTCCTCTTCACCTGGCGCGGCGGCTTCGGCCAGCAGTTCCTGTCCGACTACTACACGTACCTCGGCAACCCGTTCTCCTGGCTGGCCGTCCTCGTCCCGCGCGCCCACGTCGACCTCGCCGTCTTCGCGGTCACCCCGATCACGATGGGCGCGGCCGCCGCCGTCATGACGGTCTACCTCGGCAAGCTGCACCCCGGCCCGTGGTGGCAGCGCGGGGTCCTCGGCGCCTGCTACGGCCTGTGCGGCTGGGCGCTCAGCGACGCCTCGTACATCCCCATGTGGCTGTGGGGCCTGGTCGCCCTCCCCCTCCTCGGCATCGCCGTCGAGTGGTGCCTGGAGGAGCGGCGCTGGCCGGGGGTGGCGCTGTTCGTCGCGCTCGCCTGGTTCGGCAACTTCTACACCGCGATGATGGCGACGATGGCCGCCTGCGTCCTGCTGGGCATCCGCCTGATCACCCGGGACATGACCGGCCGGCAGCGGCTGCGCGTCCTGTGGCGGGCATCCAGCGCCGCCGTGACGGGCATCCTGCTGACCCTCCCGCTGCTGCTGCCGTCGTTCCTGTCCAGCGGCTCCGCGCAGCCCACCCAGGCCGGGGCCTTCGAGCCGGTGCGGATCGAGGTCTTCCTCGCCGGGATGCTCCCGGCCACGCACCTGTGGGGCGGCCGGCCGCGGCTGTACGTCGCCTCGCTGGGCCTGATCCTCGCCGGATCGTTCCTCTTCAACGCCGCCATCGCGAAGAAGACCCGCCTGGTGTGGGCCGCGGCGACGCTGCTCGTCGTCGCCTCCTTCCAGTTCCCGCCGACGCAGTACCTGTGGCACGGGCTTGCGGTGCCGAACGGCAACCCCTACCGCGAGGCCTTCGTCTTCAGCGGCATGGTCGTGATCCTGGCCTGGCTGGCGCTGGCCCACCGCCCGCGCCCCCTCCACCTGGCGCTGACGGCCGCCCTGCTGGTCGCCGCCACCTTCGTGCTCCGCCGCACCGACGACTTCGGCGGCTGGACCTGGCACGCGGTGCTGGTGGGCGGAGGCACCTCCCTGCTGGCCCTGGTCCTCCTCTCCCTGGGCGCGAAGCACCGGGTGCTGATCCCCGTCGCCGCCGTGCTCATGGTCGGCGTGGTCTTCGCGGAGTCCACGGTGGCGGCCGCGGGCGCGGACGCCCGCCGGGCCCGCGAGCGCTGGGCGAAGCCCGTCGCCACCTCGAACCGCTCGATCAACGCGCACTTCGACGCCGTCCGGCAGGTGGACGGCTGGCCCGCCTACCGGACGGATTCGGGCGCGCCGCAGACCTCGTACAACGACGCCCTCGCCCTGCGCGGCGAGGGCCCGCAGTACTACAGCAGCTACCTGCCGGAGGCCACGTACCGGGCCCTGGAGCCCCTCGGGTACGGATTCAAGAACGACGGCCGGACCTTCTTCGGCGCCGACAACCCGGTGCTCGACGCGATCTTCGCGATCGGCGCCCGGATCCACCCCGGCCCGGCGGAGGACACCTGGACGTCCACCCGCTTCCCCGCTCCGCCCCTGGTGACGGTCCGCGGCTCCGCCCACACCTCCGCCAACCCGGCCGACAGCGTCTACGCCCGCCAGGAGAACGTCCTGGGCGCCACGGTCTACCAGGTCCCGCAGGTCACCCGCGACGGCAAGGCCACCGAACAGACCTACACGGCCCAGTGCACCCCGGGCTCCGAGGCGTACTGGTTCTCCCCTGAGCTCTACGGCACCCTCGCCTTCGCCGGCGCCTCCCGCCCCCTGGAGGACCAGATGACGGGGGTGGTCAAGCTGGGCAAGGTCCCCGCGGACGGCAAGGTCGCGGTGACGATCCGTACGCAGACCAAGGACGCGACGGCGGGCGAGCACCCCCTCGGCTGCCTGGACCGCGCCGCCCTGGACACGGCGATCACCTCCCTGAAGTCCACCGGCGCCACGCGGGTCACCGCGGGCGGCCACACCATCGGGGCCACCCTCCCGAAGGGCGCCACGGGCACGGCGGTCTTCGCGATGACCGACGTCCCGGGCTGGCAGTGCACGGCCCCGGTGAAGAGCTTCCACGGCCTGGTCTCCCTGGACATCCCCGCAGGCACGGACAAGGTCTCCTGCACCTTCACCCCGAAGGGCCTCACCCCGGGCCTGGCAGCCGCCGCCCTGGCCCTCCTGGCCCTCGCGTCGACCACGCTCGCAGGCCTCCGCCGCCGGCGCCGCGCCTGACGGCGTCCCAGGAGCCCCGGGAACCTCCCGGGCTCCCCGGACACGAAGAAGCCCCCCGCCGCTCCTCTCGGAGCAGCGGGGGGCTTCGTCTTACGAGCTCTTAGCCGTTGTACGGGCCGTAGTCGTAGTCCTCCAGCGGGACGGCCTGGCCGGAGCCGGTGCCGAAGGGCGAGTAGTCGATGTCGTCGTAGCCGACGGCCGAGTACATCGCTGCCTTCGCCTCTTCGGTGGGCTCGACCCGGATGTTGCGGTAGCGGGCAAGGCCCGTACCGGCCGGGATGAGCTTACCGATGATGACGTTCTCCTTGAGGCCGATGAGGCTGTCGGACTTGGCGTTGATCGCCGCATCCGTCAGGACTCGGGTCGTCTCCTGGAAGGAGGCGGCCGACAGCCAGGATTCCGTCGCCAGCGAGGCCTTGGTGATACCCATCAGCTGCGGACGGCCGGAGGCGGGGTGACCGCCCTCGGTGACCACACGACGGTTCTCGGTCTCGAAGCGCGAGCGCTCGACGAGCTCGCCCGGCAGGAGCTCCGCATCGCCGGACTCGATGATCGTCACGCGGCGCAGCATCTGCCGGATGATGATCTCGATGTGCTTGTCGTGGATCGACACGCCCTGCGAGTTGTAGACCTTCTGGACTTCGCCGACCAGGTGGACCTGGACCGCACGCTGGCCGAGGATGCGCAGCACGTCGTGCGGGTTGGTGGCACCCGCGGTGAGCTTCTGGCCCACCTCGACGTGGTCACCCTCGTGCACGATGACCTTGGCGCGCTTCGAGATCGGGAAGGCCGTCTCGTCGCTGCCGTCGTCCGGCGTGATGACGATCTTCTTCGTCTTCTCGGTCTCCTCGATCCGCACGCGGCCTGCGGCCTCGGAGATCGGGGCGACACCCTTCGGGGTACGGGCCTCGAAGAGCTCGACGACACGCGGCAGACCCTGCGTGATGTCGTCACCGGCCACACCACCGGTGTGGAAGGTACGCATCGTCAGCTGGGTACCGGGCTCACCGATGGACTGGGCGGCGATGATGCCGACCGCCTCACCGATGTCGACCAGCTTGCCGGTGGCGAGCGAGCGTCCGTAGCAGAAGGCACAGGTGCCGACCGCGGACTCACAGGTCAGGACCGAGCGGGTCTTGACCTCCTCGACGCCGTTGGCGACCAGGGCGTCGATCAGGACGTCACCGAGGTCGACGTTGGCCGGCGCGATGACCTTGCCGTCGATGACGACGTCCTCGGCCAGCATGCGGGCGTAGATCGAGGTCTCGACGTCGTCGGCCTTGCGCAGCACGCCGTCCTCGCCGCGAACGGCGATCTTCAGCTTCAGGCCGCGCTCGGTGCCGCAGTCCTCCTCGCGGATGATCACGTCCTGCGAGACGTCCACCAGACGACGGGTCAGGTAACCCGAGTCGGCGGTACGCAGGGCGGTGTCCGCCAGACCCTTACGGGCACCGTGCGTGGAGATGAAGTACTCCAGAACGGTGAGGCCCTCACGGAAGGACGCCTTGATCGGACGCGGGATGGTCTCGTTCTTCGCGTTCGACACCAGACCACGCATACCGGCGATCTGTCGCATCTGCATCATGTTTCCTCGGGCACCCGAGTCAACCATCATGAAGATGGGGTTCGTCTTGGGGAAGTTCGCGTTCATCGCCTCGGCAACCTCGTTGGTCGCCTTGGTCCAGATCGCGATGAGCTCCTGCGTGCGCTCGTCCTTGGTGATCAGACCGCGCTCGTACTGCTTCTGGACCTTCTCGTCCATCGCCTCGTAGCCCGCGACGATGGCCTTCTTGGCCTCGGGCACGACGACGTCGGAGATGGCCACGGTGACGCCCGAACGGGTCGCCCAGTGGAAGCCGGCCGCCTTCAGGTTGTCGAGCGTCGCCGCCACGATGACCTTGGGGTAGCGCTCCGCCAGGTCGTTGACGATCTCGGAGAGCTGCTTCTTGCCCACCGAGTAGTCGACGAACGGGTAGTCCTCGGGCAGCAGCTCGTTGAAGAGCGCGCGGCCCAGGGAGGTGCGCAGACGGAAGCTGTCGCCCGGCTGGAACTCCTGCTCGCCCTCTTCGGCGACCGGCGGCACCCAGCCACGCGGCGGGATGGTGCCCACCGGGAAGCGGATGTCGACGGACGACTGCAGCGCGAGCTCGCCGGCGTCGAACGCCATGATCGCCTCGGCCGTGGAGCCGAACGCGCGGCCCTCGCCCTTGGTGTCACGGAGCTCACCGTCGGTGGTCAGGAAGAACAGACCGAGGACCATGTCCTGGGTCGGCATCGTGACCGGACGGCCGTCGGCCGGCTTCAGGATGTTGTTCGAGGACAGCATCAGGATGCGGGCCTCGGCCTGCGCCTCCGCGGAGAGCGGCAGGTGCACGGCCATCTGGTCACCGTCGAAGTCCGCGTTGAACGCGGTGCAGACGAGCGGGTGGATCTGGATGGCCTTGCCTTCGACCAGCTGGGGCTCGAAGGCCTGGATGCCGAGGCGGTGCAGCGTGGGTGCACGGTTCAGCAGCACCGGGTGCTCGGCGATGACCTCTTCGAGCACGTCGTACACGACCGTGCGGCCGCGCTCGACCATGCGCTTCGCCGACTTGATGTTCTGCGCGTGGTTCAGGTCGACCAGGCGCTTCATCACGAACGGCTTGAAGAGCTCCAGCGCCATGGCCTTGGGCAGACCACACTGGTGCAGCTTCAGCTGCGGACCGACGACGATCACGGAACGCGCGGAGTAGTCCACGCGCTTGCCGAGGAGGTTCTGACGGAATCGACCCTGCTTGCCCTTGAGCATGTCGCTCAGGGACTTCAGGGGACGGTTGCCGGGACCGGTCACCGGACGACCACGACGACCGTTGTCGAAGAGGGCGTCCACGGCCTCCTGGAGCATGCGCTTCTCGTTGTTCACGATGATCTCGGGGGCACCGAGGTCGAGAAGGCGCTTCAAGCGGTTGTTGCGGTTGATCACGCGGCGGTACAGGTCGTTCAGGTCGGAGGTCGCGAAGCGGCCACCGTCCAGCTGCACCATCGGACGCAGGTCCGGCGGGATCACCGGCACGCAGTCCAGAACCATGCCCTTGGGCTTGTTGCTGGTCTGCAGGAACGCGGAGACGACCTTGAGGCGCTTGAGCGCACGGGTCTTCTTCTGGCCCTTGCCGGTACGGATGATCTCGCGGAGGCGCTCGGCCTCCTCGTCGAGGTCGAAGGACTCCAGGCGCTTCTGCAGCGCGGCGGCGCCCATGCAACCGTCGAAGTACGTGCCGAAGCGGTCACGCAGCTCGCGGTAGAGCAGCTCGTCGCCCTCGAGGTCCTGGACCTTGAGGTTCTTGAAGCGGGCCCACACCTCGTCGAGGCGGTCGATCTCGCGCTGGGCGCGGTCACGGAGCTGCTTCATCTCGCGCTCGGCACCTTCGCGCACCTTGCGGCGTACGTCGGCCTTCGCGCCCTCGGCCTCGAGCTCGGCCAGGTCGGTCTCGAGCTTCTTGGCACGGCCTTCGAGGTCCGCGTCACGGCGGTTCTCGATCTGCTGGCGCTCGACGGAGACGTGCGCCTCCAGCGACGGGAGGTCGCGGGTGCGGCGCTCGTCGTCGACGAACGTGATCATGTACGCGGCGAAGTAGATGACCTTCTCGAGGTCCTTCGGCGCGAGGTCCAGCAGGTATCCGAGGCGCGACGGGACGCCCTTGAAGTACCAGATGTGGGTGACGGGAGCGGCAAGCTCGATGTGGCCCATCCGCTCACGGCGCACCTTGGCGCGCGTGACCTCGACGCCACAGCGTTCACAGATGATGCCCTTGAAGCGGACACGCTTGTACTTGCCGCAGTAGCACTCCCAGTCCCGGGTCGGACCGAAGATCTTCTCGCAGAAGAGTCCGTCCTTCTCGGGCTTGAGGGTGCGGTAGTTGATGGTCTCCGGCTTCTTGACCTCGCCGTGCGACCAGGTTCGGATGTCGTCCGCGGTGGCAAGGCCGATCCGCAGCTCGTCGAAGAAGTTGACGTCGAGCACTGTGCGTCAATCCCTCTTTCGGGGTCGAGTCTCAATCATGGTCTGAACGGTCCCGGGGATGACGGGGGGCTCTTGAGCGAGCCCCCCGTCAGGCCCGTCAGACCTCTTCGACGCTGCTCGGCTCGCGCCGGGACAGGTCGATACCGAGCTCCTCCGCCGCGCGGAAGACGTCCTCGTCGGTGTCGCGCATCTCGATGGACATGCCATCCGAGGACAGCACCTCCACGTTGAGGCAGAGCGACTGCATTTCCTTGATGAGCACCTTGAAGGACTCGGGAATGCCCGGCTCGGGGATGTTCTCGCCCTTGACGATGGCCTCGTAGACCTTCACGCGGCCGGTGACGTCGTCGGACTTGATGGTCAGCAGCTCCTGGAGGGCGTAAGCGGCGCCATAAGCCTCGAGCGCCCACACCTCCATCTCACCGAAGCGCTGGCCACCGAACTGCGCCTTACCACCCAGCGGCTGCTGCGTGATCATCGAGTACGGACCGGTCGACCGAGCGTGGAGCTTGTCGTCGACCAGGTGGTGGAGCTTGAGGATGTACATGTACCCGATCGAGATCGGGTCCGGGAACGGCTCGCCGGAGCGGCCGTCGAACAGGTGCGCCTTGCCGGTCGGCAGGACCAGGCGGTCCCCGTCGCGGTTCGGGATCGTGTGCTCGAACAGGCCGGCGAGCTCGTCCTCGCGGGCACCGTCGAACACGGGGGTGGCGACGTTGGTACCGGGCTCGACGCGGTCGGCCCCGATGACCTTCAGACGCTCGGCCCACTCCTCGCCGAGCCCGGAGACGTCCCAGCCGCGGCTGGCGAGCCAGCCGAGGTGGATCTCCAGGACCTGTCCCGGGTTCATTCGGGACGGGACACCCAGCGGGTTCAGGATGATGTCGACCGGCGTGCCGTCCTCAAGGAAGGGCATGTCCTCGATCGGAAGGATCTTGGAGATGACACCCTTGTTGCCGTGGCGGCCGGCGAGCTTGTCACCGTCGGTGATCTTGCGCTTCTGGGCGACGTAGACGCGGACCAGCTGGTTCACGCCCGGAGGAAGCTCGTCGCCCTCCTCGCGGTCGAAGACGCGGACACCGATGACCTTGCCGATCTCACCGTGAGGGACCTTGAGCGAGGTGTCACGCACCTCGCGGGCCTTCTCACCGAAGATCGCGCGGAGCAGGCGCTCCTCCGGGGTCAGCTCGGTCTCACCCTTGGGCGTGACCTTGCCGACCAGGATGTCGCCGGCGACGACGTCCGCACCGATGCGGATGATGCCGCGCTCGTCGAGGTCGGCGAGGACCTCTTCGGAGACGTTCGGGATGTCCCGGGTGATCTCCTCGGGGCCCAGCTTGGTGTCACGGGCGTCGACCTCGTGCTCCTCGATGTGGATCGAGGAGAGGACGTCGTCCTGCACGAGGCGCTGCGACAGGATGATCGCGTCCTCGTAGTTGTGACCTTCCCACGGCATGAACGCGACGAGCAGGTTCTTGCCGAGGGCCATTTCGCCCTCTTCGGTGGCCGGGCCGTCGGCGAGGACCTGGGCCTCGACGATCCGGTCGCCCTCGTTGACGATGACCTTCTGGTTGACCGAGGTGCCCTGGTTCGAGCGGGAGAACTTGGCGACGCGGTACGTGGTGTACGTGCCGTCGTCGTTGGCGACGGTGATGTAGTCGGCCGAGACCTCCTGGACGACACCGTCCTTCTCCGCCTTGATCGAGTCACCGGCGTCGACCGCACAGCGGTACTCCATGCCGGTGCCGACGAGCGGCGCCTCCGCCTTGATGAGCGGAACGGCCTGGCGCATCATGTTCGCGCCCATGAGGGCACGGTTGGCGTCGTCGTGCTCGAGGAAGGGGATCATCGCGGTCGCGACGGACACCATCTGGCGCGGCGAGACGTCCATGTAGTCGACGTCGCCGCCGGCGATGTAGTCGATCTCGCCGCCACGACGGCGGACCAGGACGCGGTTCTCGGTGAAGCGCATCTCATCGTTCAGGGCGGCGTTCGCCTGGGCGATGACGAAGCGGTCTTCCTCGTCGGCCGTGAGGTAGTCGACCTCGTCGGTGACGACACCCTCGATGACCTTGCGGTACGGGGTCTCGATGAAGCCGAACGGGTTGATCCGGCCGTAGGAGGCCAGCGAGCCGATCAGACCGATGTTCGGGCCTTCAGGCGTCTCGATCGGGCACATACGACCGTAGTGCGACGGGTGCACGTCACGGACCTCGAAGCCGGCCCGCTCACGGGACAGACCACCCGGGCCGAGGGCGTTGAGACGACGCTTGTGCGTCAGACCCGACAGCGGGTTGTTCTGGTCCATGAACTGCGACAGCTGGCTGGTGCCGAAGAACTCCTTGATGGAGGCGACGACCGGCCGGATGTTGATCAGGGTCTGCGGCGTGATCGCCTCGACGTCCTGAGTCGTCATGCGCTCGCGGACGACGCGCTCCATACGAGCCAGACCCGTGCGGACCTGGTTCTGGATGAGCTCGCCGACGTTGCGGATACGACGGTTGCCGAAGTGGTCGATGTCGTCGGTCTCGACGACGATCTCCCGGCCCGACTCGCCGACCGTCTCGGTCTCGCCCGCGTGCAGCTTGACCAGGTACTTGATCGTCGCGATGACGTCGTCCGTGGTGAGCACACCGGCGTCGAGCGGCTCGTCGGCGCCGAGCTTCTTGTTCACCTTGTAGCGGCCGACCTTGGCGAGGTCGTAGCGCTTCGGGTTGAAGTAGAGGTTCTCGAGCAGCGTCTGAGCGGCCTCACGGGTCGGCGGTTCGCCCGGACGCAGCTTGCGGTAGATGTCGAGCAGCGCGTCGTCCTGGCCCTGGGTGTGGTCCTTCTCCAGGGTGGCGCGCATGGACTCGTACTCGCCGAACTCCTCGAGGATCTGCTCGGTGGTCCAGCCGAGAGCCTTCAGGAGGACGGTGACGGACTGCTTGCGCTTGCGGTCGATGCGGACACCGACCATGTCGCGCTTGTCGATCTCCATCTCCAGCCAGGCACCCCGGGACGGGATGATCTTGGCGGAGAAGATGTCCTTGTCGGACGTCTTGTCGATGGAGGAGTCGAAGTAGACACCGGGGGAACGGACGAGCTGCGACACCACGACACGCTCGGTGCCGTTGATGACGAAGGTGCCCTTGTTGGTCATGAGCGGGAAATCGCCCATGAAGACCGTCTGAGACTTGATCTCACCGGTCTCGTTGTTCGTGAACTCGGCCGTGACGAAGAGCGGCGCCGCGTACGTGAAGTCGCGCTCCTTGCACTCGTCGACGGAGTTCTTCGCCGGCTCGAACCGGTGGTCGCGGAACGTCAGCGACATCGAACCGGAGAAGTCCTCGATCGGCGAGATCTCCTCGAAGATCTCTTCCAGACCGGACTTGGTGGGAACGTCCTGTCCACTCTCGAGCGCCGACTCGACGCGAGACTTCCAGGCTGCATTGCCGAGCAGCCAGTCAAAGCTCTCGGTTTGCAGCGCCAGGAGGTTCGGAACC
Organism: Streptomyces sp. NPDC031132; assembly: GCF_055570595.1. Taxonomy (NCBI): domain Bacteria; kingdom Bacillati; phylum Actinomycetota; class Actinomycetes; order Kitasatosporales; family Streptomycetaceae; genus Streptomyces; species Streptomyces sp. NPDC031132. Next base: position 410,110 of record NZ_JBVIGX010000003.1, read on the forward strand.
TCGAGGGGCTCCTTGATCTTTGCAAAGGAGATGCGCAGCGGGGCGGTGCTGGCACCGGTGTTCGTATTGGTCGAGGCGTTGCGCGAGGCGGCCAAGAGGGGGTCCTTCCGAGGGCTCGGACTCACTACGCGCGTACCGGTCCCAGCTGACACAGAAGACAACCCCCCTGATCTGGCCGATAAGGCCTGGTCAGGGCGTATCAATCAAGTGTGCTCAAGCGTGGGCATGCCCCTGGCGACGGGCAGGGGGCAGCTAACAGGCAGCGCAAAGGGTCAGTGTAGCCACTTGGCTCACTGATGTCCAGACCAGGTTTCCGGAAACCGGCAACAGGCCTTCCCCATGTCGTCTAAACCAACCCTGCAACCCTGCGTCCAACATTGCGGCTCGCGCCTACAGAGCGCGTATCAGTACTGCCCTCTTCGTAGCCGATCCATGCCTCGGATCTAGGATCCGTGTCCCGGATCCCGGATCGGGCGGACCGATCCCGCAACGGGTCTGAGAATTGCGCGCCGCGTGCCGTTCGTCAAGGCCCCCTGCTCCGTGCGGATCATCTCCGGACCCGACCGCGGGGCAACGATGATCACCCTACTCCCCAACGAGACCAGGGCAAGTCAGGCACTGCGGATACGCCAAAGGGCGACCACCCTTACGGGTGATCGCCCTTGGTTGGGGCCTCAGGAGGCCCCAGAGGTGTTACTTGACCTCGACAGCCGCGCCGGCAGCCTTGAGGGACTCGGCGGCCTTGTCAGCGGCCTCCTTGGCGACCTTCTCGAGGACCGGCTTCGGAGCGCCGTCCACGAGGTCCTTGGCCTCCTTCAGACCCAGGGAGGTCAGCTCACGCACGACCTTGATGACCTGGATCTTCTTGTCGCCGGCACCGGTGAGGATGACGTCGAACTCGTCCTGCTCCTCGGCAGCCTCGGGGGCGGCGCCACCCTGGGCGGGGCCGGCAACGGCGACGGCCGCGGCGGCGGTGACGTCGAACTTCTCCTCGAAGGCCTTCACGAACTCGGAGAGCTCGATGAGGGTCATCTCCTCGAACTGGGCGAGGAGGTCGTCCTGAGAGAGCTTCGCCATGATGGGCGATCCTTCCACTAATTCGGCAGGTGCCGGATGTATATAGAGGCGGGCGTAACGGCCCGCTACGACCCACGCACTAGGCGGCGTGGATCAGTGCGCGAGCCGAATTACTCGGCACCGCCCTGCTCGGCGAGCTTGACGCGAAGCGCTTCCGCGGTGCGGACGAACTTCGACGGCAGCGCCTGGAAGAGCGAGGCAGCCTGAGACTGCTTGCCCTTGAACGCGCCGGCCAGCTTGCTGAGCAGAACCTCGCGGGACTCGAGGTCCGCAAGCTTCTTGATCTCATCGGCGGTGAGCGCCTTACCATCAAGGACACCCGCCTTGATGATGAGGTTCGGGTTGTCCTTGGCGAAGTCACGCAGGCTCTTCGCCGACTCCACCGGGTCACCGGTGATGAAGGCGACCGCGGTCGGACCAGCGAAGTGCTCGTCCAGCGCGGTGATCCCGGCCTGGTTGGCCGCAATCTTGGTCAGCGTGTTCTTCACCACGGCGTACTGGGCGTTCTCACCAAGGGAGCGACGCAGCGTCTTGAGCTGCGCGACGGTGAGACCCCGGTACTCGGTCAGCACGGCGGCGTTCGAGCTCTGGAACGCGTCCTTGAGCTCGGCTACCGATGCAGCCTTGTTGGGCGTCGGCATGGTGCGTTCGCCTCCTTCCGGGTGATGAGGACCGCTCAGAAGGGGCTGAAATAAGAAACGCCCCGGCGCAGGCGCCAGGGCGTGGCTCAACCGGAACGAATTCCGGGAACCTTCCACAGTCACCTACGCGGGTCGTCCGCAATCAACGGATCCTTCGGCCACCGAACCCTTGCGGGCACGGCAACGACCAGCGGTCTTTGGCTTCTGGTGAAGACTACGTGACCCGGCACCGGTCAGGCAAATCGGTCAGCTTCCGATGCCTGCGCGGCTCCCGAGGCCCCCGAGGCTCCCCGAGGTTCCCGGAAAGCAAGAAACGGGCCCCTCGCCGCCCTGTGAGGGGGCGAGGGGCCCGTTTCAGCCACTCAGGTGAGCCGAAGGCTCAGCGTGGGGCTCAGACAGCAGCCGGGTCTTCCTCGACGAGGAGGTTCCGGGTGCGGTTCGAGTCCAGCTGGATGCCGGGGCCCATCGTGGTGCTCAGGGCGGCCTTCTTGATGTAGCGGCCCTTCGCGGCGGACGGCTTCAGACGAAGGATCTCGTCCAGGGCCGCGCCGTAGTTCTCGACCAGCTGCTCATCGGAGAAGGAGACCTTGCCGATGATGAAGTGCAGGTTCGAGTGCTTGTCGACGCGGAACTCGATCTTGCCACCCTTGATCTCGGTGACAGCCTTCGCGACGTCCATCGTGACGGTGCCGGTCTTCGGGTTCGGCATGAGGCCACGGGGACCGAGCACGCGGCCGAGACGGCCGACCTTGCCCATGAGGTCCGGGGTGGCCACAACGGCGTCGAACTCGTTCAGGCGGTTGCCCTTGGCGATCTCGTTGATCAGCTCGTCGTCGCCGACGATGTCGGCGCCGGCGGCTTCCGCGGCCGCAGCACGGTCACCGGTCGCGAAGACCAGGACCCGGGCGGTCTTGCCGGTGCCGTGCGGGAGGTTCACGGTGCCACGGACCATCTGGTCCGCCTTGCGCGGGTCGACACCCAGGCGGAAGGCGACCTCGACGGTGCTGTCGAACTTGGTCGTGGAGGTGTCCTTGGCGAGACGGACGGCCTCGAGCGGGGCGTAAAGCTTCTCCCGGTCGACCTTGGCGTCCGCAGCGCGGAGAGTCTTGCTGCGCTTCACTTCTGCTCCTGTATTTCGGCTTCAGGCATGGAGTCGTGGTGCGGACCAGCGCTTGGTCCTACCACTGGTGGTGCTGGGGGTGGCTGGATCAGCCTTCGACCGTGACGCCCATCGAACGCGCGGTGCCGGCGATGATCTTCATCGCGGCGTCGACGTCGTTGGCGTTGAGGTCGGGCATCTTCAGCTCGGCGATCTCGCGGACCTGGGCGCCGGTGAGCTTGGCGACCTTGGTCTTGTGCGGCTCGCCGGAGCCCTTCTCGATGCCCGCGGCCTTCAGGATCAGGCGCGCGGCCGGCGGAGTCTTGGTGATGAAGGTGAAGGAGCGGTCGTCGTAGACCGTGATCTCCACCGGCACGACCATGCCACGCTGCGACTCGGTCGCGGCGTTGTAGGCCTTGCAGAACTCCATGATGTTGACGCCGTGCTGACCGAGCGCGGGGCCGACCGGCGGAGCCGGGTTGGCCGCACCGGCCTTGATCTGGAGCTTGATAAGCCCCGTGACCTTCTTCTTCTTGGGAGGCATTGCTCTCTCCGGGTCCTAGTGAGAGTTTTTCGCCGCCGATCCGGTCATCCGGATGGAGGCATACCGCACCACGATAACGGGTATCGGAGCGGGGCTAAAAACCGAGCAGGTCAGACCGCCCTTTGCGGGGCGATCTGACCTGTCCGGAAGCTTGCTTCAGAAGATCAGTCAGTTCTTCTGGATCTGGTCGAAGCTGAGCTCGACCGGAGTCTCGCGACCGAAGATCTCGACGAGGCCCTTGACCTTCTTCGAGTCGGGGTTGATCTCGTTGATGGTCGCCTGCAGCGTCGCGAACGGGCCGTCGGTGACGGTGACCGAGTCGCCGACCTCGAAGTCCAGGACCTCGATGGTGCGCTTGACGGCGGGCGCGGGCAGGCCGGCCTCTTCCGCGGCGGCCTTGGCGGCCTTCTCCTGCGCCTCCGGGGCGAGCATCTTGACGATCTCGTCCAGGGTCAGCGGGTACGGGTCGTACGCGTTGCCGACGAAGCCGGTGACACCAGGCGTGTTGCGGACGACGCCCCAGGACTCGTTCGTCAGATCCATGCGGACGAGAACGTAGCCGGGCAGCTTGTTCTGCCGGACGTTCTTGCGCTCGCCGTTCTTGATCTGGACGATCTCTTCCTCGGGCACCTCGGCCTGGTAGATGAACTCCTCGACGTTCAGCGAGACGGCGCGCTGCTCCAGGTTGGCCTTCACGCGCTTCTCGTAGCCCGCGTAGGTGTGGATCACGTACCACTCGCCGGGCAGGAGGCGCAGTTCCTCGCGCAGGGCCTGGATGGGGTCGACGGGCTCGGCGGGCTCGGCCTCGGCCTCGGCCTCGTCTGCAGCCTCGGCCTCATCGGCGGCCTCGACCTCGTCGGCGGCCTCGGTCTCCCCGGCGGCCTCTTCGACCTCGTCGGCAGCCTCTTCGACCTCGGCGTCGTCCTCGGACTCGGCGTCGACCTCGTCCTCGATGTGCAGCGCGGCCTCTTCGGCGGCGACACCGGCCTCGGCGTCGGCGAGCTCGACCTCGTCCGGGTCCACAGCGTCTGCCGCCTCGACGATGTCGAGCGCGTCCTCGACGGACTCGACGGAGTCGTGGCTCGCGTTCAGGTTCGGGTCAGACACGGTGGCTGCTTCTTCCTGGATACAAAAGGTGGTCGAACATGCGAAAACGGGCGGCACCCATCAAGGCGCCGCCCTCCGCGGGGATCAGCCGAAGACGAACTTGATGGCTTCCTGGAACCCATAGTCAATCACGGTCACCAGACCGATCATGATGACGACGAAGACAATCACCACGGTGGTGTACGTCGTGAGCTGATTGCGCGTCGGCCAGACGACCTTGCGGAGCTCCGCGACGATCTGGCGGTAGAACAGTGCAAGCCGGCCCAGAGGACCCTTCTTCCCGCGCTTGCCGCCCTTTCGGGCCTTCTTCTCGCGGGTGTCGTCCTCGGCGTCAGGCATGTCGATGGAGCCCAGGGCGTCCGTCACGTCTCTCACCTGAATCCGGGTCGTGGCCGTAGCCGCGCCCGGTTGCGCCGCACGGCGTTGCATCGAAGTACGTACCTGCGCACACATCCGAGAAGGAGTGTGGAGCAGGGCCGGAGGGACTCGAACCCCCAACCGCTGGTTTTGGAGACCAGTGCTCTACCAATTGAGCTACGACCCTTTGCGTCCCCCAACCTACCGCATCCAGACGAGTGCACGGAGTGCTCGCGTCCTGAGTGACCGGCGGGGTCCAACGACAGGTGAGTGTACGTGGTCCGGGCCCTGACGTCGAACAGAGCACATTTCCGGCTGCTCCGTCCGATGACTGAAACGGTGTGCGGCGCCTCTAGGGCGTCTGGGACGATTGGCCGCATGACCTCTGCAACGCCTTCCTCCGAGCGCCGGGTGTCCGCCCGTATCGGCGCCATTTCCGAGTCCGCCACCCTCGCCGTGGACGCCAAGGCCAAGGCCCTCAAGGCCGCCGGGCGCCCGGTCATCGGCTTCGGTGCGGGCGAGCCCGACTTCCCGACCCCGGACTACATCGTCGAGGCTGCGGTCGAGGCCTGCCGCAACCCGAAGTACCACCGCTACACGCCGGCCGGGGGTCTGCCCGAGCTGAAGGCCGCGATCGCCGCGAAGACGCTGCGCGACTCCGGCTACGAGGTCGACGCGTCGCAGGTCCTGGTGACCAACGGCGGCAAGCAGGCGATCTACGAGGCGTTCGCCGCCATCCTGGACCCGGGCGACGAGGTCATCGTCCCGGCTCCGTACTGGACCACCTACCCCGAGTCGATCCGCCTCGCCGGCGGTGTCCCGGTCGAGGTCGTCGCCGACGAGACCACCGGCTACCGCGTCTCCGTCGAGCAGCTCGAGGCCGCCCGCACCGAGCGCACCAAGGTCGTCCTGTTCGTCTCCCCGTCGAACCCGACCGGCGCCGTGTACTCCGAGGCCGACGCGGAGGCCATCGGCCGCTGGGCCGTCGAGCACGGCCTGTGGGTCCTGACCGACGAGATCTACGAGCACCTCGTCTACGGCGACGCGAAGTTCGTCTCCCTCCCGGCGATCGTCCCCGAGCTGGCCGACAAGTGCATCATCGTCAACGGCGTCGCCAAGACGTACGCGATGACGGGCTGGCGGGTGGGCTGGATCGTGGGTCCGAAGGACGTCGTGAAGGCCGCGACCAACCTGCAGTCGCACGCCACCTCCAACGTCTCCAACGTGGCCCAGGTCGCGGCGCTGGCCGCCGTCTCCGGCAACCTGGACGCCGTCCACGAGATGCGCACCGCCTTCGACCGCCGCCGCCAGACGATCGTGCGGATGCTGAACGAGATCGACGGCGTGTTCTGCCCGACCCCCGAGGGCGCCTTCTACGTCTACCCCGCGGTCAAGGACCTGCTCGGCAAGGAGATCCGCGGCAAGCGCCCGCAGACCTCCGTCGAGCTGGCGGCCCTGATCCTGGACGAGGCCGAGGTCGCGGTCGTCCCCGGCGAGGCCTTCGGCACCCCGGGCTACCTGCGCCTGTCGTACGCCCTGGGCGACGCGGACCTGATCGAGGGCGTGTCCCGCATGCAGAAGCTCCTCGCCGAGGCCAAGGCCTAGGCCTAGGCCTAGGCCTAGGCCTAGGCCTAGGCCTAGGCCTCCGGCGGTACGCAGCCCGGTCCGAGCGGCGGTTCCCCCACGGGGAGCCGCCGCTCCGGCGTTTCCACCCTGCTGTGCAGCCCCGCCTGCGCTGGGGGCGCGGGTCCGGGCGGCGCCCGGGCTGGCCTCCGCCACCGCCTCCCGCCTCGTGCAGACGTTCGCGCAAGCCCCCGATCGGTAAAACCCCCTCCCGCCGAGGGCGGCGGTACGGCAGGATCACCAGATGGAGCACGTACGCGATCTCACGCTTCTGCCGAAAGCCCACCTCCACCTGCACTTCACGGGGTCGATGCGCCCATCGACCCTCCTGGAGCTCGCCGACAAGTACGGCGTCCGCCTCCCCGACGCCCTCACCGCCGGCGAGCCACCCAAGCTCCGTGCCACCGACGAGCGCGGCTGGTTCCGCTTCCAGCGCCTCTACGACGCCGCCCGCTCCTGCCTGCGCGAGCCCGAGGACATCCGGCGCCTCGTCCGCGAGGCCGCCGAGGAGGACGTACGGGACGGCAGCGGCTGGCTGGAGATCCAGGTGGATCCCACCTCCTACGCCCCCCTGCTCGGCGGCATGATCCCGGCCGTCGAGATCATCCTGGACGCCGTCGACACGGCTTCCCGAGAGACCGGGCTCGGCATGCGGGTCCTCATCGCCGCCAACCGCATGAAACACCCCCTGGACGCCCGTACCCTCGCCCGCCTCGCGGTCCGCTACGCCGACCGCGGCATCGTCGGCTTCGGGCTCTCCAACGACGAGCGCCGCGGCATGGCCCGCGACTTCGACCGGGCCTTCGCCATCGCCCGCGAGGGCGGCCTGCTCGCGGCCCCGCACGGCGGCGAACTCACCGGACCGGCCTCCGTCCGGGACTGCCTGGACGATCTGCACGCCTCCCGCATCGGCCACGGCGTACGGGCCGCCGAGGACCCCCGGCTGCTGAAGCGGCTCGCGGACCGGCAGATCACCTGCGAGGTCTGCCCGGCGTCGAACGTCGCCCTCGGGGTCTACGAGCGACCCGAGGACGTCCCGCTGCGCACCCTCTTCGAGGCCGGGGTGCCGATGGCGCTGGGCGCGGACGACCCGCTGCTGTTCGGGTCCCGGCTGGCGGCGCAGTACGAGATCGCCCGCCGCCACCACGCCTTCACGGACGCGGAGCTCGCCGAGCTGGCCCGGCAGTCGGTGCGCGGTTCGGCGGCGCCGGAGGACGTACAGGACAAGCTGCTGGCCGGGATCGACCAGTGGCTGGCCACCTGAGACTCACCGCGTGAGCCGCAGGTCGCCCTCCCAGCAGTCGGCCCGGACCCGGTCGCCGTCGGGGAAGCCGATCTCCAGCTGCGTGCGCCCGGTCTCCGGCGCCGCGAACTCGGCCACGCTTGCCACCGTGTCCCCGAGGTGGCGCAGGAAGGGGTGGTCGCCGAGGTCCTCGCCGACCTCGATCCGGCCCCACTCCCCCATGTCGTACGGCTCGTGGGGCGGCGCGGATTCGACGATGAGGCACCAGTCGGACCCGGTGCTGATCCTGGTGGACTCGCCCTCGCTGTCGATCAGCCACACGTCGAGCGGCGCTTCGGAGCGTTCGCCCTCGTAGACGTGCCAGGACGCGACGATCCTGCTGATCGTGCGTCCCACCAGGCGGGTGGGGTCGGTACCGGCCCCGTGCAGTGGACAGAGCATGGCGGCCGGGACTCCTCAGATGCTGACGCCGACCGTCACCGGCTCGTTGACCAGGGTGACGCCGAAGGCCGCGTGGACGCCCGCGACGACCTCGCGGGCCAGGGCGAGGAGGTCCTCGGTGGTGGCCTCGCCCCGGTTGGTCAGCGCAAGGGTGTGCTTGGTGGAGATCCGGGCGGGGCCGGTGCCGTAGCCCTTGGTGAAACCGGCCTTGTCGATCAGCCAGGCCGCGCTGGTCTTCGTACGGCCCTCGCCGGCGGGGTACGCGGGCGGGGCGGTCCCGGCGCCGAGCCGGTCCTGGACGCGGGCGAGGAAGGCGGCGTACGCCTCGTCGCCCAGGATCGGGTTGTGGAAGAAGGAGCCGGCGGACCAGGTGTCGTGGTCGGCGGGGTCGAGGACCATGCCCTTGCCGGCGCGCAGGCGCAGTACGGTCTCGCGGGCCTGCGCGGCCGGGACCCGGTCGCCGGCCTCGACGCCGAGGGCGCGGGCGGTCTCGGGGTACTTGATCGGCGCGGACAGGCCGCCCGCGTCCTCCAGGGCGAAGCGGACGCGGAGGACGACGTAGCGCTCGGGCCGGTGCTTGAAGAGACTGTTCCGGTACGAGAAGGCGCACTCGGCGGCGGTCAGCGTGACCGTCTCGCGCCGGGTGCGGTCGTACGCGACGACCTCGGTGATGGTGTCGCAGACCTCCTGGCCGTACGCCCCGACGTTCTGGATCGGGGTGGCACCGGCGGAGCCGGGGATTCCGGCGAGGCACTCGACGCCGGCCAGGCCCGCCTCGACGGTACGGGCGACGGCGTCGCTCCAGTTCTCGCCGGCGGCGAGCTCGAGGGTGGTGCCGTCGAGGTGGAAGCCGGTGGTCGCGATGCGCAGGGCGGTGCCCTCGAAGCCGCGGTCGCCGATGACCAGGTTGCTGCCGCCGCCGATGACGAGGAGCGGGGTGCCGCTCTCGTCCGCGGCGCGGACGGCGTCGACCACCTCTGCGTCGGTGGTCGCGGTGACCAGACGGGTGGCCGGGCCACCGAGGCGGAAGGTGGTCAGGGGGGCGAGGGGGGCGTCGTGGAGTTCCTGCACGTGGACAAGAGTACGGTCCGTACCCCTCGCATCCCTGCGGGGCCACGGACCGTACGTCACGAGCGGGCGTCCTGTTCGCCGCCTTCGGCCAGCCGGCGCTCGGCCTCGGCCCAGGCGATCGGGAGCGCGGAGGCCGGAGCGGTCCAGAACGTGAAGGCCGACTCCCGCATGAACGCGGCGGCGGCGCGGGAGCTGGAGCGGTGCGGCTCGCTGCGGGCGAAGCGGTAGAGCGCGTCGCGGTCCTCCCAGGCGGAGAGGGTCAGGAACGTCCGGCTGAAGATCCGGGCCCGGAGGGCGACGCCGTGGGCGCCGGGGGCGGAACGGATCTGGCGGATGATGCCCGGCGACTTGAGGAAGAACCGGAAGGCGCCGGCGAGGGTCTTCGTCTCGAAGCGGGAGGCCATGACGTAGACCTCGGCGTCGGGAGCGGGCGGGGTGGGCGTGGACCAGGGGATGTCGGGCATGACGTGCACTCCTTTCCGTGGGAGTCCGGTGCCGGTCAGCGCGTGGCGGGGACCTGGTCGGCGAGGACAGGGGCGGGGGCCGCGGCGGGGGTGACGGGGGCGGCGGCCTTGCGGGCTCCCTTGCCCGGGACCAGGAGGGCGAAGGCGGCGGCCACGGCCACCGCGACGGCGCCGATCCACAGTGCGGGCACGGTCCCGTCGGTGAAGGCCTGGGGTGACTCGTAGCCGCCCTGGGCGGAGAAGACCGAGGCCAGGACCGCGACGCCGAGGGCGCCGCCGACCTCGCGCAGGGCGTTGTTGGCACCGGAGGCCTTGCCCTGGTCGGCGGGGGACACCGTGGACATGAGGATGTTGGAGGCGGGGGCGAAGAACAGGCCCATGCCGATGCCGCTGATGATCAGCGCCGGGAGCTGGGCGGCGTACGAGACGTCGGTGCTCAGGATCGTCGCGAACCAGCCGAGGCCGAGGGCCTGCAGGGCGAGGCCGGTGGCGACGACGGGGCGGCCGCCGATCCGGTCGGAGAGGATGCCCGCGATCGGGGCGGCGATCATCGGCATGGCGGTCCAGGGGAGCATGCGCAGCCCGGCCTGGGTGGGCGTGTAGCCGGCGACGCCCTGGAGGAACTGGCTGAGCAGGAAGATCGAGCCGAACATGCCCAGGTACATCAGCAGGCTGGCCACGTTGATCCCGAGGAAGCCGCGGCCCAGGAAGAGGCGCATGGGCAGCATCGGGTTCGCGTGGCGGAAGCCGTGGACGACGAATCCGCCGACGAGCGCGGTGCCGGCGATCAGGGCGGTGAGCACCGGTGCGCTGGTCCAGCCGTGGGCGTTGGCGTTGACGAGGCCGTAGACGATGCCGAAGAGGCCGCCGCTGATGAGGAGCGTGCCCGGTACGTCGAGACGGGCGCCCGGGGCGGTGGACTCGGTCAGCTTGAGGCGGGCGAGCGGGATCAGGGCCAGGCCGATCGGGACGTTCAGCCAGAAGATCCACTGCCAGGAGATGTGCTCGGTGAGGGTGCCGCCGATGAGCGGGCCGCTGGCGACGGCGAGGCCGCCGACGGCGCCGAAGATGCCGAGGGCCATGCCGCGGCGGGCGGCCGGAACGGCCGCGGTGAGCAGGGTGAGGGTGAGCGGCATCATGATCGCGGCGCCGACGCCCTGGACGGCGCGGGCGGCGATGAGCTCGTTGATGCCGGGCGAGAGGGCGGCGACGGCGGAGGCGCCGGTGAATATCGCGAGGCCGGACATGAAGAGCCGGCGTCGGCCGAAGCGGTCGCCGAGGGCCGCGCCGAACATGAGGAGGACGGCGAAGGTGAGCGTGTACGCGTTCACCGTCCACTCCAGGTCCTCCAACGCGCCGCCGAGGTCCTCCCGGAGGGCGGGGAGGGCGGTGGTGACGACGAGGTTGTCGAGGGCGGCCATGAAGCCGGCCACGGAGGTGAGGACGAGGGCCCAGACGGCGGGACCGCGGAGGGCGGTGCCTTGGGTGCCTTGGGTGCCCTGGCCGTCTTGGGTGTCGTGGATGCCTTGCGTGCCGTTCACGATTTCCCCCTGAGGGTGAGACTGACTTGTTAGTTATTGCTGACTAACTTTTGCGCCCATGAGAATCCGACGCACAGGGCGGGTGGCGGACCGACCGGCCGACCCGGGGCTCACTCCCCCGGCCGGCCCTCCGGGTCCTTGACGCGGGCGGAGGGATACAGCCCCTCCCAGACCCGGTGGCCGGGCGGGAAGCCCATGGCGGCCAGGGTGTTGATCAGCATCCCGTAGGCCATGAAGGTCGTGGTCTCGTTCACGTCGCCGCCGAGGGGCACGTGGACGGTGTCCCAGAGGTCCATCCAGCCCTTGCGGACGAGCTCACCGAGCTGGTGGTCTCCGGCAGCCTCGGCGGCGGCGACGGTGACGTACATCTGGAGCTGCATCTGGAGCTTGTCCGGATCCTCGGCGATGAGCCGGACGTACGCGTCGGCCATGGCGTGCGTGGCCTCTTCGCCCTCGAGCCCCTCGGCGGCGGCTGCGAACACCTCACGGGTGTCCCGCAGGCAGCGCTCGGCGGCGGCGAGGAAGATGGCCGGCTTGCTGGGGAAGAGCCGGAACAGGTACGGCTGCGAGACGCCGACGCGCTTGGCGATCGCCTCGGTGGAGGTCCCGTAGTAGCCGCCCCGGGCGAACTCGTGCATCGCCGCCCTGATGACGCTCTCGCGCCGCTCGTCCGCACTCATCCTTGCCATGCTTCGAAGTTAGTACTTAATCACTAACTTCGTCAACCCTTCCGGTACGCGGCGCGATCCGGCCCCGCCGGCAGCCGGATCCGGCCTCGCCGGAGTGCGCGGCGCGGGACCGGGGGCAGAGCCCCCGGGAACGGTGCCGCAGCCGCAAAGGCGCAGGCAGCGGCACCGGATCCGAGCGGGGTGCGGGCGGGGTGCGGCGGGGCCCGGGAGGGTCAGGCCAGGGTGACCAGGGCCCGGGACATGCCCAGGACCTTCTGGCCCGCGCTCATCGCCGTCAGGTCGACCCGCACGCGGTTGTCCTCCAGCTTCGCCGCAACCTTGGCCGTGACCTCGATCACCGCACCCGCGTCGTCGTTCGGGACCACCACCGGCTTCGTGAACCGCACGCCGTACTCCACGACCGCCCCCGGGTCGCCGACCCAGTCGGTGACCACGCGGATCGCCTCGGCCATCGTGAACATGCCGTGCGCGATGACGTCCGGCAGTCCGACCTCCTTGGCGAACTTCTCGTTCCAGTGGATCGGGTTGAAGTCGCCCGAGGCACCCGCGTACTTCACGAGCGTGGCCCGCGTCACCGGGAACGACGCCGCCGGCAGCTCGGTGCCGACCTCGACGTCGGCGTACTTGATCTGCGCAGTCATCTCAGGCCTCCTCGGGGGCGCGGGAGACGAGCTTCGTCCACGCCGTCACCACGTGCTCGCCGGTCTCGTCGTGGACCTCGCCGCGGATGTCGATGATGTCGTTGCCCGCCATCGACTTCACGGCCTCGATCGTGGAGGTCACCGAGAGCCGGTCACCTGCACGCACGGGGCGCGAGTACGCGAACTTCTGGTCGCCGTGCACGACGCGGCTGTAGTCCAGGCCCAGCTGCGGGTCCTCCACGACCTGGCCGGCCGCCGCGAAGGTGATCGCAAACACAAAAGTCGGCGGAGCGATCACATCGAGGTGGCCGAACGCCTTGGCGGCTTCGGGGTCGGTGTAGACGGGATTCTCGTCACCCACCGCAACCGCGAATTCGCGGATCTTCTCCCGGCCGACCTCGTACGGATCGGTGGGCGGGTAGCTACGCCCCACGAAGGACTGGTCGAGCGCCATGGCTCCCTACCTCCTGTTGAAAAAGACGGTCACGGAAACGATCACGGAAACGACACGAGGCCGCCCCCCGATGAAGGGGACGACCTCATGACGGTGCCTGTTATTCGAGACTTCGCTGGGGTCAGCGGGTCTCGCGGTGCGCGGTGTGCGAGTTGCAGCGCGGGCAGTGCTTCTTCATCTCCATGCGGTCCGGGTTGTTACGCCGGTTCTTCTTGGTGATGTAGTTCCGCTCCTTGCACTCCACGCAGGCCAGCGTGATCTTCGGGCGGACGTCGGTGGCAGCCACGTGAGTGCTCCTTGACGGACTATGGGACGGATGAACGCATAAAAGAGTAGCCGATCGGGAGACCGACCCCGCAATCGGCTACTGTGGGTAGCGGCGACCGGACTTGAACCGGTGACACAGCGATTATGAGCCGCTTGCTCTACCGACTGAGCTACGCCGCTTTGATGTGATCAGCTCCCCACCCGAGGGCGGGGAACCTCACTCACCAGAGCCCCAATGCGGAATCGAACCGCAGACCTTCTCCTTACCATGGAGACGCTCTACCGACTGAGCTATTGGGGCGAGCGATGAAGACATTACACGGTTGCCCGCCCATCGCCCAAATCCTTTGCGGGGACTGGGCTCCGAGGGGGCGGGCACGGCTTTCTCGATCAGCCCCCGGGCCGCTCCGGAGCCCTTTTCAGGGCAGATTGTGGCCGGGCTCACAAGTCTGCCGCCCCTGCAGCACGTCGAGCGCGCACGAAACGGCCGCTCGACCGCGGCCCGTTCGAGGCACAGGCCCGACGCGGCCCCTGCGAGGCACCCGGGACACGTGAAGCACGCGACACCCGACGGGCCCCGCGCGGCCGCCAGGGCGCGCGGGCGGGCACCACGGCGCGTGGGCACCACACCGGTACGACTATTGCGCTCCTCCGTGAAGCGGGGAGCCCTGCGCCCTAGGCTCTGAGCACGCTGCGTGATCTTGGGCCGCAGGCCGCGGCCACCCGGCCCAGGAACCGCCCGAGCCACCGCAGGAGCGCGATGTCCGACAGCCAGCCGCAGCAGCCCTCCTCCTCCCCGCGCAAGGGCCGCGGCGAGGGCGGCGGCCACGGGCCGCAGCGCCCGACGGGCAACGCGAACGCCGCCGCCGAGTCCGCCACCCTCCTGCTCACCGGGGCCCGCCTCACGGACGGCCGTACGGTCGACGTCCGGCTCGGCGCCGGCCGGATCCAGGCCGTCGGCACCGCGGGCAGCCTCCCCGTCCCCGCCCTCTCCCGGGTGGACCTCGGCGGCTATCTGCTGCTCCCCGCGCCCGCCGAGCCGCACGCCCACGGCGACACCGCCCTGACCGCCGACGGCGAGGGGCCCGTCTCGTACACCCCCGACGAGGTGCAGCGCCGGGCCACCGAGGCCGCCCTGCTCCAGCTCGGGCACGGCGCCACGGCCGTGCGCTCCCACGTCCGGATCGGCGACGTGCACGGCATCGGCCCCATGGAGGCCGTGCTCCAGGCCCGCCGCTCGCTGCGCGGGCTCACCGACCTGACCACCGTCGCGGTACCCCGCCTCCTCACCGGGGTCGCCGGCGCCGACGGGTTCGCCATGCTGCGGGACGCCGTGAAGATGGGCGCCTCCGTCATCGGCGGCTGCCCGGACCTGGACCCCGACCCGACGGGCTTCCTCGAAGCCGTCCTGGAACTCGCCGCCGAGCACGGCTGCCCCGTGGACCTGCACACGGACGGTGACGATCCCGGCCGCCTGGCCCGGCTCGCGGCGATGGCCGGCGGGCTGCGTCCGGGGGTGACGATCGGCCCCTGCGGCGGGCTGTCGCGGCTCCCGCTGGACGTGGCGCACCGGGCCGCCGACCAGCTGGCCGCGGCAGGCGTACGGGTGACCTGCCTGCCCCAGGGCGACTGCGCGGCCCTGGAACGCCGCGGCCTGCGCACCGCGCCCGTACGGCTGCTGCGCGCCGCCGGGGTCCGGGTCGCGGCCGGCAGCGGGGCGCTGCGGGACGCCGGGAACCCGGTCGGCCGCGGCGACCCGCTGGAGGCCGCGTTCCTGCTGGCCTCCCAGGGCGGGCTGCGGGCGGCGGAGGCCTACGCGTCGGTCAGCGGCGAAGCCCGGGAGGCCATGGGCCTGCCGGAGGTCCGGGTGGAGGCCGGGTTCCCGGCGGAGCTGCTCGCCGTACGGGGGGACCGGATCTCGGGGGTGCTGTCCCTGGCCTATAGCCGGATCGTGATCCACCGGGGCCGGGTGGTAGCCCGGACGAGTGCCGTACGGGAGTACTGCGACTCGGCGGTCGCGGTGGCCCTGGACCTGCCCCGGCAGGGCCGTGCGGAGCCCGGTCCCTGAGCGTTCGCCGGCCCGCCGGCGGACACGTTCGCGGGCGGGGGCGCCCGGCTCGTCGTACGGTCGGGGCATGCGCATCGTCATCGCGGGTGGACACGGTCAGATCGCGCTGCGGCTGGAGCAACTGCTCTCCGCGCGCGGGTACGAGGTCGCGGGCATCATCCGCGACCCGGCGCAGGGCGACGACCTGCGGGAGGCGGGCACCGAACCGGTGCTCTGCGACCTGGAGTCGGCTTCGGTCGAGCATGTGGCGGGCATTCTGCAGGGCGCGGACGTGGCGGTGTTCGCGGCCGGCGCGGGGCCCGGCAGCGGTGTCGGGCGCAAGGACACCGTCGACCGGGGCGCGGCGGTGCTGTTCTCGGATGCGGCCGAACGGGCAGGGGTACGGCGCTTCCTGATGATCTCTTCGATGGGTGCGGACGCGCACCACGAGGGCGACGACGTCTTCGACGTCTACCTGCGGGCGAAGGGGGAGGCGGACGACCACGTACGGACCCGGCTGGGCCTGGAGTGGACGGTCCTGCGGCCCGGGTCGCTGACCGACGACCCGGGGGCGGGGCTGGTGCGGCTCGAGGTGCGGACGGGTGGCGGGTCGGTGACGCGCGACGACGTGGCGGCCGTGCTGGCGGAGCTGATCGAGACCCCGGCGACGGCGGGGCTGACCCTGGAGCTGGTCGAGGGCTCGACCCCGGTCGCGGTGGCCGTCAAGGACGTCGCGGGCAACTGAGGCGCCCTCAGAACTCGGCGGTCACCTTGTCGTCGGAGCGCCCGACGGAGTCCTGCTGATACTGGGTCTCGTAGGCCTGCCGGATCCGTTCGATGCGCGCGCTGCGCTCGTCGGCCTCCTTCTCCGGGTACAGGAGCACCACCTCGTACGAGGTCTCGCGGATGACCTTGCCGTCCCGCTGCCACTGGCCGTGCCCGTCCTGGAGGGTGAGGCCCTCGGGGAAGGCGGGGGTGATCTCGCGGTCCAGGAAGCGCATGAAGTCCTGCTCCGCGACCGGGGCCCGGCCGCCCGGGCGTTCGGTGCCGAAGTAGAGCCTGGTTTCCTGGTAGGGCTCGCCCACATGGCTGTGCAGTGCGGCACCGACGAGGGCCGGGATCCCGGCCCCGAGGAGGGCGAGGAGCACGCCGCCGCCGACCTTCCCGCGCGTGTCAGAAATGAAGTTCACGACCGGAGAACGAACAGGGGATCAGGACGATGCGGCCGATGACCGGCTCCGACGTCGAACGGGCGGCAGCCGAAATGGTGTCGGCCCTGACCCCGCACGCCGGACGGGACTGGCAGGTGAAGGCCGGTTCGCTCGACTGGACCTGCTGGACGACGGCGGCGCACGTCGCCCACGACCTGCTGGCGTACGCCGCCCAGGTGGCCGCGCTGCCCTCGGACGCCTATCTGCCGCTGGACCTGCGCGTACGGGAGGCCACCCCGCCCGAGGCGGTCCTCCAGGTGATCGTGGCGGCAGCCCGGCTGCTGGGCACGGCCGTGGACGCGGCGCCGGAGTCCGCGCGGGCCTGGCACTGGGGCCCCTGCGATCCGGGCGGCTTCGCGGCGATGGGCGTGGCGGAGATCCTGCTCCACACGTATGACATCGCCCAGGGCCTGGCCCTCCCTTGGCTGCCGCCGGCGGGCCTCTCGGCGCCGGTCCTGGCCCGCCTCTTCCCGGACTCCCCGTCCGGCCCGGCCCCGGAGGTCCTGCTCTGGTCGGCCGGCCGGCTGGCCCTCCCGGCCCACCCCCGCCGCACCGCCTGGTCCTGGCGCGTGTCCCCCACGCCCTGACCGGATCCGGACGCGGAACCCCCGCGTTCGGATCACCGGGCATGCGAGAAGACCCCCGTCACTGCTTCCGCAGTAACGGGGGTCTCACATCGCGTGGCGGCGCCAGGGTTCGAACCTGGGTAGGCTGAGCCGGCAGATTTACAGTCTGCTCCCTTTGGCCACTCGGGCACACCGCCAAGAGACGTTGCCGTTTTTTCCGCCTTGCGGCGGCGCTCCCTGGCAACGACGTAAACAATACCTGATGTGCGCGGGTGCTTCGCCACCGGATTGATCAGCGCTTGGGGTGGGTGCGGTGGCTAGGCTTTGCGGAGCGGGCCGGGGATGTCGGGCCGCGCCCTCCGGGGCAATGACAGCCGATTTCAAGGAGCCACAGCACATGGCCGACTCCAGTTTCGACATCGTCTCGAAGGTCGAGCGGCAGGAGGTCGACAACGCCCTCAACCAGGCCGCCAAGGAACTCTCGCAGCGCTACGACTTCAAGGGCACCGGCGCCACCATCGCCTGGTCCGGCGAGAAGATCCTGATGGAGGCGAACTCCGAGGAGCGCGTCAAGGCCGTCCTCGACGTGTTCGAGACCAAGCTGGTCAAGCGCGGGATCTCGCTGAAGGCGCTCGACGCCGGCGAGCCGCAGCTGTCCGGCAAGGAGTACAAGATCTTCGCCTCCATCGAGGAGGGCATCTCGCAGGAGAACGCCAAGAAGGTCGCGAAGATCATCCGGGACGAGGGTCCCAAGGGCGTCAAGGCCCAGGTGCAGGGCGAGGAGCTGCGTGTCAGCTCCAAGAGCCGTGACGACCTGCAGGCCATCCAGGCGCTGCTCAAGGGCAAGGACCTGGACTTCGCGATCCAGTTCGTGAACTACCGCTGATCGCGGTTCCCCACCTGCCGTCCGGCGGGGGGGGGGGGGGGGGGGGGGGGGGGGGGGGGGGGGGGGGGGGGGGGGGGGGGGGGGGGGGGGGGGGGGGGGGGGGGGGGGGGGGGGGGG
>NZ_JBVIGX010000004.1:0-99632 GCF_055570595.1 Streptomyces sp. NPDC031132
CCCCCCCCCCCCCCCCCCCCCCCCCCCCCCCCCCCCCCCCCCCCCCCCCCCCCCCCCCCCCCCCCCCCCCCCCCCCCCCCCCCCCCCCCCCCGCTCCGGCTCCTGGCGGCGGATGGTGCCCGCGTTCGGTGCCGGGGAGGTGAGGAAGCCCGCCCGGAAGGGGGTGTCCAGCAGTTCGCCGCGATCGTCGCGGAAGACGGGCACCCCGGGCGAGTGAATCACCCGGTCGGTGTAGAAGGTGCTGATTCCCGCGCGGTGGATCTCGTAGTACTCCGGGGCCTCCAGCAAGGTCTCGTACAGGGCCGAGGCGCGGCACAGCGCCTCCTCCTGGGCCTTGGCGCCGCGGACGTAGCCGCCCCCGGGATTTCGGGCCGATGCGAAGTTCAGGACGGCCACCGCGGCCCCGGAGACCGGCGCCGGAGCGTCCGCGGCGAGCCTACGGGCTGCGACCGTGCTGCTCTCCCCCGTGACCTCGACGGCCGTTGGCCAGCGCTCCGCGGGAAAGTCCTCGTCTGGAATGACCGAGTTTGGCCCATATATCCTGGTTCCGGCCCTGGCTTCCGCCAGGGCGGCGGCGAGGGAGACCTGCCGCCCCGACCGCGTCCGGTATCCACCGGCCGCCACAATGGTCGCGTTCTCCCGCGCGATCTCGCGCAATCTGCTGCTCACGTCGCCATCATCGGCAGTGCGGTTCACCCGCGGCCAGAGATTTTTCCGCGCGGTGGCCCGTTCCCACCTTTCAGGCCGACAAGGACGGGTAGGCATGGTCAAGTCACAACACTGGACAGGAGACCCGTCCATGCCTCAGGACTCACCTGCACCACCCATCCCTCAGACAGCATGCGCCTCAGCAGCGCTCAGCGAGACCGCCGCCGAAGACCTGATCCACGGCATCTGTTTCAAGACCGGCCCGCCCCGCACCCTCGGTGCCGAGCTCGAATGGCTCGTCCTGGACGCCGAGCGGCCCGGCCTGATATTGCCGCCCGACCGGCTGACCGCCGCGCACGACGCGGCCAGCGCCCTGCCCCTGAATTCCCGGCTCAGCATCGAGCCCGGCGGGCAACTCGAGCTCAGCTCGGCCCCCGCCCCTTCCCTCTCCGGCTGCCTGGACGGCCTGCAGGCCGATCTCAGCGCCGTACGGTCCGCCCTGAGGTCCCAGGGCCTGGTCCTGCGCGGGACCGGCCGCGATCCGCGTCTGCCACTGCGCCGGCTGCTCTCCAGCCCGCGCTACGACGCGATGGAGATCCACTTCGACCGCACCGGCCCGGCCGGCCGCGCCATGATGTGCTCCTCCGCCTCCGTACAGGTCTGCGTGGACGCGGGGTACGAGGAACCCGGCCCCCTCGGATACGGCCGGCGCTGGCGGCTGGCCCACCTGCTGGGCGCCGTGTTCGTGGCGGCCTTCGCCAACTCCCCCGCGCACGAAGGCCCGTACGCCGGCTGGCGGTGCGCCCGCCAGGGGATCTGGCGCGACATCGACGCCCGTCGGGCGCTCGCCCCGCCGCCGGACGCCGAACCGCGGGCCGGGTGGACCCGGCACGCGCTGGACACCGAGGTGATGTGCGTACGGTCGTCTGACGGCGGGCCCTGGGCGGCACCGCGCGGGCTGACCTTCCGCGACTGGCTCCGGGCCGGCGACGGCGCCGACGCCGCCCGAGGCGCAGCAGGGACCCCGAGCCCGGACGGGCTGCGGCCGCCCACCGCCGAGGACCTGGAATACCACCTGACCACGCTGTTCCCGCCGGTGCGCCCGCGCGGCCACCTGGAGTTCCGGATGATCGACGCCCAGCCCGGCGACGACGGCTGGCTGGTCCCCGTAGCCGTCGTGCACGCGCTGTTCGACGATCCTGAGGCCGCCGAGAGTGCGTACCGAGTGGCGAAGGCGCTGGCCGATACCCACGGTTCGCGGCCCGCGCCGCGCAACCCGCTGTGGCAGTCCGCCGCCCGGCACGGCCTGGCCGATCCGGAGCTGCGAGCGGCCGCGGCCGCCTGTTTCCGGGCCGCCGCCGAGGCGCTGCCACGGCTCGGCGCGAGCCGGCACGTCCAAGACGTGGTCGGCGCCTTCACGGAACGCTACGTACTCCGCGGCCGCTGCCCGGCCGACGACGGATTCCTGCAGCTCACCGGGACGGGGGCCCGCTCATGACCGCATCACCTTCCGCCGATTCCGCGGACCGGACGCACACGGGCCGGACCCATACGGACCCGAAGCCCGGGGACAGCACGCCCGGGGACACGACGCCCGCGGAACGTTCGCCCGCGGACCTGCGCGAGCGCGCCTTCGCGGCCCTCACCGCCGCCCGCGCCCGTACGGCGCTGCTCACCGACGCGGTGAGCGACCGGGACCTGACCGAACAGCACTCCCCGCTGATGTCACCGCTGGTGTGGGACCTGGCGCACATCGGGAACCAGGAGGAGCTCTGGCTGCTGCGCAACGTGGCCGGGCACGAGTCCCTGCACCCGGAGATCGACCCGCTCTACGACGCCTTCCAGCATCCGCGCTCCGAGCGGCCGAAGCTGCCCCTGCTGGGCCCTGCGGAGGCCCGGCGCTACACGGCCGAGGTGCGCGACCGGGTCTTCCACCTGCTGGAGCGCACGGCACTGGAGGGCTCCGCTCTGCTGGACGACGGCTTCGCCTTCGGGATGATCGCCCAGCACGAACAGCAGCACGACGAGACGATGCTGATCACCCATCAGCTGCGCCGCGGCGGGCCGGTGCTCACCGCCCCCGATCCCGATCCGCCCCAGGGAGCGGAGCCGCCCGCACCCGAAGTCCTGGTGCCCGGCGGCCCGTTCACGATGGGCACGTCGGCCGAGCCGTGGTCGCTCGACAACGAGCGCCCTGCGCACACGCGGGACACCGGGCCGTTCTGGATCGACACGGCGCCGGTGACCAACTCCGCCTACCAGGCGTTCATCGCCGACGGCGGCTACCGGGACGACCGCTGGTGGGCCGCCGAAGGCTGGGAGCAGATACGCCGGCACGGGATCGAGGCGCCGTTGTTCTGGCGCCGGGAGGCCGGACAGTGGCTGCGCCGCCGGTTCGGGGTGACGGAGCCGGTGCCCGCCGACGAGCCCGTGCTGCACGTCAGCTGGTACGAGGCGGACGCGTACGCCCGCTGGGCGGGGCGGCGGCTGCCCACGGAGGAGGAGTGGGAGAAGGCCGCCCGGCACGACCCGGCCACCGGACGCTCCACCCGCTACCCCTGGGGCGACGAGGATCCGACCCCCGCGCACGCCAACCTCGGCCAGCGCCATCTGCGTCCGGCGCCGGCGGGCAGCTACCCGGCCGGGGCGTCCCCGCTCGGGGTGCGCCAGCTGATCGGCGACGTGTGGGAGTGGACCTCCTCCGATTTCCTGCCGTACCCGGGGTTCCGGGCCTTCCCGTACCGCGAGTACTCGGAGGTGTTCTTCGGCCCGGAGCACAAGGTGCTGCGCGGCGGCTCGTTCGCCGTGGACCAGGTGGCCTGCCGGGGCACTTTCCGCAACTGGGACCTGCCGGTGCGCCGGCAGATCTTCTCCGGTTTCCGGACCGCGAGGGACGTCTGATGTGCCGTCATATCGCGTTCCTGGGGCCGGAGGTGCCCCTGGCCCGGCTGCTGAGCGAGCCGGAGCACTCCCTCGTACGCCAGTCCTGGGAGCCGCGCCGGCAGCGCCACGGCACGGTCAACGCCGACGGCTTCGGCGTCGGCTGGTACGCGGAGGGCGATCCGGTCCCCGCGCGCTACCGGCGGGGCGGGCCGATCTGGGGCGACCTGAACTTCGCCGATCTGGTCCGCGTGGTACGGACGCGGGCCGCGCTGGCCGCCGTCCGGGACGCCACCGTGTTCGGGGCGGACGGGGAGGCCGCGGCGGCGCCGTTCGCGTCCGGGCCGTGGCTGTTCAGCCACAACGGCGCGGTGCGCGACTGGCCGAACGCGGTGGCGCCGCTCGCGGCGACCCTGCCGCCCGAGGAGCTGCTGTCCCTGGCCGCGGGCACGGACTCGGCGCTGATCTGGGCGCTGGTGCTGCACCGGCTGGAGCGGGGGGACGACCTCGGCACGGCGCTCGCCGAGCCGGTGCGGGAGATCGCGGCGGCCTCGCCCGACTCCCGGCTGAACCTGTTGCTGACCGACGGCACCGGGATCGCCGCGACGGCCTGGGGCGATTCGCTCTGGTACCTGGCCGACACGGTGCATCCGGCCGACGGCGGGCATCCTCCCGACAGCACACGTCCGACCGACACGGAGCATCCCCCCGACACCGCGGCGGAACGCATCGTGGTGGCGTCCGAGCCGTACGACGACGACCCCCGCTGGTGCGAAGTACCCGACCGGACCCTGCTGACCACCCATGGCACACGGGTCGTCCTGACCCCGCTGAAGGAGACCTCGCAGTGAGCGACTTCCAGTTGACCCGCACCCTCGACGAGCACGCCGCCGAGACCGCGCTGCGCGCGGACGTCCTGCACGGCCTGACGGTGTCCCCCAAGGTGCTGCCGCCCAAGTGGTTCTACGACGCCCGGGGCAGTGAACTCTTCGAGGAGATAACCCGGCTGCCGGAGTACTATCCGACGCGCGCCGAGCGGGAGATCCTGCTGGCACGGGCCGGGGAGATCGCCTCGGCGAGCGGGGCGCGCACGCTGGTGGAGCTGGGCTCCGGCTCCTCGGAGAAGACCCGGCACCTGATCGAGGCGATGCCCGCGCTGGACACGTACATTCCGGTGGACGTGAGCGGGAGCGCCCTGGAGGGGGCGGCCGAGACGCTGCTGGCGGAGCACCCGGGGCTGCGGGTGCACGCGCTGGTGGCCGACTTCACGAAGCCGCTGCAGCTGCCGCCGGCTCCCGGGCCGCGGCTGGTGGTGTTCCTGGGCGGCACGATCGGCAATCTGCTGCCGCCGGAGCGCGCCGCGTTCCTGGCCTCCGTACGGGCGATGCTGTCGCCCGGTGACGCCCTGCTGATGGGGACGGACCTGGTGAAGGACGAGGCCGTCCTGGTGGCCGCGTACGACGACGCGCAGGGGGTGACGGCCGAGTTCAACAAGAACGTCCTGGCCGTCGTCAACCGGGAGTTGGGCGCGGATTTCCACACCGACGACTTCGCGCACGTCGCGGTGTGGAATCGGGAGCACGAGTGGATCGAGATGCGGCTGCGGGCCCGGTCCGAACTGGTGGTGAAGGTCCGGGCGCTGGATCTGGTGGTGCCGTTCGCGGCGGGTGAGGAGATCCTGACGGAGGTCTCCGCGAAGTTCCGTCAGGAGGGTGTACGGAAGGAACTCGCGGTGGCGGGGCTGGAGTTGACGCAGTGGTGGACGGACACAGAGGGTCGCTTCGCGCTGTCCCTGGCGGTGGCCGACGGCGAGGCCGGCTGGGCCGGCACCCCTGCGAGCAGTGAGGAGGCGGGGACGGGGTCGGAGCCGAGCGCAGCCTGAGCCGCGGCCGCGAGTTCCCGCCGGTCCGCGTGACGGCCCGGCGGGATCCGCGGCAGCAGCCGGACCTCGGCCCGCACCCCGCGGGCCCGGGCGATCCGCCACAGGGAGGCGGTCAGCGGATCGTCGCCGACGAAGGCGGGCGCCGCGGCGAGGCTCCCGTCGGGCAGCCGGTAGGCGAGCTGTACGGGCTGTACGGGCACCCGGGCGTCCAGGGCGGACTGGAAGGCGGCCCGCCGGAAGGGGCCTTGGGCGCGCCCGCACCAGGTGCTTCCCTCGGGGAAGACGGTGACGCGGTCGCCGGCCAGCAGGGCGCGGGTGATGGTCTCGACGGTGTCGGGGAGGGCGCGGATCCGGTCCCGCTCGATGAACAGGGTTCCGCTCTGCCGGGAGAGCGGGCCGAGCACCGGCCAGTCGCGGATGTCGCTCTTGGCCAGCATCCGGCAGGGCAGGGCGGCGGCGACGAGCGGTATGTCCAGCCAGGAGATGTGGTTGGCGACGATCAGGCGGCCGCCGTCCGGGCCGGGGCTTCCGTGCACGGTGACCCGTAGGCCGAAAACCCGGAGCAGGGCGGTCGCCCAGGCCCGCACCAGCGTCCGGCGGGGACGGGCGGGGAGCAGCCGGACCGGCGGGGCGCCCAGGATCCCGAGCAGGATCAGGGCGACGGCGGCGGTGAGCCGGAGCACCGCGCGGGCAGCGCTCGCGCTGTCCCCCTCGTGGCCGGCGCAGGCCTCGGGGGTACAGGGCGAGGTGGGCAGCCAGACGCTCATGCGGCCGGGGCGAGCGAGAGGAAGTGCCTGAGGTAGCGCGGGTTGGTGCGCCGCAGGGAGAGCAGGACGTAGAGGTCGGCGCAGCCGAACTCGGCGTCGAGGGCGGGCTCGCCGCAGACCCAGGCGCCCAGGCGCAGGTAGCCGCGGAGCAGCGGGGGCAGCTCCATGCGCGCCGGGGAGGTGATGCCCTCGGGGTTCCAGGGGAGGTGGGGGGTGACCCGGTACTCCTCGGGGGCGAGGTTGCGGGTGAGGACGTTCGCGCGGGTGGCGGCGGCCAGGACCCCGCCGTCGGCGAGCGGTATCGAGCAGCAGCCTGCGAGCCAGTTGTGGCCGGAGCGGTCCATGTAGCGGGCGAGGCCGGCCCAGATCAGGGCGATGACGGCGCCGTTGCGGTGGTCGGGGTGCACGCAGGAGCGGCCGACCTCGACGAGGTCGGGGCGGACCGGGGCGAGGGCGGAGAGGTCGAACTCGCTCTCGGAGTAGAGCCGGCCGGCGACGGCGGCGCGCTCCGGGGGCAGCAGCCGGTAGGTGCCGACGACCTGCTCGGTCTCCTCCTCGACGACGAGGAGGTGGTCGCAGTACGCGTCGAAGGCGTCGGAGTCCAGGCCCGGCTCGGGTCCGTCGAGGCGGGCGCCGAGCTCGCCGGCGAAGACCTGGTGGCGCAGCCGCTGGGCGGCGCGTACCTCGTCCTCGTTGCGGGCTAGGCGGACGGCGTAGCGGGGGGCGGCGGGGAGGGCGGCGGGTGCCGCGACGGGCGCGGCCGCGGGGACGGCGGTGGGGGCGACGGCGGCGGGGACGGCCGCGGTGGCGAGGGCGGGGGTTGCGGTGGGGGGAAGGGTGGACGGGGACAGGGGGGACGGGGACAGGGGGGCGATGGTCATGGCGGCTCCTGATCCGGGCACGGAAGCCAGGCCGGCAGGTGTGGTGGCCTGGCTCCTTTACTTCTTCCGTGACCGGCTGGATTCGACATGACCGCGCAGCGGCACTTGGATGTGCGAACGCTGAACTCGGCGGGCTCAGCGGTCGGCGTTGAGGACCTTGGTGATCGTGTCCGAGGCCGCCTCGGCGGCCTTCCGGGGGTCCTGGCCGGTGAGTACGGCCGTCATGTAGGGCTTGATCGGGTTTTCGGCCTCGACCTGGGCCCAGAGGGCGGACTTCGGGGTGGCCCGGCCCTGGGCGGCTCCGGGCGCCATGCTGGCGGCGCCCTCGTTGCCGTCGACGACGTGCGCGAGGGTGGTCTTGTTCGGTACGTAGCTCATGGTGCGGGCGAGCTCGGTCTGCCAGGTTTCGCTGACCAGGGCGGTGATCACGTCGACGGCGTGGGCCCGCTGCTTCGTCCGTTCGGGGATGATCAGGTCGGAGCCGCCGGTGAAGACGGCGCCGGGCTTGTCGGAGGTCTTGCCGGGGATCGGGAAGAAGCCGAGCTTGCCCTTGAGCGCGGGGTTGGCGGCCTCGATCGCGGCGGCCTGGCCGGGCGGGGCGATGATCTGGGCGACCTGGCCGCGGGCGAAGACCTCGGACTGCGGGGGCGTCTCCTCGTCGGCGTCCTTGGGGCCGTCGCCGAGGGCCTGCATCTGCTTGTAGAACTCCATGCCGGCCAGGGCCTTCTCGTCGTCGAGGGTGCCGGACCACTGTCCGCTGGTCTCGACGGCGAGGTCGCCGCCCTCGTCCCAGATGAACCCGGAGAGGACGTACCAGTTCTGCCCGGCCAGGTAGATGCCCTGCTGGTCGCCCTTGTCGAGCTTCTGGGTGGCCTGGATCCAGTCCTGCCGGTTCCTGGGCGGGGTCTTGATCCCGGCGTTCGCGAAGAGGTCCTTGTTGTAGATCACCACCCGGTTGGCGGCGTACCAGGGGATTCCGTACTGGGCCCCGTTGATGCTTCCCGGGTCGGAGAGGCCCTTGAGCCAGTCCTTGTTGCCCCACTCGCGCAGGCCCTCGAGGGTCAGTTCGGACAGGCCGCCGGCCTCGATGTACTGGGCGACCTGCGTATTGCCGACCTCGATGACGTCGGCGCTCTCGCCGCCCTTCCCTGCGAGCACGGCGTTGACCTTCTCGCCGATGCCCGTCCACTCCTGGATCTTGACGTCGAGGTCGATGCCGGGGTGGTCCTTCTCGAAGGAGGCGGTGAACTTGGCGATGAAGTCCTCCGACGCGCTGCCCTTCATCAGCCAGAGCGTCACCTTCTGCGTCCCTTCGGCCGAACCTTCCAGCCGGCTGCAGCCGGTGAGTGCGGTCGCGGCGGCGAGGGCGGTGCACACGGCGAGGAGGCGCATCTTCACGAGGGGGTCACCTTCTGGGGATCGATCTCAGACGGATCTCAGATGGCTTGAAATTGGCATAGACCAATGGGCGGGTCAAGGGCCTTTTGCTCGGGACTGTTCACACAAAGTTCGCGGAGACGGACTTACTGGGGCACCGTAGAACGAGGCACAAGCACCCACCGTCGGGAGACTCCATGTCCAACCACACCTACCGGGTGACCGAAATCGTCGGCACCTCCCCCGAGGGCATCGACCAGGCCATCCGCAACGGGATCACCCGGGCGGGCCAGACGCTGCGCAACCTGGACTGGTTCGAGGTCACGCAGGTACGCGGCCACATCGAGAACGGCACCGTGGCCCACTACCAGGTAGGCCTGAAGGTCGGCTTCCGCCTGGACGGCGAGGACTGAGCGCGGCGCGATCGCAGTAGCCCGGGCCGGCCGGCGGGGCTGTGCGGGACCGGCCCGGCCCGGTTGCACGGCCCGCCGGCGCGGCCGTCGCCGCCGCGGTGAGCCGTTCGGAGCAACCGGCCGCGGCGGAGCCCTTCCTGTGCGCCCTACGCACCGGTCAGCCGCCGGAGCGCCTCCTGAGCGCCGGCGGCTGCTGATGCCCGGACCACCCGCGACCCCCGTGGGGCAACGGCACGGGCCCGCCATCGCCCCCGTGCGCTCCCCCGCCGGGGTGGTTCCCGGGGCCCGGTGGGCGCAGTGCGGCACGGCTCGCGGGGTGTGGGTGGGTGGCGTACGAAGCTGTGCTCTGCTCCCTGCACCCCGCGAGCCGCGGCGCCTTGGGCCGGGCAGGACGACCGGGGTGGTGCCGGCCGCCGCGCTCGG
Organism: Streptomyces sp. NPDC031132; assembly: GCF_055570595.1. NCBI lineage: Bacteria > Bacillati > Actinomycetota > Actinomycetes > Kitasatosporales > Streptomycetaceae > Streptomyces > Streptomyces sp. NPDC031132. Next base: position 9,272 of record NZ_JBVIGX010000004.1, read on the forward strand.
CCTGGCGCTCGTACTCCTGCACCACCGACCCGGGTGTCGCGGCGGGGCTCGCGACGGACGAGGAGATCGAGCGGCATCTCGCGAACGTCGCTTCGGGCCTCCTCGACCTCACCACCTCCCCGATGATCTCCGCGTGGGGCCTTCGCGCCTGAGCGCCCGCCGACCCGCGGCCCGCCCGCTAGTGCTGCGACCGGAAAGGTTCACCGGGTCACGGCGCCCGGCACGGCACTAGCGCGGGGTGGTCTCGTCGCCCTTGAACGGCCCGCCGTGGCCGGGCACGATCAGGTCCGCCGCGGCCAGCACGCGCAGTCGGGAGGCGCGCAGCACCTCGCGGTCCGGGGCCACCGGGTCGTCCGCCGGGCCGTTCGCGTGCCACCACAGGTCGCCGGCGAAGGCCACCACGCCCGAGTCCGTGCCCGCCAGCAGCGTGATGTCCTCGTGGCTGTGGCCCGGGGTGCGGATCAGCCGTAGCGACGGGGTGAGTTCGTAGCCCTCCGCGTCGCGGTTCGTCCACTGGTCGCCCAGGTACTCGACCTTGTGGTCGTGCACCCGGGCACGGCCGAAGAGGCCCACGTTCATGGTGTTGTCCGGGTGGTGGTGGCTGAGCACCACGTCGGTGATGCCCTCGGGGCCGAGGCCCAGTTCCGCGAGCGGGGCGAGGATGTCGTCGTGGCTCGCCACCATGCCCGGGTCGAAGATCACGTGCCGTCCTGCGTCGTGTACGTAGGAGACGGTCGCGGCGACTCCGGGGCCGGTGGAGCCCACGTAGCCGGTGGTCAGGACCTTGTATGCGGCGCTGCGGCCGAGCGGTGCGTCTGTCATGGCCTCAATACTTCCGGGCACGGCGGGAGTTCACGAGTGGCACGGCTGCCTCTGATCGCAGGATTCGTGCCAGCCGTGTGCCACACTGCGACACGTGCCGCCGTTCAAGTCCGTTGCCGCGTACGTCCCTCCCGGCGTCGGCATGCTCGCCGTCGGCATCGTCACCGAGGTGTTCGGTCCGCACGGGGCGGCGCTGCCCGGTTTCGACTTCGCCCTGTGCGCCGACCGGCCCGGACCGGTGCCCACGGACTGCGGCGTGCCGCTCTCCATCGTGCACGGACTGGACCGGCTCGCGGCCGCCGATCTGCTGATCGCCCTGCCCGGGGCGCAATTCCGCACCCCACCCGCGCCCGCCGTGCTCGACGCGCTGAGGGCCGCGCACGGGCGCGGTGCCGTGGTCGCGGCCCACTGCGTCGGCACGTTCGCGCTCGCCGCCGCCGGGCTGCTCGACGGCCGGCGGGCGACCACGCACTGGCGGTTCGCCGACCTGCTCGCCGGCCGCCACCCGGAGGTGACCGTGGAACCCGACGCGCTCTACATCGACGAAGGGAGCATCGTCACGGGCGCGGGGGCCGCGGCGGGCTTCGACCTGTGCCTCCACCTGTTGCGGCGGGAGCACGGCGCCGCGCTGGCCAACGGCGTCTCCCGGGACATGGTGCTGCCCTCCCACCGCGACGGCGGCCAGGCACAGTACCTGGCCGCACCGGTCCCCGAGAACGGCCGGGACGAGCGGCTCGCCGAAGTCCTCGGCTGGGCCCGCGAACACCTCCACGAGCCGCTGCCCGTCACGGAACTGGCCCGCCGGGCGATGATGAGCAAACGCTCCTTCGCCCGCCGCTTCACCGCCGCGACCGGCACGACCCCGCACGCCTGGCTACGGACCCTACGGCTGAGCAGGGCGGAGGAACTCCTCGAAACCACCGACCTCCCGGTCGAGGAGATCGCCCGCCAGGTCGGATACGGGAGCGCCGCGGTGCTGCGCGAGCAATTCGTCCGCCGTCGCGGCATCCCGCCCCGCGCCTACCGCCGCGCCTTCACCCGCACGACCTAGGAACCGTCCGTCCGGCCTCCGCCGGCCGAAACGCGCACCCTCAGCTCCGTGGGGGCCCTGCTACATCAGAACGCCCATCGCGTATGGCTGTAGACCCCGTTGTCGCGACCGAAGCCGTACGCAGTGGTCGGGGTCACCGCGAACACCACCGCGTCACCCTTGCGGAAGGCATCCCCGATCCCGTGGAACGTGCCCTCGGGCGAGGTGATGTGCGCCCCGTACTTGGTCTCGTAGGCCGCGATCACCTCCTCGAGCACCGCCGGATCGGCAACCAGCTCAGCCGTGCCCTCGACCACGAGGTCCAGCCCTTCGGTGAGCGAGTTTCCCCCGGTGGTCAGGGCGCAGTGCCCGTCATGAGCGAGGTTCTTCGCCTTCTGCTCCCCCGCACCGGTCGAGAAGTACAGCACCCCGTCGTGCCAGGCGGCGATCAGGGGGGTGACGTGCAGGCGGCCGTCGGGGCGCACCGTGGACACCCAGAAGCTCTCGGCCGCCTCCAACCTCCGCCGGGCCTCGTCCCATGCGGTCGCGGTGACGTCCGCGGCCCCCGGGCGGGGATTGAGCGCGGAGCTGTAGCGGGCGTCGAGCTCGGCCGTGGGTTGCTTCGCAGGTCCCTGTGCTGGCATGTCGGACCTCCTTTCCTCTCCCGATAACGACCGGCTGCCGACACGGAAACCGTCGCCACGCCCGCCGGCTCGCGCGGACATGCCGCGCCTCAGGCTCCGGGGCCGACGCCGTTCCAACCTCGTTCGAGGAGGTCGAAGGCGCGCGCCACCCTCTCGTGGGCGTCGGCGCGTCCGCGGGCAGTGCGGGGGGCTTCCAGGACGAAGTGGGCGAGCGCCGCGCAGTGCGGATCGTCGGCGGGAGCTTCGGTCGCCTCGGCGACGGCGTGTGCGAGCGCGGTTTCGTGGCGGAGCCACATGCGCTGGGCGTAGTCGCGCAAGGCCGGGGTGCTCTCCACGAGTTCGACGAAGGCGGCGAAGTCCGCATCACCGTCGCGGGCGCCGACCCGGTGGCGCAGGGCGTGCTCGCGCAGGGCCGCGAGGACGGACTGGCCCTCGGGCCGGTCGCGTACGGCGGACAGGAGCCGCGCTTCCTGGTCGGCGTCCTCGTCGAAGACGAGTGCCTCTTTCACGGGGAAGTGCTTGAAGAGGGTGGTGGTGGACACGTCTGCCGCGTCGGCGATGTCGCGGATGCCGACCTGGTCGTAGCCGCGTTCGAGGAAGAGGCGCAGAGCGGCATCGGCCAGGGACTGCCGGGTGGCGGCCTTCTTGCGCTCGCGGCGCCCCGGCGGCATGTGGTTCGCGGTCTTCTCGCTCATGCCCCCGACCCTACACCCTTTGGGTTGAGCAGCTTAAAAAGTTGAGTCGTTGCACTTTTGGGTCGAGCGTGCTCTTCTGGAACGGCTCGGCCGTGGGGCACTGCCCGGCCGCGGCGTTCCCTTTCTCCTGCCTGCCCAGCCTCCAGAACGGAGCACCACCATGAACAGCTCCACCACGCCCCGCATCGCGATCATCGGTGCCGGACCGGGCGGCCTGACCTGCGCCCGGATCCTCCAGCGGCACGGCATCGCCGTCACCGTCCACGAACGGGACGCCTCCCGCTCCGCCCGTGACCAGGGCGGCACCCTCGACCTGCACCCCGACTCCGGCCAGGCCGCCCTGCGCGAAGCCGGACTACGGGAAGACTTCCTGGCACTGGCCCGCCCCGAAGGCCAGCAGATACGCCTGGTCGGACGTGACGGAAGCGTCCTGTTCGACGCCGGACCGCCCGGGGCCGGCACCGAAGACGGCAACCCGGAAATCGACCGCGGCCAGCTCCGCGGCCTCCTGCTGGACTCCCTCAATCCCGACACCGTGCGCTGGAACCACAAGCTCGCGCACGTCGAACCCCTCACCGGAGGCACCCACCGCCTGCACTTCGCCGACGGCGCCACCACCGAGGCCGACCTCGTCGTCGGAGCCGACGGCGCCTGGTCGCAAGTCCGCCGCCTGCTCTCCGACGCAGCGCCCGTCTACACCGGTGTCACCTTCGTCGAAACCGGCCTCGACGACGCCGACACCCGCCACCCCGCACTCGCCTCCCTCACCGGCGACGGCACCATGATGGCTCTCGACGACAACCGGGGCTTCGTCGCCCAGCGCAACAGCCACCGGCACATCCGCGTCTACATCGGCATGCGCACCGACGAGAACTGGCACCAGAAGGCCGGCCTCGACCTGGTCGACGAAGGCGCGGTCCGCGAAGCGCTGCTCGAGGAGTTCACCGGCTGGAGCCGCGATCTGCTCGGCTTCATCACCGACACCGACACCGGGTACGTCAACCGGCCTCTGTACGCCCTGCCCGTCCCGCACACCTGGCAGCACACCCCCGGCCTCACCCTCCTCGGCGACGCCGCCCATCTCATGTCACCGTTCTCCGGGATGGGCGCGAACCTCGCCATGCTCGACGGCGCCGACCTCGCCCGCGCACTGATCGACAACACCGCCGTCGACGGCGCCACCGTCGACGACGCCGTCCGCGCCTACGAGGACCTCCTGCTGCCCCGCTCCAGGGAAGCAGCCGAAGGCGCCGCCGAGGGAATCGACAGCGCCTTCGCGCCCGACGGCGCGACCCAGATCCTCGCCCACATGTCCCGGCACCACTGACGGCCGGCGCAGAACCGGCTGGGAGCAGAAAGTCGGTAGCGAACTCGACTGCCATGGCCGAGCATGCACCCATGAATGATCAACCCGCGCGGTGGACCCGGGCAACCGTCTACCCCGACATGTGGGCCGACCCGGACGACGACCTCCGCAACAACGAGGACAGTCCGGAGGGCGAACTCGCCACGCTGCAGGACTTCCTGACGAACTACCGCATCACCCTGCGGATGAAGTGCGAGGGTCTGGACGCGGAGCAACTGGCCCGCCGGTCGGTCCCGCCGTCGACGATGTCGCTGCTCGGCCTGATCCGGCACCTCGCCGAGGTGGAACGGGACTGGCGCAACTGGATCAGCGACGGCGACCCGCTGCCGAAACTGTACGGCGGGAAGGACGCGGACTTCCACGGAGCGGTCGCCGAACAGGCCGTCGTCGACGCCGCATACGTCGATCTGGAGCGCGAGCAGGCCGCCACCGACGCCGCACTGGCCGAGCACCCGGACCTGGGCCGGCGGGTGGGCAAGGAGGGGATCGCAGTCCGGGAGCTGATGGTGCACCGGATCGACGAGTACGCCCGTCACTCCGGGCACGCCGACCTGTTGCGCGAGTGCATCGACGGGAGGGTGGGCCAGTGAGGCCGCACTCGCCCCGCGACACCCCCTAAGGCCTGTACGCGAGCTGCCTCGTCAGCGGACGACGTCGAAGACGTTCTTCTGCAGGCCGTTGGCGTAGGCCTCGTGCTCGACCAGCTTCAGCTTCTGGGCGTCCTTGTCCGTGGCGCTGAACAGACGCTTGCCCGCGCCGAGCAGGAGCGGGAACACGAGCAGGTGGTAGCGGTCGATCAGGCCGGCGTCCGAAAGGCTCCGGTTCAGGGAGGCGCTGCCGTGCACGATGATCGGGCCGCCGTCGGTCTCCTTCAGCGCGGCGACCTCGTCGAGCGAGCGCAGGATCGAGGTCTCGCCCCAGTTCGTCACCAGGTCGTCCTCGGTGAGCGTGGTGGAGACGACGTACTTCGGCATCACCTTGTAGTCGGCGAAGTCCGCCATGTCGGGCCACACCGGGCTGAAGGCCTCGTAGCTGGTCCGGCCCAGGAGCATCGCGGTGGCTTCCTTCTGCTCGCGGCCCTTGATCTCGAACGCCTCGGGGAGGAACTCGACGTCCTTGAAGGTCCACCCGGAGTTCCGGTAGCCGGGCTCGCCGCCCGGGGCCTCGACGACGCCGTCGAGCGAGATGAAGGCGGTGCTGATCAGGGTACGCATCTCAGGTTCCTCGGTGTCTCGTGTCTGTTCTCAGCGGGTCACTTCGGTGCACGCTGCCACGCACTCGCGGCTGAAGCGCACCATCCATGGTCTATGACTGCGGATCGCGGCGAAACTCATCGGTCCCCATGACGGTTCTGGGCCGCTCCGCCAGGACGGGCCCGTGGAGTGATCTGGATCACACCCTGTCACGGCGATCGATCACGCGGTGTCTTGATGCCGAAGCCAAGAAACGAAGGAGACACCGTGACCGGGACCGGGAACACCGAAGTGATCGTCATCGGCGGCGGATACGCCGGGGTCATGGCGGCCAATCGACTGACGCAGCGCGACGACGTCACCGTCACTCTGATCAACCCGCGCCCGACCTTCGTCGAGCGGATCCGCCTGCACCAGGTGGTGGGCGGGTCCCACGACGCGGTCGTCGACTACCGGGACGTGCTGGCCGAGGGCATCGGTCTGCTGGTCGACACCGTGACGCGGATCGACGCGGCCGGGCGCAGCCTCACGCTGGCGGGCGGTGGCACGGTCGGCTACGACTACCTGATCTACGCGGTGGGCAGCGGCAGCGCCGACCCGCGCGTGCCCGGAGCGGCCGAGTTCGCCCACCCCATTGCCGACCTCGAGGAGGCACGGCGCCTGCGGCAGATCGTGGACGCCGCTCCCGCCACGGCTCCGGTGACCGTTGTCGGAGCCGGTCCGACCGGCATCGAGACCGCCGCCGAGTTGGCGGAGGCGGGCCGCACCGTGACCCTCGTCTGCGGCGACGTGCTGGGCCCCTACCTGCACCAGCGGGGTCGGCGCTCGGTCGCCGAACGGCTGGCCGCACTCGGTGTGACCGTGATCGAGGGCCCCGGCGCGAAGGTGGCGGCGGTGGGGCGCGATGCCGTGGAACTCGCCGACGGCCGCCGGCTCCCGAGCGAGGTGACCATCTGGTCCGCCGGATTCGGCGTGCCGGACCTGGCCGCGCGCAGCGGGCTGAGCACCGACGCCCTGGGCCGGCTGCTCACCGACGAGACCCTGACGAGTGTGGACGACGTACGCATCGTCGCGGCCGGTGATTCGGCGGCGCCGTCGGACCTGCCGTTCCGGATGAGCTGCCAGGCCGCCGGGCCGCTGGGCGGCCACGCCGCCGACACGGTGCTGAACCGGATCGCGGGGGAGCAACCTGCGCCGATCGCCCTGGGGTTCGTCGGCCAGTGCATCAGTCTGGGCCGCGGGACCGGCATCTTCCAGGTCGCGCGCAGGGACGACAGCGCGATGAGGCTCCACCTCGACGGTCGCCCTGCCGCGAAGCTCAAGGAGCTGATCTGCCGGGGCACCGTCAAGCAGCTGGCCAACGAGGCGAGCAAGCCCGGTTCGTTCAAGTGGGCCTGGGCCAGGGACACCAAGCGCCGGCCCCTGCTGGAGGCCGGGCGCAGCGAGGCGCCGGCCATCCGCTGAACGAGCAGATGATCAGATCGAACACCTACCGACGAACGAGAGGGCGAGCCATGAGCGACCACGCCACCGACCCGGCGACCGAGACGTTCGTCGCCCACCGCAACCTGCTCTTCACCGTCGCCTACGAGATGCTCGGATCGGCGGCCGACGCGGAAGACGTCCTCCAGGAGACCTGGCTGCGGTGGGTGGAGGTCGACTTGGACCAGGTACGCGACCAGCGTGCGTACCTGGTCCGGATCACGACCCGGCAGGCGCTCAACCGGCTGCGTACGATGAGCCGCCGCAAGGAGGCGTACGTCGGCCCGTGGCTGCCCGAGCCGCTGCTCACCGCGCCGGACGTGGCCGAGGACGCCGAGCTCGCCGAGAGCGTGTCGATGGCGATGATGCTCGTCCTCGAGACGCTGTCGCCGACGGAGCGCGCCGTCTTCGTGCTGCGCGAGGCCTTCGACGTCAGCTACGAGGAGATCGCGGCGGCCGTGGACAAGAGCCCGGCGGCCGTCCGCCAGATCGCGCACCGCGCCCGCCGGCACGTCGATGCACGCCGTCCTCGCGAGGTGGTCTCCCCGAGCCAGAGCCGGGCGGTCCTGGAGTCGTTCCGGCGCGCGCTCGCGACGGGTGACCTGCAGGGCCTCCTCGACGTACTCGCCCCCGAGGCCGTCCTGGTGAGCGACGGCGGCGGCATCAAGCAGGCCGCCCCGCGGCCGATCGTCAGCGCGGACAAGGTGGCCCGCTTCATCATCGGCGGCACCGCCAAGAACGGAGCCACGCTCACCAGCGACCCCACGGTGGTCAACGGCAACCCGGCACTCGTGCTGCGCCTGAACGGCGAGATCGACGGCGTCCTGGCGTTCCGTGTCGAGGACGCCCGCATCACGGGCCTTTACTACGTCCGCAACCCGGAGAAGCTGTCCCGCGTCGAATCCGAGACCCCGCTCACACTGCGCTGAACGGCTGAACGCCGGAACGTCTGAACGTCTGAACGTCTGGACACAGGCAAGCTGACCGCCCCCCGTGGGCTGCGGACCCCCGTCCCCCAGCCCACGGCAGAGGCGGTCCTCTCCCCGTGCGCCTCTCGCCCAGCAGCTTCGGCGACTCAGCAAGCTAGACGTGGAGCGTCGAGCAGTTGAGCGCCGATGCATCTAGTGGGCTAGATGGCTGAATGAACATACGTCGTCCCACATACGCCCTGTCAAGCGACTGGCGGGGTGGGCGTGCAGCGACGTGGCGCAGGTCGCACTTGCGAGGGTCCGCCAGCCGGGTAGACGGACTTGGTTGCACTGTGTGGCGAGATCCATCTAGACCGGTAGATAATGCGGGGGATGGTTCGGCAGTGGGCCACGGGATCCAGCAGGAGACGGGAGCAATGACGGTGATGGGTGAGGAGACCCCCACCGGCCGGCGGGACACCATGGGCGACCGCCTCGGTTTCTTGATCGAGACGATCCACCCGGCGGGCCGCGGTCCGTACACGTACCAAGAGATCGCCGACGGCACGAAGCAGCTGCCCGGCCCCTCCGTCTCGCACGGCACGGTCCAGACCATCCGCTTGAACAACAATCCGAACCCCGGCATCGACTCGATCCGCGCGATCGCCAACTTCTTCGGCGTCACCGTCGGATACCTCGCCGACGGCGAGAACGCCGACGCGATCGAGCAGCGGATCGAGGAGAGGATCTCCCGGCTTCGCGAGGAGATGGACAAGGCCGCCGCGGCCGACGAGTTCGCCCAGGTCCTGGAGGATGAACAGGTCAAGGCCGCGGCCTTCCGTCTCAGCGGACTGTCCGCCGGGTCGATGAGGTCCGTCACCGGCCTGATCAAGCAGCTCCGCAAGGCCGAAGGGCTTCCGGATGTGAAGCCCCGCCGTCGCCGTCCCAAGGAGTCGTGAGACGCGATTCAGCCACGCGGCCCGCACGAACAAGCGTCTTTCAGACAGTCAATACGCCCTTTTTCCGCCACCGCATGCTTCCGGCTACTCTCGAGCCGATCAGAAGTGCGAAGCAAGCGAACGGAACGGGGCAGTTGAGCTCCACTCCGGAGAGAGCTGACGGGCGGGGAGTGCGGCTATGCGGCGGTGGTGGAAGCGCGCCGATGCAGAGTGCGCCGCCGTTGCCGACCAACTCGTCATCCCCCAGCCGTTCGACCTCGAGGTCTTCTGCGAAGGCATAGCCGAGCAGCGCGGCCGGCCGCTGATCCTGCTCCCTCTCGACGGGCCTCCCGACCCGGCCCTGCCGTGCGGGATCTGGCTCGGCCTGGAGGTGGCTGACCTCGTCTTCTACGACGCCGTCGCGGCCGAGATCCTCAAGGTGCAGATCGTCCTCCACGAGATCTCCCACATGCTGCTCGGTCATGTCGCCCCCGAGCTCGACCTGCCGGAACAGCCGTCGGAGGACGAGATCGCCCGCGCCTCCGAACACTTCCACCACCTGCTGGCGCGCACGCAGGCGACCGTCTCCGGTCTTGACCGCCCCGACCTCCCCGTGGCCTCGATCATCCGCGCCGAGGCGGCCCGGATCAGGAGCGTGGCGCGCACGACCGAATCGATCGACGAGGAACTCGGCCTCGACATCGACCGCCTGGCGCACCTCATGGGGCGGAGCAAGTTCGCGAGCCCGCAGGAGCGGCAGGCGGAGACCCTGGCCACGCTCATCCACGAGCGGGCCGGCCGCTACACGACGCAGTCGACCTCCGGCGAGGCCGAGGGCCGTCTCGTACGCCTCCATGACGCCCTCGGGCACCCCGTTCGAAACACGTGGTCGTGAAGTGAAACACCTCGAAATCGCCGTCTTGATCATGCTCTGGGCGGTGACGGTCTGGCGGGTCCCCTCGGCCGTTCGCACCGTCAAGCAACGAGCGCTGTGGATGGCGTTCGCCGCCCTGACCCTCTCCATGACGCTCCGTCTGCCCGGGCTGATGCACGCCGTGGACCACGCAGCGGGCGTCAACAATCTGTCCACCCTCGTCAAGCACTGGCTGGGCGTGATCGCGGCCGGCGCAGTCGTCGACTTCGTCGTCGCGATCGCCCGGCCGGAAACCGGCACCGGCCGTCGGCTGCGAGGCCGCCACTACGTCGCCCTGACCGCGATGACGGCCATGGCGGTGCTCTTCGTCTTCTTCGTCCCGCGGCCCCACGAGATGACCGACTTCTTCGAGGAGAGTGCGGGCAACGGCTGGGCCACGGTCTACTACCTCGTCTTCGTCACCTACCTCGGCATCGCGATGGCCACCGCCACCTGGCTCTTCTGGGGGAGCGCGCGGCACGCCAGTGCCCGATGGCTGCGGACCGGCGTACGCCTCATGGGCATCGGAACCGCCGTCGGCGTCCTCTACACCCTGGTCCGGTCCGGGTACATGACGAGCCGCCTCGTCGGCCTCACGGACGGCACCGGCGACATCGCGGTCGACAACGCCACCGATGCCCTGAAGTACGTCGCGATCGGCTTCATCCTCGTCGGAAGCAGCATCCCCGCGTTCGGCGTGGCCTGGCGCACCGTCCAGGACGGCCGGCACCACCGGCAGCTCCAGCCGCTCTGGCAGGACCTGACCGCAGTCACCCCCGACATCGTCCTCAGGACCGGAATCCTCCGCAGCCCGCGCCTGCGGCTGTACCGGCGGGTGATCGAGATACGCGACGCAGCCCTGGCCCTCGACGCCTACGCCGATGACGGCGTACGGGAGCGTGCGCAGAGCGCCGCGCGGCAGGCGGGGTTCGACCCGGCGACGAGCCCGGCCGCCGAAGCCCTCTGGATGCGGGCAGCACGCGAGGGCAAGGCCCGCGGCGCCCTGCCCGCCGCAAGCACCCAGGAGCCGGGCACCGTCGGAATCGAGGACCTCGACTTCGCCACCGAGGTGTCGAGGCTCGTCCAGCTCGCCCGGGTCTACCACTCCCCCGTGGCCGACGCATTCCTCACCACGACCAGCAAGGAGGCAACGGCGTGACGACCACGGTCACCCCGATCGCCCGGCCCGCCGCGTCCCGGGCCGCACGCCTGATCACCGACGGTCTCGATCCCAAGACCTGGATCATCGCGGACACCGTCCTCATGGGCTGGCACACCGGCCGCCTCGCCGGGATCGGATGGGGCCTCCTCGGCTGCCTGTTCGCCGCGGTCATCCCGCTCGCGTTCATCAAGTACGGCATCCGCCGCGGCCGCTGGGCCGACCGGCACGTCGGCCAGCGGCGTCAGCGCATCCTCGTGATGACCTTCGTCGTCGGCTCGGTCGCCACGGGTATCGCGTTGCTGTGGGCCTGCAACGCCCCGCGGACCATGATTGCGCTGATCGCGGCCATGCTGGTCACCCTCGCGGCCCTCCTCGCCGTGACCCCCGCCTGGAAGATCAGCGTGCATGCCGCCGTCTCCTCCGGAAGCGTCGCGATGCTCGCCATGACGTACGGGCCCTGGGTGCTCCTCGCCTACGCCGTGGTCGCCGTCGTCGGCTGGTCCCGGGTCGAGCTCAGGGACCACACCCCGGCCCAGGTTCTCGTGGGCGCTGCCGTGGGCGGGGCCGTCGCAGCCAGTACCTTCGCGCTGGTCCGATAGGCGACGGGAACCGGCCACGCGCTCGGCCGAGGGCTCTCTCTCATGGCCGTCGGCCCACGCCTGCTCCACGGCGGCGAGCCGCCCCCTCGGCCGGCGCCTCGGGGAGCCGGGCGAGGACGCCGACCGAGCGGCTACCTGCCTCAGGTGCGGCCTTCGCCCTCCTGGGCGGACGTGAGCTCCGGCGCCTCCGCCGCCCAGTCGGCCAGGACCACCTTGAAGCCCGCGGCGCGCACGGCCTGGCAGACGAGCTCGTCGTCGTCCACGAGCATCCGCACCTCCCGGCCCCGGGCGATCCGCCGCAGCACCTCCAGCTTGGTGGTCCGGGCCGGCCTGCGGTCCTGGTTCCCGCGCATCCACACCCGCCCCTCCGGCAGCCCGTGCCGGGTCAGCCACTCCTCCGTGTCCGTGCGGCACCGCTCCGGGCGCCCGGTCAGGTACACGACCTCGCAGTCGGCCGCCTGCTCCACCGCCAGCGCCACCCCGCGGGCGAGCGGCGGGTCGGCCGGGGCCGCGCCGAAGAAGCCGTCCCAGTCCCGGGGGCGTCGCTCCAGGAAGTGCTGGCGGTGGTCGGTGTCGGCCAGGGTGTTGTCGATGTCGAAGACGGCCAGCGGCGGGCGGTCGTTGCTGTCACTCATGCGGGCCAGAGTAGGCAGGGAATCGTTTCGGCGCGTGTGCGTTACAGCCTTGTGTGATCCGGAAACTCTCCATCCTCGACCGGTCCCGCACCCGCGAGGGGCACCCCGCCCCGCAGGCCCTGCGCGACACCGTGGAGCTCGCCCGTGCGGCGGAGCGGCTCGGCTACCACCGCTTCTGGGTGTCCGAGCACCACAGCGTCCCCGGTGTGGCGGGTTCCGCGCCCGCCGTCCTGGCCGCCGCCGTCGCCGGGGCCACCCAACGGATCCGGGTGGGGACCGGCGGGGTGATGCTGCCCAACCACCAACCGCTGGTGGTCGCGGAGCAGTTCGGGGTCCTTGAGTCGCTGTTCCCGGGCCGGATCGACATGGGACTCGGCCGCTCCGTCGGCTTCACCGGCGGGATCCGGCGGGCGCTGGGCCGCGACACCGGGGACGCCGACCGGTTCGAGGAGCAGCTGGCGGAGCTGCTGGGCTGGCTCGACGGCACCCAGCAGGCGCACCCCGACGTGCACGCCCGCCCGGCGGAGGGGCTGCGGATACCGGCGTACGTGCTGGCCACCGGCGAGGGCGCCGGGATCGCGGCGCGGGCCGGACTGCCGCTGGTGGTGGGCGACCTGCGGGCCCGGGGCCGGGTCACGGAGATCATCGGGCGTTACCGCGAGGAGTTCCGCCCCTCGGCCGGCGGCTCGGAGCCGTACGTAGTGGTCTCCGGGACGGTGGCGGTGGCGCCGACTCCGGAAGAGGCCCGGCGCATCCTGGTCCCGGAGGCGTGGTCCCTCGCGTACTCCCGCACGCGGGGCAGCTTCCCGCCCCTGCGCCCGGCGGAGGAGGTCGAGGCCCTGGCCATGACCCGGAAGGAGCGGGAGCTGTACGAGGGCGGGCTCGCCGGGCACGTCCACGGCACCGAGGAGCAGGTCGCGGCGCAGCTCGCCGAGGTGGCCGAGCTGACCGGCGCGGACGAGCTGCTGGTCACCACGTCCACGTACGACCGCGCGGCGCTGCTGGACTCCTTCGAGCGGCTGGCCCGGCTGGCCGGGCTCTGATCCGGGGCGGACCGCAGGCGCCGCCCGTGGCGTGCCCCGTACGTGTGCCCCGTACGTGTGGCCCGCAGGCGTGGCCCGTACGCATGGCCCGTAAACTGGGGCGAATGCACCACTCCACCGCCCCGGCACCTCAGGCCCACCGCGACTCCTTCGTACGGGTGAGGGGTGCCCGTGAGCACAACCTGCGTGGCGTCGACGTGGACGTCCCGCGCGACGCGCTGACCGTGTTCACCGGGGTCTCCGGCTCCGGCAAGAGCTCGCTGGCCTTCGGCACGCTCTACGCCGAGGCCCAGCGCCGGTACTTCGAGTCGGTGGCCCCGTACGCCCGCCGCCTGATCCACCAGATCGGCGCCCCGAAGGTGGATTCCGTCACCGGGCTGCCGCCCGCCGTCTCGCTGGAACAGCGGCGCTCCTCCCCCGGCTCGCGCTCCTCCGTCGGGACGGTGACCCTGCTGTCCAACTCCCTGCGCATGCTGTACTCCCGCGCCGGCACCTATCCCCCGGGTGCCGAGCGGCTCGACTCCGACGCCTTCTCCCCCAACACCGCCGCCGGGGCCTGCCCGTCCTGCCACGGCCTCGGCAGCATCCACCGTACGAGCGAGGAACTCCTCGTACCGGATCGGGAGCTGTCGATCCGTCAGGGGGCGATCGCCGCCTGGCCCGGTGCCTGGCAGGGCAAGAACCTCAGGGACATCTTGGAGGTGCTCGGGTACGACGTGGACGCGCCCTGGCGGGAGTTGGCGGCGAAGGACCGCGAGTGGATCCTGTTCACCGAGGAGCAGCCCGTCGTGACGGTGCATCCGGTGCGGGACGCGGACCGGATCCAACGGCCGTACCAGGGCACGTACATGAGCGTCCACCGCTACGTGATGCGGACCTTCTCGGACAGCAAGAGCGCCGCGCTGCGCGCCCGGGCCGAACGGTTCCTCGCCGATTCCCCGTGCCCGGTGTGCGGGGGACGGCGGCTGCGGCCCGAGGCCCTGGCCGTGACGTTCGCGGGCCGCACCATCGCCGAGCTGGCGGCGCTGCCGCTGACCGCCCTGGACGGCGTACTGGCCGCCGCGGCCCCGGACGGGGAGGCGTCCCGGGTGCTCGCCGAGGACCTGCGGTCCCGCATCGGGCCCGTCGTGGAGCTCGGGCTCGGCTACCTGAGCCTGGACCGCACCGCACCGACCCTGTCGGCGGGCGAGCTGCAGCGGCTGAGGCTGGCGACGCAGCTGCGGTCGGGGCTGTTCGGGGTCGTGTACGTACTGGACGAGCCGTCGGCGGGGCTGCACCCGGCCGACACGGAGGCGCTGCTCGACGTACTGGACCGGCTCAAGGCGGCGGGGAACACGGTGTTCGTGGTGGAGCACCACCTGGATGTGGTGCGGCATGCGGACTGGCTGGTGGACGTGGGCCCGCTGGCCGGGGAGCACGGCGGACAGGTGCTGTACAGCGGGCCGCCGCAGGGGCTGGCCGGTGTGGCGGCGTCGGCGACGGGCCGCCACCTGTTCACCGAGCGCGAGGCGGGGCCGGGGACGGGGCGCGAGGTACGCGAGGCGAGCGGTTCGGTCCGGCTCACCGGCGTCGACCGGCACAACCTGCGGGGTGTGGACGCGGAGTTCCCGCTCGGGGTGTTCACCGCCGTGACGGGGGTGTCGGGGTCGGGCAAGTCCACGCTGGTGGGCCAGGTGCTCGCCCGGGAGGTCGGCGAGCGGCTGGCGGATCCGGGATTCCCGGTGCGGCGGCTGGTGGAGGTGGATCAGAAGCCGATCGGCCGTACGCCGCGGTCCAACCTGGCCACGTACACGGGGCTGTTCGACGTGGTGCGCAAGCTGTTCACGGCGGCTCCGCAGGCACGGGCGCGCGGCTGGAAGGCGGGCCGGTTCTCCTTCAACGTGCCGGGCGGCCGGTGCGAGACCTGCCAGGGCGAGGGCTTCGTGTCGGTGGAGCTGCTGTTCCTGCCGAGTACGTACGCGCCGTGCCCGGAGTGCGCCGGGGCCCGGTACAACACCGAAACCCTGGAGGTGCGGTACGAGGGGCTCAGCATCGCGGAGGTGCTGGCGCTGACGGTGGAGTCCGCTGCCGCGTTCTTCGCGCAGGTCCCTGCGGCGGCGCGCAGCCTGCGGGCGCTGGAGGACATCGGGCTGGGCTATCTGCGGCTGGGGCAGCCGGCCACGGAGCTGTCGGGCGGCGAGGCGCAGCGGATCAAGCTGGCGACCGAGCTTCAGCGGCAGCGCCGTGACCACACCCTGTACGTACTGGACGAGCCGACGACGGGGCTGCATCCGGCCGATGTGCGGGTGCTGCTGCGGCAGTTGCACGGACTGGTGGACGCCGGGCATTCGGTGGTGGTCGTCGAGCACGACATGGAGGTGGTGGCGGGCTCGGACTGGGTGATCGACCTGGGGCCGGGCGGCGGCGCCGAGGGCGGCCGGATCGTCGCCTCGGGTCCGCCCGCGCGGGTGGCCCGGGCGGCGGCGAGCCGCACGGCCCCCTACCTGGCCCGTGCGCTGGGGCCGGGATCCCGGTAGGACCGCCCTGCTCCGGGGAGCAGGCTGAAGACGGCGATGCTCGCGGCCCACACCACGGCCAGTCCGAACAGCACGAGCAGCAGCCACGGCCAGCCGCCCCGGACCTGTTCCAGCTCCCAGGCCCGCAGCTGCACCCTGCAGTGCGCGTTCACCGCGTCGTCGGTCATGCCGCACAGCGGCTCGGGTTCGGCCGCGGGGACGACCGTCGCCTGTCGTTCGCCCGTGGGCGTGGGCGGCATGAGCTGGGGGTGGGCGTCGAGCCAGGTGGTGAACGTGTCGCGCATGGCTGCGTGGCCGCGTTCGTTCGGGTGCAGGCTGTTGTGGAGCCACTTGGCGGGGCTGAAGCGCTGCGAGGCGAGCCCGTTGACCGTCTCGATGTCCACGAAGTTGACTCCGGCTGCGCCCTTTCTGCGCTCGCACAGCTGGAGCCGGTGCGTGGCGAAGCTGTCCTTCATCTCGGCCATGTAGGTGATGCCCGCCGTATCGGCCGCCTGGCGCATCGTGGTGTCGATCTGTTCCACGAACGTGCGGATGAAATCGCGCTCGGCCTTGGTGAGGGCCACTCCGGTGCAGCTGTCGGCCGCGGCGATCGGCTGCGGGTAGGGCACGGCCACGATGGGCACGCCGGCGGGCAAGGCCTGCCGCAGGGACCCGTAGGTCGCGATGAGGTCCTGGCGGACCTTCGGCAGGTTGTTCAGGAACAGGGACCTGCGGGTCTCGCAGTCGCCGGGGGCGAGGCACGCCTCTCCGAGGATGGCGAATCCGGCGTCGTTGCCGCCCAGCGCGACGATGACGAGGGCCGGGTGGAACGCGGACGCCACGCCTTTGAGCTGGTCGATCTGGGTGCCCGGTTCGCCCGGCTGTACGCGGGCGGGGCCGGGTCCGGAGCGGGGGTTGACGTTGTAGGTCCGCGCGCCCGAGCAGGCGAGGAACAGCACGCGGTCGAACCGGGGGCCGGCTGTGCCGAGTCCGACCGCGTAGGCGGAGGGTGAGCGCCGGCATTCGTTGCGGCCGCCGTCGTCGGTTCCCTCGAAGTAACTGCTCGCGCCCTCGCCCGACATGTAGGAGTCGCCCAGGGCCACGAGGACGCGCTGCCCGCCGGCCGGGTCGAGGGCCTGGGGGTGGCGGTGCTCCGGGGGCGCCGCCGCGAGGAGGCAGAGGCCCGCGAGGACGAGGGCGACGTCGGCGTGCGTGTTGGAGACGATGGCCGCCAGCAGGAGCAGCGCCGCCGCGACGAGCACCGCGCTCAGCACCCAGTCCCGCTGCACGAGCCACAGGCAGGACACCACGACTGCGGCGGTGACGACGAGGCCGAGGATCCCGATGACGCCCACACCGGCCCCGGGTCCCGCGGCGGAGCGCCGCGTCCGCAGGAGGCGTACGCCCCATTCGGACAGGAGGTTGAGGCTCAGCGGGAGGCATACGAAGAGGGCCGCGCCGAGGGCGATGAGCAGGCCGACGTAGAGACCGCCCTTGGCCTTGGGCAGCACGAGCGCTGCGGCGACCGCCACCGCCGCGGTCAAGGCCATCAGGGCCGCGCCCCACACCAGCAGGGCGCTCCTCGGCCGGCCCGGCTCGAGTCCCCGCCACGCTTCGACGAACCAGCCCAGGCCGAGCAGCAGGAGCACCGACCCGACGAGCGGCAAGGCGTCCCCCTCGACTCCCGCCAGGTGGAGGACGAGGACCACCACTCCGGCGGTGCTCAGCAGGCCGGCCGCCCGGAGCAGCCAGCGCGGGGTGCGTCCGCCGGGGTCCTGCTCGTGCCCGAGACCCAGCTGTCGTCCGACGAAGACGGCACTGCAGACCCCGAAGAAGGCCAGGGCCCCGTACAGCTCCGGGAGCGGCACTCCGCGGCTGGACTCCACGACGAGCACCACGGCGCCCATGACGAACAGCGCCCGCGGCCCCCACCACATCAGCATGCCGCGCCGGTCCCGCCGGCCGGTCGGCGCTGCCGACTCGCCACCGTGCATGTCCCTGCACCCTTCTGCCGGTCGGACGACGACGTTCGGACCACGTCGGCTGGCGCCCGACGGGCTACGCATCCCCCGGCAGCAGGTGCTGCGGGAGTTCGCGGAAGCTCCACCGGCCCTGTCGGCGGGTGAACAGCCAGACCAGGTCGTAGCGGTCGGGCCAGACGGCGGGGACGCCGAGCACCTGGTGGGCGCCGAGGGAGCGGATCAGGCGGGGGATGCCGGTGTGCTCCCAGCAGACGAGTACGGGCATGCGGGCGGCCAGCGCGGCCCGGGCCAGGGCCGGTTCGGCGCCGACGGCGAACTCTCCGCGCAGCGGCGTACGCAGGGCCGCGATCAGCGGCTCGACCGTCTGGCGGCAGCGGGCGGGGGCCCCCGCCGGGCCGCCGGCCGCGAAGACGACCGCGGGGCGGGGCAGCGTGGAGCCGCCGGCGGGCAGGAAGAGGCGGTGCAGCTCCTCGGCCCGGCGCCGGCCCCGCCCGGCGAGGGACCCGGGGTTCTCGTCGCCGTCCTCGTCCTCGCCCAGGTCCCCGGCGTACGGCTTCTCCGCGTGCCGGATCACCATGACGAGGGCGTCCTTGGGCGCGGGTTTCGAGCCGTGGCCCGAAGTGCCGGACGGGTCCTCCGCGGAGCAGCCGGCCATCGCGAGCGGGGCGAGGGCGGCGGCCGCCAGGAGGGTGCGGCGGCGCGGTCCGGACCCGGCGGGGGCTTGTGGCATGGGGCCCACTGTCCCCCACGGGCCGGACGCGGGCGGGGCGCGGCACGTCGTACGGCCGCCACGAGCGCCCGGTCGGCGGATCGGATCCGCCAATCGGATCAGCCCGTCGGGTCTGCCGGTCTCGTCAGCCGGTCGGCCGGGGCTCCTCGTACGGGGAGGCACCGGGAAGTACCGCCGCCAGGGACGCGGTGCCCGGTGTCCCGGGCGTGGGCCCTCATGCTCCGTGCTTCGTGGGCCCTCATGCTCCGTGCTTCCGGACGGCCCGCAGCCACTCGCGGTTCATGGCGGCGATGGACGGCAGCGGGATGCCCTTGGGGCAGGCCGTGGCGCACTCCCCGGTGAGGGTGCAGCCGCCGAAGCCCTCGCCGTCCATCTGGGCCACCATGTCCAGTACGCGGGTCTCCCGCTCGGGCGAGCCCTGCGGCAGCACGTTCAGGTGGTTGACCTTGGCGGAGGTGAAGAGCATCGCGGAGCCGTTGGGGCAGGCCGCCACGCAGGCCCCGCAGCCGATGCACTCGGCGTGCTCGAAGGCGAAGTCTGCGTCGGCCTTGGGCACGGCGGTGGCGTGTGCCTCGGGGGCCGATCCGGTCGGGGCGGTGACGTAGCCGCCGGCCTGGATGATCCGGTCGAAGGCGCTGCGGTCCACGACGAGGTCCTTGACCACCGGGAAGGCGGCGGCCCGCCAGGGCTCGACGTCGATGGTGTCGCCGTCGGCGAAGGACCGCATGTGGAGCTGGCAGGTGGTGGTGCGCTCGGGGCCGTGGGCGTCGCCGTTGATCACGAGGCTGCAGGCACCGCAGATGCCCTCGCGGCAGTCGTGGTCGAAGGCGACCGGGTCCTCGCCGCGCAGGATGAGGTCCTCGTTGAGGGTGTCGAGCATCTCCAGGAAGGACATGTCGCGGGATATGCCGTCGACCTCGTACGTGACCATGGCGCCGGGGGTGTCGGGGTTCTGCTGGCGCCAGACGCGCAGGTTGAGCCTCATGCGTAGCTCCGCTGGGTGGGGTGGACGTACTCGAAGACGAGGTCTTCCTTGTGCAGGACGGGGGCCGCGCCGGTGCCCTGGTACTGCCAGGCCGCGGCGTAGCCGAACTCCTCGTCGCGGCGGGCGGCCTCGCCGTCCGGGGTCTGGGACTCCTCGCGGAAGTGGCCGCCGCAGGACTCGGCGCGGTGGAGGGCGTCGAGGCACATCAGCTCGGCGAGCTCCAGGTAGTCGACGATGCGGTTGGCCTTCTCGAGGGACTGGTTGAACTCCTCGCCCTTGCCGGGGACCTTGATCCGCTTCCAGAACTCCTCACGGATGTGCGGGATCCGCTCCAGCGCCTTGCGCAGGCCCTCCTCGGTGCGGGACATGCCGCAGTACTCCCACATGAGCTCGCCGATCTCGCGGTGGAAGGAGTCGGGTGTGCGGTCCCCGTCGACGGCGAGCAGTTTCGCGAGGCAGTCGCGGGTCTCGCGGATCGCTGCCGCGGCCTCGGGGTGGCTGTCGTCGACGGCTTCCCGGTGCGGCTGGCGGGCGAGGTAGTCGTTGATGGTGGAGGGGAGCACGAAGTAGCCGTCGCCGAGGCCCTGCATCAGGGCGGAGGCGCCCAGGCGGTTGGCTCCGTGGTCGGAGAAGTTGGCCTCGCCGATCGCGAAGAGGCCGGGGACGGTGGTCTGGAGGTCGTAGTCGACCCAAAGGCCACCCATCGTGTAGTGCACGGCGGGGTAGATCCGCATGGGCACCTCGTACGGGTTCTCCGCGGTGATCCGCTCGTACATCTCGAAGAGGTTGCCGTACTTCTCGGCGACCTTGTCCCGGCCCATGCGGCGGATGGCGTCGGCGAAGTCGAGGTACACGCCCTGGCCGCCGGGGCCGACGCCGCGGCCCTCGTCGCAGACGTTCTTGGCGGCGCGGGAGGCGATGTCGCGGGGTACGAGGTTGCCGAAGGAGGGGTAGATCCGTTCCAGGTAGTAGTCGCGCTCCGCCTCGGGGATCTCGGCGGCGGGGCGGTTGTCGCCCTGGGCCTTGGGGACCCAGATGCGGCCGTCGTTGCGCAGGGACTCGCTCATCAGCGTGAGCTTGGACTGGTGGTCGCCGGTACGCGGGATGCAGGTGGGGTGGATCTGGGTGAAGCAGGGGTTGGCGAAGTACGCGCCGCGCCGGTGCGCCCGCCAGACGGCGGTCGCGTTGGAGTTCATGGCGTTGGTGGAGAGGTAGAAGACGTTGCCGTAGCCGCCGCTGGCCAGGACGACGGCGTCGGCGTAGTAGGTGGAGATCCTGCCGGTGACCAGGTCGCGGGCGACGATGCCGCGGGCCACGCCGTCGACCGTGATCAGGTCGAGCATCTCGGTGCGGGCGTGCATCTCGACGTTGCCGGCGGCGATCTGCCGGGACAGCGCCTGGTAGGCGCCGAGGAGGAGCTGCTGGCCCGTCTGGCCGCGGGCGTAGAACGTGCGGGAGACCTGGACGCCACCGAAGGAGCGGGTGTCGAGGAGGCCGCCGTACTCACGGGCGAAGGGGACGCCCTGGGCCACGCACTGGTCGATGATCTCGACGGAGATCTGGGCGAGGCGGTGGACGTTGGACTCGCGAGCGCGGAAGTCGCCGCCCTTGACGGTGTCGTAGAAGAGGCGGTGCACCGAGTCGCCGTCGTTGCGGTAGTTCTTCGCGGCGTTGATGCCGCCCTGCGCGGCGATGGAGTGGGCCCGGCGCGGGGAGTCGGAGAAGCAGAACTGGACGACGTGGTAGCCCTGTTCGGCGAGGGTGGCGCCGGCCGCCCCGCCGGCCAGGCCGGTGCCGACGACGATCACGGTGTGCTTGCGGCGGTTGGCCGGGTTGACGAGCTTGGCCTCGAAGCGGCGCCGGTCCCAGCGTTCGGCGATGGGGCCTTGGGGGGCCTTGGCGTCGGCGATCGGCTCACCGGTGGCGTAGCGGGTGTAGTCGGTGTGGGCGTAGTCGTTGCTCATGTCAGCTCACCACTCCGGTCATGACGGCGACGGGGACGGAGACGAAGCCCGCGAAGAGGGCGAGGGCGAGGGCGTTGGCGAGGAACTTCAGCGCCCGGTCGCGGCGGGCGTTGCCCGCGCCGAGGGTCTGGGCGGCGCTCCAGAAGCCGTGCCGGACGTGCATCGCGAGGGCGGCCATCGCCACGATGTAGATGGTGTTCCCGTACCAGGTGGAGAAGGTCGCGAGGACGTTCTCGTAGGGGTGGCCGGCCCATGCGCGCTCGTTGACGGTGAGCGTGGTGAGGTCGAGCAGGTGCCAGACGATGAACAGGGCGAGGATGACGCCGCCCCAGCGCATGGTGCGGGTGGCGTAGCTCGCGCGCCGGCGCTTGTGGGCGTACTTGACCGGGCGGGCCTTGATGTCGCGGCGGCTGAGCTGGTAGGCGGACACGGCGTGCGCGACGACGGCGGCGACCAGGACGACGCGCGCCGCCCACAGGCCCCAGTGGCTGTGCAGGAAGGGCTCGCCCATGTGGCGGAGCCAGTGCGCGTACCCGTTGAAATCTCCCGGGCCGAAGAAGATCTTGAGGTTGCCGATCATGTGGACGACCAGGTATCCGAGCATGATCAGCCCGGACACCGCCATCACGGACTTCTTGCCGACGGTGGAGTCCCAGAGCGTTCGCGTGGTGGACGGTCGTCGGCCCGTCCGCGTTGCCAGAGCCATGTCACAGACGGTAAGGACCAAAGCCCCAAGAGGTCCAAGACATGATGGCGCTGATCTCGATAGGGATTCCCTATGTACGGCGTATCCTGGGACGATGCAGTTCCAGCAGCTCCTGTACTTCGTGGCGGTGGCCGAGACCCGACACTTCACCCGGGCCGCGGAGCGGGTGCACGTCGCCCAGCCGTCGCTCTCGCAGCAGATCAAGGCGCTCGAACGGGAGCTGGGAGCGGAGCTGTTCAGCCGGGCGCGGGGCAACATCGCGCTCACCGACGCGGGCGAGGCGCTGCTGCCGCTGGCCCGGCGGATCCTGGCGGACGCGGACACCGCCCGGCTCGAGGTGCAGGAACTGGCGCAGCTGCGGCGCGGGCGGGTCCGGCTGGGGGCCACACCGAGCGTGTGCACGGGCCTGCTGCCGCATGTGCTGCGGGCCTTCCACACCGCCCATCCGGGGATCGAGCTGCTGATCGAGGAGAGCGGTTCGCTCGACCTCGTACGGGAACTCGCGCGCGGAGCCCTGGACTTGGCGCTGATCGCGCTGCCGTTGCCACCCTCGGCTCCGGCGCTGACCACGGTGGAGCTGCTGACGGAAGACCTGGTGGTGGTGTCCTCGGCGCAGCTGCCGCCTCCCGCGGGCGGCGGCCCGCTCACGGTGTCCGCGCTGCGCGACGAGCCGATGGTGATGTTCCGCCACGGCTACGACCTGCGGGACCTGACGGTGGCCGCCTGCCGGGCGGAGGGCTTCGAGCCGGTGTTCACGGTGGAGGGCGGGGAGATGGACGCGATCCTGGGCTTCGTCCGCGCCGGGCTCGGCGTCGCGGTCGTCCCGGCGATGGTCGTCGACCACGCCGGCCCGGGGCTGCGCGCCACCCCCCTGGCGGGCTCCCCGCTGCGCCGCACGATCGCCCTGGCCCACCGCACGGACGTCGCTCCCCCGCGCGCGGCCCGCGAGCTGAAGCGCATCCTGCTGGGCTGAACCCGTGCCGCCTCGTCCGAGTCCGTGCCGGGCCCTTCGTCAGGGCTGGGCCGTGGCAGTGGGGAGGGCCGCGTCGAGCCCGCCGGCCAGCATCGCGAAGGCCTGCTCGGCGTCGGCCACGGCGGCCGGGTGCGCCTCGTCGGCGCTCTGGCCGGCATCCATGCGGCGGTAGTTCTCCCGGCCCAGCTCATGGCGGACCGCCACCAGGTGCATCGCCGCGAGCCGGGCGGTGAGCGGCGGGACCGACTCCCCCTCGATCACGGCGGCGAGCAGCTCCACCTCGCGGTCGGTGTAGTGGGCCATCCGGCTCTCCAGGCTGGCGGTCCCGTAGAGCAGCCGCTGGAAGGCGAGCACTCCGGGGTGGTCGCACAGCCCGGTGATCGGGTCCCGCTCGGCGAGGGCCGCCAGGAAGTGCGCACGCACCGCGCCCACCGGCGTCTGGCCGGCAGGGCGCTCGCGCACGATGCGGGCCGCCTCGTCCTGGTGGTCGGCGAACCGGTCGAGCACCAGGTCCTCCTTGCTCGGGAAGTACCGGAACAGGGTGGGCTTGGAGACCTCGGCCGCGGCGGCGACATCCGCCACCGACACGGCATCGAAGCCCCGCTCCAGGAAGAGTTCCAGCGCCGTGGCCGCCAGCTGGCGACGCGTACGGAGCTTCTTGTTCTCGCGCAGACCCGTCGTGTTCTCCATGCGCACAGCGTACCACAAATTCGTGACTGAGTAATTTTCTTGACCGGGTTGCATTTTTGGTCGGGAGCCGCTTTCCTTGAGACATCGACGAGCGCATCGACGCACACCGACGAGGAGAGGACATCCGATGACCGACGTACTGATCGCGGGCTCCGGCCCCACGGGACTGACCCTGGCGTGCGAACTCGCCCTGCGCGGAGCCACCGTCCGCATCATCGAGGGACACACCGCACCGCACCGCGAGTCCCGGGGCAAGGGGCTCCGGCCGAGCAGCCTCGAGATCTTCGAAGGGCTCGGCGTGGCCGAGGCCCTGACGGCCATCGGCAGCAGCGAGGTGGTCCTGCGCAAGTACTTCGACGGAGCACACGTCAACGACACTTCGGTGGCCGACAGCGGCCTGCTGATAGGGCAGTGGCAGATCGAGGAGGCGCTGCGCGACCGGCTCACCGGCCTGGGCGTGCAGGTCGAGTACGGATCCCGGCTCGCCGGGATCACCCAGGACGCGGCCGGGGTCCGCGCGGAACTGGCGGACGGCACCGTGATCGGAGCCCGCTACCTCGCCGGGTGCGACGGCGGGCGCAGCACCACCCGCAAGCTCCTCGGCATCCCCTTCGAGGGCAGCGGGGAGGAGGAACCCGCGATGGTCATCGGGGACGTCCGGGCCCCGGGGCTCAGCCGGGACTTCTGGCACCAGTGGTTCACCTCGGAAGGCGGCGGG
Organism: Streptomyces sp. NPDC031132; assembly: GCF_055570595.1. Taxonomy (NCBI): domain Bacteria; kingdom Bacillati; phylum Actinomycetota; class Actinomycetes; order Kitasatosporales; family Streptomycetaceae; genus Streptomyces; species Streptomyces sp. NPDC031132. The sequence goes on from NZ_JBVIGX010000004.1 coordinate 33,945, forward strand.
ATACTGCTCTGCCCGATGCCGGGGACGGACACCTTCCAGCTGCAGGCCTCGCCCGAGCAGGACGAGCAGGGCGGACTGCTGCCGCCCTCGCTGGAGGGTTTCCAGCGGCTCTTCGACCGGCATGCCCGGATGCCTGGGATCCGGCTCGCGGATGCCACCTGGCTCTCCGCCTGGCGGGTCAACGTCCGCATGGCCACCCGGATACGCGAGGGCCGGGTGTTCCTCGCCGGGGACGCCGCGCACGTCCACCCCATAGCCGGCGGGCTGGGCATGAACACCGGCATCCAGGACGCGGCCACCCTCGGTCGGACACTGACCACGGCCCTCGCCGGTCAGGCCGGCGAGGAGGTGCTCGACGCGTACGAGGCGGAGCGGCTGCCGGTGGCCGCCGAGGTCCTGGCCGACACGTCACGGAGGTACGAGCGGGTCCTTGCTGCCGTCCGGACGCCGGGCCGGGGAACGGAGGCCGGGCTGGACTGACCGGCCCGGCCGGGCGTCAGGAGGGTGTGGGCACGGCGTCCGACAGCAAGAGCGTGTGGATGCGGTCGGGGGCGCCGGGACGGGCGTAGTACCAGCCCTGGGCGGTGTCGCAGCCGAGGTCGCGCAGTTGGGCGGCCTGGGCGCCGGTCTCCACGCCTTCGACCGTGACGGCGAGTTCGAGGCTGTGGGCCAGCGCGACGATGCCCTCCACGATCTTGACGTCGACCGGGTTGGCGGGCTGCTGCTGCATCCCCTTGGTGAAGGAGCGGTCCAGCTTCAGCACGCTGACCGGGAGGCGGCGCAGGTTCGCCAGGTTCGAGTAGCCGGTGCCGAAGTCGTCGAGCGCGATGTCCACGCCGAGGGCGGCGAGCCGGCGCAGGGGTTCCAGGAGTTCGTCGTCGGCGCCGATCAGGGCCGATTCGGTGACCTCCAGGCACAGGGCGCCCGGGGCGAGGCCCGAGTTCTCCAGCACCGCGACGGTGTCGGCGACCAGGCCGGGGTGGTGCAGCTGGGTCGGCGAGAGGTTGACGTTGATCCGCAGGGCCGAGCCGCCGTGCTGGCGCTGCCAGTTGCGGGCCTGGCGGACGGCCTCCTCCAGGACCCAGCGGCCGAGCGGCACGATCAGCCCGGTCCGTTCGGCGAGCGGGATGAAGCGGTCCGGCCCGAGCACCCCGTACTGCGGGTGCGACCAGCGCACCAGGGCCTCGGCGCCGTGGACGCTGCCGTCGTGCATGTGGACCAGCGGCTGGTACTCGATGAAGAACTCGCCGCGTTCCAGGGCCGCCGGGAGGGCGTTGGTCAGGCCGTGCCGGGTGATGGCGCGGGCGTCGGCCTCGGCGTCGGCGAACTCGAAGCGGTTGCCGCCGGCCGCCTTGGCCCGGTACATGGTGATGTCGGCGCTGCGCAGCACCTCGGCCGCGGTGCGCTCCCGGGCCGGGCCCTCCACGATGCCGATGCTGCCGCGGACCGACAGCTCGCGGCCCTCGATGCGGATGGGCACGGACAGGGCGGACAGGATCCGGACCGCGAGTTCGGTCACCTTCTCCTCGGTGTCCGAGCCGGTGGTCAGCGCCACGAACTCGTCGCCGCCGAGTCGTGCGACGACCTCGCCGGGGCCCGTCGCGCAGCTCTGCAGCCGGTCGGCGACCTCCACCAGGAGCCGGTCGCCCGCCGAGTGGCCGAGGCTGTCGTTGACCGCCTTGAACCCGTCGAGGTCCAGGTAGCACAGGCCGAAGCGGCTGCCGCCGGCCCCGCTCAGGGCCTTCTCCAGGCGTTCGAAGAACAGCGTCCGGTTCGGCAGCCCGGTCAGCGCGTCATGCGTGGCCTCGTAGCGGAGCCGCAGGTTCAGCAGTCGGCGCTCGGTGGTGTCCTCCATCAGCGCCAGCTGGTACTGCGGCACCCCCTCGGCGTCGCGCAGCAGCGACACCGTCAGGTTGGTCCAGAGCACCGTCCCGTCGTGGCGGTAGTACGGCTTCTCGACGCGGTAGCTCTCGCGCTCGCCCCGTACGAGTTCCCCGTACATCCGCCAGACGTGCGGGGCGTCGTCGGGGTGGCCCCATTCGCTGACGTTGCGGCCCCGGACGTGCCCGCCCATCCCGCCGAACATCTGCAGCAGCGCGTCGTTGACCTCGAGGACGTTGCCCTCGAGGTCGGCGATGCCGATGCCGATGGCCGCGCCCTCGAAGACCGCCTTGAAGCGCTCCTCGCTCGCGTGCAGGGCCTGCTGGGCGTCGATGCGGGCCGTCAGCGCGGAGCGGGCGATGGCCTCCTGCTCCTTGAGGGTCCGCTCGCGCAGGGCGCGGGCGAATCCCGCCGCTATCCCGTGCTGGAGCCGGGCGCAGCGCGACCGGTACTCCTCGGTGCCCTCCACGCCCACGCCGTCGGGACCGCAGTAGAGCACGAGGTACGACTCGACCACGCCGAGCGTGCCGGCCAGCGCCTCCGGGTCGGTGCAGTGCACGGCGACGAGTTCGGCCCCGACCCGCTGGGCGACGCCGGCGTCGAAGGGCCGGGCGTGCAGGGCCTCGGCGAGGGTCCGGGCGAGCGGGATGAGGTGCTGTTCGAACTCGACGCGGGTCAGCGAGGTCGCGGTGACGGGGAAGATCGCCCGTCCCCAGATGGTCGCGAAGCGCCCGATCCGGTCCTCGAGCCCGCTCCGCAGCGCGGCGGGACCCGCCGACAGGCCCGTCGGAGCCGACGGGCCTGTGGACGCGGACGGAGGCTCTGCTCCCTGCGCGGGCTCTGCAGCCTGCGCGGGTTGCGCCTTCTTCGGGGTCGGTGTGCCGGAAGGCACCGCGGCCGGGGATCTCACGCCTTGCGTCCCACTCCGCCGAAGCCCGAGAACGCGTACGGGTCCTCGGGCGTTTCGCCGTCCTCCGGGTCCTCGGTGCCCTCGGGCTGCCACAACGGCATCGACACGACACCGGGATCGACCAGCTCGAACCCTTCGAAGAAGCGGGCGATCTGCTCACCGCTGCGCATGACGAGCGGGTTGCGGATGTCCCGGTAGACGCCGACCATGCCGCCCGCGACCTCCTGGGAGAGCGGGATGCCCTCGTAGGAGGCGTGCGTGAGCACCAGGAGGCTGCCGGGGGCCAGCGCCTCGCGCAGCTCGGCGACGGCGGCGTACGGGTCGTCCGCGTCCTCCAGGAAGTGCAGGACGGCGACGAGCAGCAGGGCGACCGGGCGTTCGAGGTCCAGCAGCTGCGCGACCTCGGGGGCGGCGAGGATGTCCCTCGGCTTGCGCAGGTCGGCGGTGACGATGCCGGTGCGCTCGTCGCCGGCCAGGACGGCGCGGCTGTGCGCGACGGCCACCGGGTCGTGGTCCACGTAGACCACGCGGGCCTCGGGGCTGGCGGCCTGGGCGATCTCGTGAACGTTGCCGAAGGTCGGGATGCCGGAGCCGATGTCCAGGAACTGGGTGACGCCCTGGGCCACGGCGTAGCGGACGGCGCGGCGCATGAAGGCGCGGTTGGCCTGCATGATCTTGGGCAGGCCCGGCAGGAACTCCATGGCGCGGCGGGCGGCCTGGCGGTCGACCTCGAAGTTGTGGGAGCCGCCCAGGTAGTAGTCGTAGATGCGGGACACGCTCGGCACCGATATGTCGATACCTGGCGGGGCCCAGGCGGGGCGCTCCATCGGGGTCTCCAAGCCGTAGTCCTGCGCGGTCGTCCGGGGTCGGACGCTTGTCCGAGCCGAATGTACTGATCATTGCCCAACGGAGCGAGCAAAAGCGGAAATTGGTGATCCGTTCTTCATCACACACCAAAGGCCTCCAGGACCCCTCCCGCAGCGAATGACCGAAACCGACAAGTCGCTTATGGGAATACGCAGGTACGTGACCGGACTGCATCGTTCCGTGGCTCAAACCTCTACGGTCTGCGCTCCACCCGTTCAGGCGAACCACGGCTGAGCCCCGCGTGTGCGAGCGCACGTGAGCCCATGCTCCCCGGGTGAACAAAGCCTGTACCAGACGCCTGCTGGTGGTCCCGGTCCTGCTGTGGGCGGCGCTGTCCGCCACGCCGGCCGTGGCTGATAGCTGCGCCTACGCGACGATCGACGCCGGAGACGGCGCGGCCGCCGTCCGGCTGGTCGCGGCCGCCGGAAGCGGTGCGGCCGCGAGCCGCCGGGGTGGCGGACATCACGGCGACGGGCCTCCCGGCGGCCAGGGCGCCGGCCGCGGAAACGGGCACGGCAACGGCAACGGGCACGGCACCGGCCACGGAGGCTCCGGCCACGGGGGACACGGCGGCCACGGGGGACACGGAGGCCACTGCCCGCCCCCGCCTCCCCCGCCGTGCCCGCCGAAGCCGACTCCCACCCCGACGCCGACCCCACCGCCACCCCCGGCGCCGAAGCCGCCCCCGAAGCCGACCCCGCCGCCCGCGCCGCCGCCTCCGCCGGCCCCCAAGCCCCCTGCGCCGCCCCCACCCGCTCCGCAGGCGAAGCCGAAGCCGCCCGCGCCGGCCCCGCCGAAACCGGTACCGCCCCCGCCGCTCGAGGTGAAGGCACCGACGCCCGCAGTGACGCCCCCGGCCCCGCCCCCGAAGAAGCCGGTGGCCCGGCCGGCCTACCGCACGGCCGCCGCCAAACGGCCCGAGCACCACATCTCGCCGGTGACCTTCACCTTGATGACCGCGGCTCCCGCGGTGCTCGCGATCGTCGCGCTGCGCCCGCGCTAGACCGCCCGCACACCCCGCACACCCCCTCGTGACCGATCGGGAGTCATCTTGTCGGAATGGCTCGTCCTGTCCCTCGCGATGGCCGCGGCCTGCGCCGTGGTGCTGTCCATCGCCTTCTTCAACCACCGCCGGATCGGCGACGACGACGATCCCAACGAGACCCCGGACGTCATCGAGTACATGACGATGATGATCGGGGTGATCTACGCGATCGTGCTGGGCCTGGCGATCGCCGGCGTCTGGGAGGGCCGCGGGGCCGCCCAGGAGTACGTGCGCCAAGAGGCCCAGGCCCTGCACGAGATCAGCATCCGCTCCGAGGTCTATCCGGCCGAGGTGCGCAAGAAGATCAGGTCCGACGTCGACGCGTACGTCACGTACGTGGTGGACACGGAGTGGAAGGAGATGGCCGACAGCGGCAATCTCACCGACCGGAGCGGGGAGCTGCTGGACCGCATCCGCCGGGACGTGACGGACTACGAACCGCAGACCGACCACGAGGGACAGGCGTACCAGCCGCTGGTGGACCAGGTCGCCCTGGTGGACGACGCGCGCAGCGCCCGCGGCCAGAGCGCGGGGGCGACGATGCCGGGGGTGGTGTGGTTCGGGCTGATCGCCGGCGCTTTGGTGACGGTGGGCCTGGTCTTCACCCTGCAGATCCGCCGATCGTTCCGGGAGCTGCTGCTGGCAGGCCTGTTCAGCGCGCTGATCGCCTTCCTGCTGTTCCTGATCTGGGACTTCGACGCGCCGTTCGGGCGGGGCATCGCGGCGACCGCAGAACCCTTCCTCGCACAGTTCCCGCACCTGGGGCTCGGTGACTGAGGCGTCCGTGGTGCCGGCGCCGCCGGGGGCCCGGCGTGCCCCCCGCAGCCGCCCGGCAAACCGGGGACGGGCCTCCCGTCCCCGGTTCGGCCCAGGCCCGTGCCCCATTCGCCCGTTCCTGATCGCGGGCCACCGCGGCCGCGCCTAGCGTGGCGGGCATCGAGGCGCACGACCCCCCACGTGCGGAAACCGTTCCGCGGCTGCTCCTCGGGGATCCGGAGAACAACCATGGGTGCGATACGTACCAACGCCACAGCCCTGCTGAGCGCCGGCGCCACGGGCGCCGTACTCGCGCTCGGCGTCCTCGGCGCGCCCTCCGCGACCGCGGCCGAGGCCCAGCCCATCACCTCGTTCGGCTTCGCCATCACCCCGTCGACGGTTGCCCCGGGCGGCCAGACGGTGCTCTCGGTCACCGGCTGCAACGCCGCCTACGCCACCGCCTCCTCCGGGGTCTTCGACACCGTGAGCATCGCGCGCGGCCAGACCGCGCGGGTGACCGTCGACCGCGACGCCCGGCGCGGAGCCGTGTACTCCGTCTCCTTCACCTGCAACGGGGAGACCGGTTCGGCCGACCTCACCATCACCGGCGGCACCACCCGTCCCACCACCAGTTCCACGTCGACGGCCACTGCGAGGGCCAATACGAGGGCCAGTACGACCGTCACCTCCACCGCCACCGGCGGCGCCTCCCTCGGTGTCCGCGGCGGCCTGGGCGGCAGTGTGGCCGGGATGGATCCCCGGGAGCTCGGCGCGGGCGCCGGGCTCTTCCTCGTGGCCGCCGGCGGTACGGCGTACGCGATCCGCCGCCGCCGTTCCGCACGCGGCCACTGAGCGTCCTCAGTCACACCCCACACCCGAGCACCACAGAGCACCGACCGCCGGTCGCCCCGAGTCCTGGCCGAGGATTCGGGGCGACCGGCGGTTCCCGGGCTGCGACCGGGAGGCCGCGCCGTCAGGCCCGCCCGCGGACGGGACGGCGCCGGCGCATCACGTGGACGCCCGCGCCGAGCGCCGAAGCGCCGACGAGGCTCGCCCCGATGGCGGTCTCGGCGGTGGACGGGCCGAACGAGCCGCCGATACCGCCCTGTGCGCCGTTGCCCCGGAGGATCGTGAACCGGTGCGTGGCGACCAGGCTGTTGTCGTGGCACTTGACCGACAGCGTGTGGTTGCCGGGCGTGGCGTGGTTGAAGATCCGGACGGTGGCGAACCCGATGGAGCCCGCCGAGAGGTTCGTCTGGGGAAAGTTGCCGGGCGACCAGACGGTGCCGCCTTGGCGGCAGCCCGCCGCGCTGACCTGCATCGTCGAGCCCTGGTGCACGGAGTACGGATTGACGGTGACGTTGCTCGGCCCGTTGCCGGTGTTGCCCCCGTTGCCGCCCTGACCCGACGGAGATCCGCCCAACGGGTCCGACGGGTTCGCGGTGGCGAACGGGGTACTGAGCCCGACGGCGACGAAGGCCGCCGCGGCCACGGTGAAGGCGCGGAGAACACGCATGGTGGAACCTCCAGCGGGAAGCGCCCCGGAGCGGTCGCCCGGGAAGATCGACGAGAACGCCTCCCACGACGAACCCTCGGGGCGGCCCGCAACCAGCGCATTTCCGGCTTTGGGCCGCAAGGTTGAGCGACACGCCGAGGCACGAGCGGCCGGGCTGACGGATCCGCAGGTCACGACCCGTCAGTCATTTATGTGACGAATACCTGGATGGGCGCACCCCTTCCGGCCCCGCCACCCGTTCGCCCTTCACCGATCGCCGTCTTGCGCACGCAGCCTTAGCGTGCGTGGAGAAGGGCGTACAGGGGTGGGACAAGAACGCGGGTCGGGACCCCCGCGTCGGGAAGGGAGAGCCATGACCGAGGACGAGAGCGAGCAGCCACCGAGAAGACGATCCCCCTGGGGCGTGCTCGCACTGGTCATGCTCAGCGGCCTCGCCATGATGCGCAACGGGGCGGAGGTCGCCGACGGGCCGCCGCAGCCGACCGCCGCCGCAGCGGTCGGGGTGCCCGCCGAGCAGCTGCCGGCGAATCCGCCGGGGCAGGGCGAGCAGCCCATGCAGCACCAGCCCGCGCCGCCCGTGGAGGTGGCACCGCTGGAGCACTCGTCGGTCCAGCGCATCCGGATCCCCAACATCCGGGTGGACGCACCGACGATGACGGTCGGGCTGGACCCGCAGGGCTGGATCGAGGCTCCGCCCCCGCAGGACCCGAATCTGGCCGGCTGGTACCTCAACGGCATCTCGCCGGGCCAGCGCGGCTCGGCGGTGATCGTGGGCCACGTCGACAACGCACAGGGCCCGGCGGTCTTCTACGGCCTGGGTTCCCTGCGCAAGGGCAACCACATCGAGGTGGAGCGGTACGACGGACGCACGGCGGTGTTCGAGGTGTACGGGGTGGAGGTGTTCTCGAAGGAGACCTTCCCCGGAGCCCGGGTGTACGGGGACACCGGGCACGCGGAGCTCCGGGTGATCACCTGCGGCGGCGGCTACTCCAAGGCGCGGGGCTACGACGGCAACGTGGTCGTCTTCGCCCGGATGGTGGAGACGCGCTGAACGACGGCGCACCGCCCCGCCGGACGGCCCGGGGCCCCGCCCCGCCGGGTGGGAGGACCCCTCAGCGGGGCGGCAGCACCGGCAGCGTCATCCGGTAGCCCCGGGCGAGGAGTTGGGGCAGGTAGGTGCTCACCGCCCGGACGCTCTGCGAGCGGTCGCCGCCCGCGTCGTGGTTCAGCACGATCACGCCGGGCGCCGCGCCCTTGAGGACGCGCGAGACGATCGTGGTGGTGCCCGGCTCCGTCCAGTCCAGGGTGTCCACCGTCCAGGCGAGCGGTTCCATGCCCAGCTCGGCCCCGATCTCGAACGCGGCCCGGTTCCACGCCCCGTACGGCGCCCGGAACCACAGCGGCGCCTCCCCCACGGCCTGTTGTACGACCTCGCTGGTGCGGGCGATCTCGGAGGCGAGGTCGGGCCGGGTGAGCGTGGGGATGAGCGGATGGGTCCAGGTGTGGTTGCCGATGACGTGGCCCTCGGCGGCCATCCGGCGCAGCAGGTCCCGGTTGTCGGTGGCCATCTCCCCGCAGACGAAGAACATGGCGCGGACGCCGTACCGGGCGAGGGTGTCCAGGATGGCGGGGGTGTAGCGGGGGTCGGGCCCGTCGTCGAAGGTGAGCACCATGGCGCTCGCCGTGCTCGCGTCGGGGGGCAGTTCCAGGATGGGCCGGGTCCGTACGGCGGGCTTCGCTGCGGGCGGTCGCAGCGGGGTCTCGGAGGTCATGGGGCTCAGCCGGTACGCGGCCTGCCCGGGCGCCTGGGGCCGCAGGGCGCGGACTCCGCCCGGTCCGGCGGCTCCGCCGGGTCCCGGCTGGCCGACCGCCGGGCCGCCGGCGGCGCCGGCGCCGAGGCCCGCGCCCGGGGCGCCGCCCGCCGTGTTCTGTCCGGGTGCTCCGGTCTCGCCGCCGGTGAGGAGTCCGGAGGCGGCGGCGACTCCGAGGAAGACGGCGGTACGCAGGAGCATGCGTCGCCCTACTGTCGGCTCGTCATTTTTCATTATTACTACGTATCAACGAGATCCCCGCAGATGTCGAGAGGCGCGAACGGGCGGGCTTCCCCTCACCCGATCAGCCGCGCCTCACCAGCGGGAACGGCAGCGTCTCGCGGATCGTCAGGCCCGTGAGGAACATGACCAGCCGGTCGACGCCGATGCCCAGACCGCCGGTCGGCGGCATGGCGTACTCCAGGGCGTCCAGGAAGTCGTTGTCGAGTTCCATCGCCTCCGGGTCGCCGCCCGCCGCGAGCAGCGACTGGGCGGTGAGCCGGCGGCGCTGTTCCACCGGGTCGGTCAGCTCCGAGTACGCGGTGCCCAGTTCCGTCCCGAACGCCACCAGGTCCCAGCGCTCGGCGAGGCGCGGGTCCTTGCGGTGCTGCCGGGTGAGCGGGGAGACGTCGGTGGGGAAGTCCTTGTAGAAGGTCGGCAGCTTGGTCTTCTCCTCCACCAGCCGCTCGTACATCTCCAGCACCACGTCGCCGCGGGTGTCCTCGGGCGCGTGCGGTACGCCGGCCCGGTCGCAGAGCCGGCGCAGCACGGGTTCCGCGGTGTCGGCGTCGACCTCCTCGCCGAGGGCCTCGCTGATGGCCCCGTACATCGTCTTGACCGGCCAGGTCCCGGAGATGTCGTGGACGACGAGCTTTCCGTCGGGGCCGGCCTTGTGGGCGATCGGCGAGCCGAAGGCGGCGGTCGCGGCGCCCTGGATCAGCTCGCGCGTGAGGTCGAGCATCACGTCGTAGTCGGCGAAGGCCTGGTAGGCCTCCAGCATCGTGAACTCGGGGTTGTGCTTGTAGGAGACGCCCTCGTTGCGGAAGGTGCGGCCCATCTCGAAGACCTTTTCCATGCCGCCGACGCACAGCCGTTTCAGGTACAGCTCGGGGGCGATGCGCAGGTACAGGTCGAGGTCGTAGGCGTTGATGTGGGTGCGGAAGGGCCGGGCGTTGGCCCCGCCGTGGATCTGCTGGAGCATCGGGGTCTCGACCTCGAGGTAGCCGCGGTCCAGCAGTCCCTGGCGCAGTGCCTGGACGGCGGAGGAGCGGGCCCGTACGACGTCGCGCGCCTCGGGGCTCGCGACCAGGTCGAGGTAGCGGCGCCGGACGCGGGCCTCGGGGTCGGCGAGACCCTTGCGCTTGTCGGGGAGCGGGCGCAGGCATTTGCCGGTGAGCTGCCAGGAGGAGACCACGAGGGACGGCTCGCCGCTGCGGCTGGCTCCGCTCTCGCCGCTCGCCACGACGTGGTCGCCGAAGTCGACCTGGGAGGTGAAGGAGTCCAGTGCGCCGGCGCCGCTCTCGTCGCGGGTGAACATCAGCTGTACGTCCCCGGACCAGTCGCGCAGGACGGCGAAGACCACGCCGCCGAGGTCGCGTACGAGCATCACGCGGCCGGCGAGCGTGGCCCGCTCCCCGGACCGGGCGCCCGGCGCGAGCCCGGGGTGCGCGGCCTTCAGCTCCGCCACGGTGTGGGTCCGCTGAGGGATGCCGACGGGGTACGGGTCGGTGCCGGCCGCCCGGATCCGCTCCATCTTGTCGTGGCGGACCCGGACCTGTTCGGGCAGCCGCTCGGCGCGCGCCGCGCCGGCGGCCTCCTGTCCCACGAGGTCCAGGCCGAGGGAGTCGAGCGGGGGCAGCCCCTCCGTGGAGGCGGGCGCGGTGAGTCCCCTGGTGTGCCCGTTGCCCCACAGTTTGCGCAGGCTGGGTACGGAGACGAAGCCCTCGGCGATGCCGGAGGCGAGGCTGACGCGGGCGAGCGAGCCGGCGTCCTGGTAGCAGAGGAACCGCGGGTACCACTCGGGCCCGTATTTGACGTTCGAGCGGTACAGGGCTTCCAGCTGCCACCAGCGGGAGAAGAACAGCAGCAGTTTGCGCCACAGCTTGAGGACGGGGCCGGCGCCGATCCGGCCGCCCTCCTCGAAGGCGGAGCGGAAGACGGCGAAGTTGAGGGAGATCCGGCGCACACCGAGGCCGGGCGCGGCCGCGCAGAGCTCGGCGACCATGAACTCCATGACGCCGTTGGGGGCGGTGCGGTCGCGGCGCATCAGGTCGAGGGAGATGCCGTCCTTGCCCCAGGGGACGAAGGACAGCAGGGCGATCAGCTCGCCCCGGGCGTCGAAGGCCTCGACGAGCAGGCAGTCCCCGTCGGCGGGGTCGCCGAGCCGGTCCAGGGCCATGGAGAACCCGCGCTCGGTCTCGGTGTCGCGCCAGGTGTCGGCGCGGTCGATGATCCGCTGCATCTCCTCCTCGCTGAGGGCGGAGTGGCGGCGGATGACGGTGGTGGCTCCGGTGCGCTTGACGCGGTTGACGGCCTGGCGGGTGACGCGCATGTCGCGGCCGTCGAGGTCGAAGTGGGCGACGTGCAGGATCGCCTCGTCACCGAGCTGGAGGGCGCTGAGCCCGGAGCGGGCGTACGCGGTGGCGCCCTCTTCGGAGGCGCCCATGACGGCGGGCTGCCAGCCGTGCCGGCGGGCGACGGTGAGCCAGGCGTCGACGGCGGGGGTCCAGGCGGTGGGGTCGCCGACCGGGTCGCCGCTGGCGAGGCAGACGCCGGCCTCCACGCGGTAGGTGACGCCGGCGCGGCCGTTCGGGGCGAAGACGACGGCCTTGTCGCGGCGGGTGGCGAAGTAGCCGAGGGAGTCGCCGCGGCCGTAGGCGCCGAGCAGGGCGCGGATGCGGGGCTCCTCGTCCCCGTGCAGGGCGGCGGTCAGCCGCTGGGAGCGGAAGAGGGTCGTGGCGGCGTTCAGCAGGGCGAGGGCGCCGAAGAGGCCGAGGAAGAAGTACAGGGGACGGGACGGGTGGCCGTCGAACTGGCGGGGCGAGACGAGGCCGCCGAAGACCTGCCGGGCGGCCCAGTCCAGCCACTGCTCCTCGGGCAGGGTGCCGGGGAACAGGGCGACCAGGCCCCAGCCGAGGAGCACGGCGGTGAGCAGGCCGAGGCCCAGGACGAGCAGGGCCCGCCAGAAGGCCCCGGGCCGGGAGGCGGCGTAGAACTCCTTGCGGGCGGCGACCAGGACCCCGAGGGCGGCGACGGCGATGGCCATCGAGGGGCCGCCGATCCAGTAATAGTCGTCGGCGATGATCAGGAGGTCGACCAGGACGAGCAGGGCCAGATAGGTGACGACGATCCACCAGGCGACCTTCTTGCGGGTGCCGAGGGCGGCGGCGAGCAGGAAGAGGAAGACGGCGTAGGCCAGGTTGGCGCTGACGGGCACCACGATCTCGTCGAGGAACCGCACGATGTGCCGCAGGAGGTGCCGCAGCGTGGGGGAGAGCGCCAGCACGGCGCACAGCAGTCCGAGCGCTCCGAAGAACGCGGCGAATGCGTCGGGCACCCGGTTCAGGAAGCGGTTCCGGGTGCCCCGGGTCTCCTCCACGGTGGCACTCATGGTTCGCACTGTAGGGAGGCCGCCGCCGCTCCGCGCGGCGAGGGGAATAACCTCGGAAGGGTGACTGAGCACGTGAACACGGGATTCGAACGCGGTACGGACGGCCCCAAGGTGATCCTCGCCGGGGTGGACGGGTCGGAGTCCTCCCTGCGGGCGGCGGCGTACGCGGCGGGGCTGGCCCGGCGGCAGAACGCGCTGCTGGCGCTGGTTTACGTCCAGCCGGTGATGCCGGCCGGGGCTTCGCTGGGCGCGCCGGTGGCCGACACCACCGGGGAGATCGCGGAGGGGCTGGTCGCGGAGATCCGGGACGCGGCGGAGCGGCTCAAGGGCATCTACGAGGTGCGCTGGCAGTTCCACACCTTCCGCGGCGACCCGTACGCGGGCCTGGTGAGCGCGGCGGAGGAGCTGACCGCGGACGCGGTGGTGGTCGGCGCCTCCGAGCAGGCAGGGCACCGCATCGTCGGCTCGGTGGCGGTCCGCTTGGTCAAGGCGGGCCGCTGGCCGGTCACGGTGGTGCCGTGACGGGCCGGCGGCGGGAGCGGCCGGACGGCCCGGGTGCGGCGGGCTACTTGGCCATCGTCAGGCCGTCCTTGGCCGCGCCGCGGCCGAGGACGGCCTCGCTGATGGCGTCCTGCGCCTCCTCGTACTCCCCGTCCGAGGACCGCGCGAGGGCAGCCGGCAGGTTGACGACCTTGCCGGCCGACAGGTCCATCATCTGCGGGATGAACTCGACCTTGGTGACCTGCCAGCGCCGGCCCGCGGCGGCCGGCGGGGCGAAGGTGAAGCGGCCGATCGAGCCGTAGTTGCCGCGCATGTCCCGCGCGCCCGAGTAGTTGAACATCTCGCCGGCCACCTGGTCGCCCATGCCGTAGATGATCCACGTCCCGTTGACCTTCTCGTAGGCCTGCGGGATGTGCGCGTGCGTGCCCAGGATCATGTCGATGTCGGGGCGCCCGCCGGTCTGCGAGGCCGTCAGCGCCTTGCCGAGCGCGAGTTGCTTCTCGTCCGGCTCGGTCTGCCATTCCGTGCCCCAGTGCACGCTGACCAGGACCACGTCCGCGCCCGCTTTCCGGGCGGCCCGCGCATCCGCGATGATCTTGTCCTTCTCCATCAGGTTGACGGCCCAGGGCTGGCCGTCCGGAAGCGGGTAGCCGTTCGTGTCGTACGTGTACGCCAGGTGCGCGACCTTCGCGGAGCCCGCCGCGTACAGGGTGGGTGTGGCCGCCTCCGTCGCCGTACGGGCCGAACCGGCGTGCTTCAGACCGGCCTTGTCGAACTTGTCGAGGGTGCGCTTCAGGCCATCGGCCCCGGCGTCCAGGGTGTGGTTCGAGGCCGTGGAACAGCCGTCGTACCCGGCGTCCTTGAGTCCGTCGGCCACTTCGGGCGGGGACTGGAAGGCCGGGTAGCCGGTGAACGGCCCGCCGTCCTCCCCGTACACGGTCTCCATGTGGCAGATGGCCAGGTCGGCGGTCGAGACCACCGGCTTGACCAGGGAGAACATCGGCCTGAAGTCGTGGCCGTCGCCGTCCGCGTCGGCCGCCGCCCGCTTGATGACGGAGTCGTGCGGCAGCACGTCGCCGGTCGCGACCAGGGTGAAGCCCTTCGCGGCGCCGTCCTGGGCGGCGTTGGACCCGGAGCCGCTGGACGGCGCCGGGGAGGGGGAGTTGCCGAGGCGGGCCGGCGCGGGTTCCTTCCCGGCGGAACATCCCGCGGCGGCCGCCCCCAGGAGGACGGCCGACAGGAGTGCGAGGGCCTGCCGGGTGCGCTTGGTCATCTGGGGCCAGCTCTCATTAGTAGGACTATCTGACCATCTGTAATCCATGGAGGAAGACGTCACCAGTCGAGGAACGGCTGCAGGGGCGCCAGCCCTCACCCGGGCGGCCGTTCGCCGCGCCGTTCGACCGTTCACCGCCGGGCGCGGCCGCCCACCGGACGACCGGGGTGCTTGGGCGCACCGCCGGGACAGGACGGTTCCCGGGGCGCTCCGTGCAGGTGAGGGTGAGTCCGTCGGACCCGAACGGACCCAGGAAGGAGCCACTCGTGCCCCTCTCCCCCACCCTCCTGCGCACGGATCCCGAGGCGCTGGCCGAACTCCAGCGCGACCACGGGCGGGCCCTGTTCGGTTTCCTGCTCGGCCTCACGGCCGGGGACTCCCAGCGCGCCGAGGACCTCGTGCAGGAGACCCTGGTCCGGGCGTGGCAGCACCCGGAGGTGCTGGAGAGCGACCACGAATCCATGCGGCCCTGGCTGTTCACCGTGGCGCGGCGGCTGGCGATCGACGCCCGGCGGGCGCGGCTGTCACGGCCGCAGGAGGTGGACCCGGAGGGGCTGGAGCAGGCACCCGCGCCCGAGGACGCGGTGGCCGGCTCGGTCACGGCGATCGACGTCCGGCGGGCCGTGGGCTCGCTCGGGCCGGAGCACCGCGAGGTGCTGATGCAGGTCTACTTCCAGGACCGCTCGGTGGCCGAGGCGGCCGCGGAACTCGGGATCCCTGCGGGAACGGTCAAATCCCGTACGTACTACGCACTGCGCGCCCTGAAGAAGGGCCTCCAGGGGTACGGGTACGGCCTCGGCGCCTGAGCACCGTGGGGAACCACGCAGCGAACGAACCGAATGCACGCGGATCGGACACAAAGCACATCGAAATCGGCCTCAGAGCGTTCAAGTTGGGTAAACATCCCCCGTTCCGCGCGCCGCTCGGTGAAGGCTCATGGCTGACGACGGGAAGTTCGACGCGCGGGAGAAGGTGGAACGGTGCAGCCCGAGGGTACGAACGGCACCAGTGACGGCGGGCTCGCGGTGCCCATGGCATGGCTCTATGCGGAGTACATCGCCGACGAACTGCTGCGCACGGGCCGGCTGATCCCGGTCAGTACCCTGGAGTTCCGCGCCGGGCGGGACACGCTCGCGCTGACGATCTACCTCTCCGACGCGGCCGGCGAGCTCTCCGGGATCCGGGTGGTCTCGCAGCTCGACGAATGGCTGTCGCTGACGGCGTACGGGCACCCCTGGCGCGACTGGGTGCACACCCGCTTCCTCGCGCTGGGCGAGGAGGCGAGGGAACGCGGCCGCGGTGAGGACCCGGACCTCGAACTGGCCCGGGCGGCCTGGCGCTGGCTGGACCGCACCGAACTGTTCGCCACCAACCTCGACCCGGGCCGACACGGCCACGCCGAGCCCCCGCCGGGCCTGGACGAGAACGCGCGGGTGTGGACCCCGGCCTGGCAACTCGGGCTGCCGCTCGGCCACTTGGCGATGCACCTGTTCTGACGCGGGGCGCGGCGCGTGCTGCGACCGGGGCTTCGCGGTCAGACGGGCCGGTGCCGGCCCGGCGCCTCGGCCGGGTCCATCACCAGGCCGGTGAAGTCGGCCTCGTTGCGCTCGGCCCGGGTGACGTACCACCGGGCGATCAGCCACATCACCGGGTACACCACCAGGCCGAGCGCCACCCAGACCAGCGGCCCCGACGCGGAGCGCGGCACGGCGAACAGCACCGGAAGCGTCCCGACGAGCAGCGCGAGGGCGCCCAGCGCGCCGAGCCCGGCCCGGAGCTGGCTGCGCATCAGGGCCCGGACGTAGGTGGCCCCCAGGGTGGTCTGCTCGGAGATCTCCGAGCGGGCCGGGGTGTGTGCGGGCGGGCGGCGGCGCGTGCCCCGGGGCACGCCCGTGACGATCTCCCGCCGGGGCGCCGACGGCGGCTGCTGGTGCCGCGACGGCGGCGGCTGCTGCTCGGCCATGGGGCCGGAGTCTACGCAGGGGGACGTCATTTGAGGAGACGGGACAGCCTCCGGTCGGCGAGCGGCTTGCCGCCGGTCTGGCAGGTGGGGCAGTACTGGAGCGAGGAGTCGGCGAACGACACCGAGCGGACGGTGTCGCCGCACACCGGGCACGGCTCCCCGTCCCGGCCGTGCACCCGCAGCCCGCTCTTCTTCTCGGCCTTGAGGTTGCCGGCGGCCACGCCGTGCGCGCGGTCGACGGCCTCGCGCAAGGTCCGCCGGACGGCCTCGTACAGGTGGGTGACCTGCTCCTCGTCGAAGGAGGCGGCCAGCTTGAAGGGCGAGACCTTCGCCGCGTGCAGGATCTCGTCGCTGTAGGCGTTCCCGATCCCCGCGATGACGCCCTGATCGCGCAGAACGCCCTTGATCTGCCGCCGCTCCCCGGCCAGGAGCGCGGCGAACGCGTCCCGGTCGAACCCCTCGGCGAGCGGGTCGGGGCCGAGGCGGGCGATGCCGGGCACTTCCTGGGGGTCGCGGACGACGTACACGGCGAGGCGCTTCTGGGTGCCGGCCTCGGTGAGGTCGAAGCCTCCGCCGCCCTCGAGGACGACGCGCAGCGCGAGCGGCCCCTTGCCGGGGCGCGGGGGCCGCTCGGGCAGCGTGTCCTGCCAGCGGAGCCAGCCGGCCCGGGCCAAGTGGGTGACGAGGTGGAGCTCGCCGATCCGGATCGCCAGGAACTTGCCGTGGCGGGTGGTGGCTCCGGCCGGCTGCCCTTCGAGGGCGCCGAGCGGCGGGTCGTACGTCTTGAGCACGCTGACGGCGAGCGGGAGGACGCGCTCCACCACCCGCCCGGTGAGGTGCTCGTCGAGGAACTCCCTCAGGGCCTCGACCTCGGGGAGCTCGGGCATGCCCCCAGCCTGCCGCGCGAGCCCCGTCCCGGCCACCCGAACGCCGCGGGGCCGCGGGGCCCGGTCGGCGGGTCAGGACATGACGAACTCGCACCACACGCACTTGCCGCTGCCCCGGGGTTCCACGCCCCAGACGTCCGCCAGGCGGTCCACCAGCATCAGGCCGCGCCCCGAGACGCCCGATTCGCCTGCCTCCCGGCGGCGCGGCAGGGCGCTGGAGCGGTCCTCCACCTCGACGCGGAGTCTGCGCTGCGCGCCCGGCAGGACCCGCAGGGTCACGATCGCCGGCCCGTCCGTGTGCATCAGGGCGTTCACGATGAGCTCGTCCGCGACCAGTTCGATCTCGTCGGACCGTTCCCGCGCGCCCCAGGACCGGACCGCCGCGCCGATCATGTGGCGGGCCGCGACCAGGGCTTCCGGGTCTGCCGGGGCCACGTGCTGCTGGAGGCGGCCGCCGCCCTGCGGGGCCTTCTCCGCCTGGCGGCGCAGCAGGAGCAGCGCCATGTCGTCGTCGCCGCCCCGCTCGTCGATCACTCCGCACAGCCGGTCCGCCAGTCTCGGCAGGTCCGCCGGTCCGCTCCGGATCAGTGCGGTGAGCAGCTGGATCCCGTCGTCCAGATCCGCGCCGGGGTGTTCGACCAGGCCGTCCGTGCAGAGGAGGAGGGTTTCCCCCGGGTCCAGTTCCACGGTGGTCACCGGGTACTCCAGGCGGCCGAACTCCGCCGACAGGCCCAGCGGCATCCCGCCCTCCACCTGCAGCCGCCGGCAGTCCCCGTCCCGGGTGCGCAGCAGCGGGTCGATGTGCCCCGCCCGGACCAGCTGCAGCACGCCGGTGGTGAGGTCGGCCTCCACGTACGTGCAGGTCGCGAAGCGGTCGGTGTCGAGTTCGTGCAGGAAGACCGAGGCCCGGGCCATGACGGTGCCCGGCGAGTGGCCTTCGGCGGCGTACGCGCGCAGCACGATCCGCAGCTGGCCCATGACCGCCGCCGCGTGCGTGTCGTGGCCCTGGACGTCGCCGATGACCGCCCCGACCCGGCCTCCCGGCAGCGGGATGACGTCGTACCAGTCGCCGCCGATGTCCTGGCCCATCCGGGCGGAGCGGTACCGTACGGCGATCTCCGCGCCCGGCACCGAGGGGATCCGGCGCGGGAGCATCGCCTGCTGGAGGCCTTCCGCCAGGTCGTGCTCCTGCTCCAGCAGCATCGCCCGCTGGAGGCTCTGCGCGATGCTGCTGCCCAGTGCGACCAGCAGGTTCCGCTCGTCCTGGGTGAATCCGTCCTTGTCCTGGTAGAGCAGTCCGATCGCGCCGATGGGGCGGGCCTGGGCGATCAGCGGCAGGTAGGCGGCCGCCGAGATGTCCATGGACGAGATCTTCGACCACAGCTCGGGATAGCCCTCGGCGAACTCCTTCGCGGAGTCGAGGAAGCGCGGTTGCAGCGAGCGGACGACCTCGCTCATCGGGTACTGCTCGTCGATCCGGGTGTACCGGGTGCCGGGTACGAAACTGTCCTGCGGCCCTTCGGCCACGAGGTGGATCCTCCCGGCCTCGACCAGGCCCATGACCATGCCCATGGAGCCGAGCCGCTCCAGGCCGTGGGCGTCGCCGATGACGTCGATGACGTCCCGTACGGTCCGGGCGTGGGCGAGGGCAGCGGTGGTGCTCTCGACCACGGAGGTCTGGCGGCGGCGCGCCTCGTCCAGGCCGAGGCGTTCCGCCGAGTGGCTGAGCTCGTCGGTGGCGTCGCGGACGATGCCGATGATCCGGAACGGGCGGCCGTCGGGGCCGCGCATGACGCGGCCCTGGGTGTGCGTCCAGCGCAGCCGGCCGTCCTGGCAACGGATCCGGAAGTAGGCGCCGTAGTTGTCCTCGGCGCTCTTGAGGGCGCTGGAGACGAGCGCGTCGAGCCGGGTCGCCTCGCTGGGCGGGACGCGCGGGGCGAGGGATTCGGGCCGTCCGTCGTATTCCTCGGGCGTCATGTCGTAGACGTCGAGGGCCGCTGCGTCCATGTGCAGGAGACCGGTGTCCAGGTCCCAGTCGAAACTGCCCATGCGGTTCAGCGAGAGCGACCGGTCCGGGTGTGCGGGCCAGTCGTCCGGCAGCGATACGGTGGTCGGCACCGATCCACCATGACACACGGGCCGGTCAGGCGCTCTCCAGCGAGCGGGCGGCATCCGCGAGCGGCTGCTGCCGGTCCCGGGCGCCGAAGGGGTCGTGCGGGGCGAACGGGTCGTCGGTGTCGTACGGGGCGTTCGGCGGCTGCATCGAGCCGTCGGAGTCCGGCGGGACGCCCGGGTCGCCCGGGGCTTGCGGGGCAGGGTCGGAGGGGACGTCCGAGAGGGCGTCCGGGGGGACGTCGCCCCGCGGGTTCCCGGGCGCATCGGGCCGCGGACGGGCGGGCGGCTGCGCGGGCTGCTGTCGCTGCGGGGCGGCGGGTTGCGTGCCCGCGCCCGGCCGGTCCGGCCCGGCCTGCTCACCCTGCGGTACGCAGTCCGTGGCCTGGGGGGCCGGGACCCCGGCGGGACCGCCCGGCGGCTTCGGCGGGGTGGGCGGCGCGGGCGGCGCGGTGCGGGCCAGGCCGTTCGTGCCCGCGTTCGCGCCGTTGTCCGTCTCGGGCGGCGCGCACGGCTCCGGCGGGGCGACTGCGGGCGCGGTCGCGGCGCCTACGGGGATGCCGTCCGCCGGGTTGTACGCGGGGACGACCTGCGGGGTGTGGTCCTGGGCGCCGTCGTCGCCGGTCTTGCGCTCGAGCCAGGTGTTGTCGGCGATGTTGGCGATGACCAGGCTCTTGATCGGGTTCGGGGTCGGTTCGATGACGATGACCTGTTGGGTCTGGTAGCCGCTCCACTGGTCTCCCTTGACCACCGGGGAGCCCTTGGGCGCGCGCGGCGCGAGCAGCGGATTTCCGCAGGCGCACCGGACGCGCGGCATGCCGTGGTCGTCGACGAGGACGGCGGTGCCGGCCTGCAGGACGGACTGGAAGCCGGCGGCGCGGCCGTCGCGGAAGGCGTGGCTCGTGACGCGGGTGTCGGCGCGAAGCACGACCGGGGTGAGGCCGCGCAGGAACGCGGGGATCTTCGCGGTCTCGATGGAGGCGGCCTGGGCGAAGGCCTTGGCCTTGGCGTCGTCCTCGGTGAGGGTGCGCAGCTGCTGTTCCACGTCGCAGCTGCCCAGCCGCTGGGTGCCGCCGTACAGGCCGGGGGTGGCCGCGTTGACGGTCCGGATGCCCTGGCCGGTCGGGTTGGGCAGCGGGGGCTGCGCGGGGGCGGACTCGCGGGTGGCGGAAGAGGTGGTGAAGGGGTCGGGCCCGGCCGTGGACACGGGCTGGAGCAGGACCTCGTGGCTCTCGGGTCCGGGCGCGCTCTGGGGCTCCTCGGTGCTGCCGCAGGCCGCGGCGAGCAGACCGAGGAGCGTGAAGAGGGTTGCGCGGGCCGGTGTATGACGACGCGGCGCCTGACGGGGTGTCGGTGCGTGCACTTTGTATCTCCCTTTTCGCCCCGGTTGCTCCCTCTTGTCTGCCGCATCCGCGGGAGGGCCGCAACCGGAGCGCCGGGACGGGAGCAGGACGAGGTCTTGAACATGTTCAAGGAACCTCGTAGGGTCACGACCGTGAGTTGAACGCGTTCAAAGCGTTCGGCCGCGTCCGGAGGGGAGTCCGCGGTGGCGGTACTGGTGCATCTGATCGCCACCCTGGGCATGCTCTACGTCGTCCCCGCCGGCCTGCGCCTGATCGACCCGGCCGGGCTGCGCGGGATCGCACGGATCTGGCCCCTGCTCGCCGCCCCCGGGGCCCTGTGCCTGTGGCTGCCGCGCGGAACGGCTGCGACCGTGCTCGCCGCACTGTACGCCGCGGCCACCCTGGCGCTCGCCGCCCGGGCCCCGGCCCGGCTGCCGCGGACCCTGCGGACGCCGGCCGCCGGAACCTCCCGCACGCCCGCGCCGGCCGAGATCGCCGTGTTCACCGCCCTGGTCTCACCGTCGGTCGCCGGGACCGCCCTCGTCGCCGAGCGCGCCGGGTACCGGCTGTTCGGCTTCGACCTGGACATCCTGGCGCTGACCGTGCCGCACTTCCACTTCGCCGGGTTCACGGCCGCCCTGGTCGCCGGGCTGGTGTGCCGGGCGGCCACGCCCGCGCACGGCACGGCACTGTCGCGCTGGGCCGCGTACAGCGTCCCTGCCGGGACCCTGCTGGTCCTCCTCGGCTACTTCGTGGACGACTGGGCGGAGCTGGCGGGCACGGTCGTGCTGACCGGCGGGATGTGGGCGGTGGCCCTGCTGACCTGGCGGGAGATCCGGCCCTCCGCCGGGGACCGCACCACCGGGGCGCTGCTCGCGACCTCGGCCGCGGTCCTGGTGGTCACGATGCTGCTCGCCCTGTGGTGGGCGGCCGGCGAGGCGACCGGGATCACGCACCCCACCCTGACCTGGATGGCCGCCACCCACGGCCTCGGCAACGCGCTCGGTTTCGCCCTGTGCTCGGTACTGGCCTGGCGCCGGCTGACCGTCGACCGAATGGAGATCACGCCATGACCCGCCTCATCAGCGACGGCCGTGACACCGTCAACTACCCCGACCGCGGGGCGACGCGGCGGCGGCCGCTGCCCGCCGGATACCACCACCTGCACCACCGCACCCGGATCGGCCACGGGCAGGCCGTCTTCGAGGCCGCCGGGACCGCCGTCACCACCTTCGGAGCCCACCGGGCCTCGGGCATGCTGGTCCGGGCCGGGCACGGCGCCGTCCGGGCGGGGAGCCGGGTGGTGGTCGGGATCGGCTTCGGACCACTGCGGATCGACGCCCCGTGCGAGGTGCTCTGGACCTCCTACGAACCCCACCGGGTCGGTTTCGCGTACGGGACGCTCACCGGCCACCCGGAGTGCGGCGAGGAGTCCTTCATGGTGCACCGGGACCCGGACGGCACGGTGTGGTTCGAGGTGACCGCCTTCAGCCGGCCGGCCGCCTGGTACACCCGGCTCGCCGGCCCGGTGATCCCCTTCCTCCAGCTGCGCTACGCCCGCCGGCTGGGCCGCACCGTGCGCAAGCTGGCCGCCGCGGCCTGATCCGCCCGATACTGGAAGCGATGGACTGGTTCACGGCGCCCGGTTACTGGCTGGGCCGGCTGGTCTTCCAGCGGGCCCTCGCCGGCGTCTACCTCTTCGCCTTCGTCGCGGCCGCCCTGCAGTTCCGGGCACTGATCGGGGCGCACGGCATGCTGCCCGTGCCGCGCTATGTGCGGTACGTGCCGTTCAAACACGCCCCGAGCCTGTTCCAACTGCGCTACTCGGACCGGCTCTTCGCCTGCTGCGCCTGGGCGGGGGCTGCCGTGGCCGCAGCTCTGGCCGCGGGGGCCGGGGACCTCGTTCCGCTGGGTGCGGCCATGGGGATGTGGGCGCTGCTGTGGCTGCTGTACCTGTCGGTCGTGAACGTGGGGCAGACCTGGTACTCCTTCGGCTGGGAGTCGCTTCTGCTGGAGGTGGGCTTCCTGGCGGTCTTCCTCGGCAATGCGCAGGTCGGGCCACCGGTGCTGGTGCTGTGGCTGCTGCGCTGGGTGGTGTTCCGGGTGGAGTTCGGCGCGGGGCTGATCAAGATGCGCGGGGACTCGTGCTGGCGCGAGCTGACCTGCCTCTACTACCACCACGAGACGCAGCCGATGCCGGGGCCGCTGAGCTGGTTCTTCCACCATCTGCCGAGGCCGCTGCACCGGGTGGAGTGCGCGGCCAACCACGTGACCCAACTGGTGGTGCCGGTGCTGCTGTTCACTCCGCAGCCGGTGGCCTCGTACGCGGCCGGGATCATCGTGGCGACGCAGCTGTGGCTGGTGCTGTCGGGCAACTTCGCCTGGCTGAACTGGATCACCATCACGGCGGCCCTGCCGGCGGTCGACTTCACGGGGCTCGCCGGGCCGCCGCCGGCCGCCGCGTCGCGCCCGGCGCCCGTCTGGTTCGCGGTCCTGGTGTGTGCGGTGACCGTGCTGGTGCTGGTGCTGAGCCGGCATCCGGTGATCAACATGGTCTCGCGGCGCCAGGTGATGAACCGCTCCTTCGACCCCCTGCACCTGGTCAACACGTACGGGGCCTTCGGCACGGTGGGCCGGATCCGGGACGAGGTGGTGGTCGAGGGCACCGCGGACCGGGTGCCGCGGGAGGACGGGGCGTGGCGGGAGTACGGGTTCAAGGGCAAACCGGGTGATCTGCGCCGGATGCCGGGCCAGTTCGCCCCGTACCATCTGCGGCTGGACTGGCTGATGTGGTTCGCGGCGCTCTCCCCCGGCTATGCGCGGGACTGGTTCGGGCCGTTCGTGGAGCGGCTGCTGGCGGGCGACCGGGACACGCTGCGGCTGATCCGCCACAACCCGTTCCCGGACGCCCCGCCCGTGTACGTGCGGGCCAGGCTGTACCGCTACCGGTTCACCACCTGGCGGGAGCTGCGCGAGACGGGCGCCTGGTGGCACCGCAGGCTGCTGCGCGAGTACCTCCCGCCGACCCGCCTCGCCGAGGCCTCCTGGTCAGAGCCCGAGTAGCGCGGCCTCCCGCTCGGGCGCGAGCCCCTTGGTCGAGCGGTCCGGGCGCAGGGGCGCCTCGCCTCCGATGGAGGACAGCCAGGTCCAGGTGTCGGCCACGGTCTCCTCGACGGGTCGGCACACCAGTCCCGCCGCCAGGGCCTTGCCGACGTCGGCACGGAACATGTAGTCGTGGGCCTCGCCCTCCGGGATCCACACGGGCAGTTCGGTCCAGGGCTCGATGCCGGCCGCCTCGAGGGTGGCGGCGTCCGTCCAGCGGGGTTCGGCGACGCCCCCGGCCGCGGCGACGCAGGCGTCGAGGAAGCCGCCCATCGTGGCGTGGCCGGGCGGGGAGACCAGGTTGTAGGCACCGCCGAGGCCGGCCTCGGCGGCGTCGAGGGTCCAGCGGGCGAGGTCGCGCACGTCGATGTACTGGATCGGCAGGTCGCGGGGGCCGGGGGCGAGGAACGGGCCGCTGCGCGCGACGCGGGTCAGCCACCAGGGCAGCCGGCCGACGTTCTCGTACGGGCCGAGGATCAGGCCGGCGCGCACCAGCAGGGCGCGCTCCCCGAGAGCGGCCTCGGCGGCGAGTTCACCGCCGCGCTTGTCCTCGGCGTAGGCGACGGAGTCGGCATCGGGCGAGCCCTCCACGAGGGGGCCCTCCTCGTCGAGCCCCGCGGGGGCCGGGTAGGCGTACACGGAACGGGTGGAGATGTACGCGTACCGTCCCACCCGGCCCGCGAGCAGCCGGGCGCTGTCGCGCACGGCGGTCGGGGCGCCGCCCCAGGTGTCGACGACCAGGTCCCACGCGCCCGTGGCGAGGGCGTCCAGGCCCCCGGGTGCGGTGCGGTCGCCGTGCAGGGCGGAGGTGCCCGGCGGCGGCGCGTGCTGGCCGCGGTGGAAGACGGTGACCTCCCAGCCCCGGGCCAGGGCGTCCTCGGTGATCGCGCGTCCGACGAATTCGGTACCGCCCAGCATCAGTAGCTTCATGCGGGCCAGCGTGCTGGAGCCGGAGGGCGGCCGGAAGTCTTGATCGCCGACAGCGATGACGCTCAGGGCGTACGGCCGACGGGAACCCCTCCGGAGTCCCGCACGGTCGGCGCAGCACCGCGCCCCCGTCACCGGTCGGCTCGGGGGCGCTGCGTGGCGTCGTGGGGACTAATCGATGCCGGGCAGGATGTGGGACTCCGCCAGGTCGTCTTCGTAGCCCGCGAGCCGGATGGGGGCGGACCGGGCCCAGACTTCGAGGCTGCCGAGCTCGTCGGTCTGGGGGCGGACCCGCCCTGCGGGGCGCTCTCCCAGCGTCTCGTCGGACTTCGTCGTCGTGTCTGTCACCGCGCACTCCTTTGTGTCGCGTAACCCGGAGGGCGAGCCGCGCGCCGGGCACAAGGGATAAAGGGTTTCCGGACGCGGTGGCGCCTTGGTGGAGCGTGGCCTGGATGCGGCCGTCTTGTGCCACTCAGAGTACACATATGAGCGCGTCCCTGCTCAATAGACTGGCAAAATCCACTCGACGGCTTGATTTCTCCGCGAGTTCAGGACGTCGTACGCCGATGTGTCCGTGACGGGTGGTCTGCTCGACCGCAGCAGCACGACTGGAGTACGGGCGGCGGAAGGAGCGGCGGTGGCGAGGTCCGGAGTGCCGGAGGTGCCGAGGGTCGACAGCATCGAGGAGCTGATGGAGCTGCTGCTCGCGTGCCGCGGGGCGTGGGACACGCCCGACCGCAGCGGAGACCCGGTCGATCTGCACGATCATGGGCTCCAGACTGCTGCACTGCTGCGCCGCTCGCATCCGTTCGACAAGGAGCTCCAGGTCGCCGGACTCGTCCACGACCTGGGTCATCTGCTCTTCCCGGGAGACGACGCGGGCCACGCCGACCATGCGGCGGAGGCCATCCGTCCGCTGCTCGGGGAACGGGTGGCCCGGCTGGTACGGCTGCACGTGCCGGCCAAGCGCCATCTGGCGGCCGTGGAGCCCGATCGGGTGCTGTCCCCGCAGAGCGCGCTGACGCTGCGCGCGCAGGGCGGCCTGATGGACGGGGCGGAGGTCCGCGCCTTCGCCGCCGACCCCGATGCAGAGGCGGCCGTGACGTTGCGCCAAGCGGATGACGCGGGCAAGGTCGTCGGGCTCGACGCGGGCGTGATGGAGGACTGGCGTCCGGTCCTGGAGCTGGTGGCGGCGAGGGCGTACGAGCGCACGCCGTGAAACGACCGTGCCCCGGCCCCCTCGAGAGGGGTGCCGGGGCACGGTCGTACGGCAGGCGGTGACGCGGGGCGGCGGGCCCCGGCGGCGGCGCGTGGCCGCCCGGGCCGGCTACCAGTTGGCCGGCGCGTAGTCCTTGAGGAAGACGCCGTACAGGTCCTCGCCGGCCTCGCCGCGGACGACGGGGTCGTAGACCCGGGCCGCACCGTCGACCAGGTCGAGGGGGGCGTGGAAGCCCTCCTCGGCCAGGCGCAGCTTGTCGAAGTGCGGGCGCTCGTCGGTGATCCAGCCGGTGTCGACCGAGGTCATGAGGATGCGGTCGGTCTGGAACATCTCCTGGCCGCTGGTGCGCGTCACCATGTTCATCGCGGCCTTGGCGGCGTTGGTGTTCGGGTGCCCCGCGCCCTTGTAACCGCGGCTGAACACGCCTTCCATCGCCGAGACGTTGACCACGTACGCCCGCCCGCTGGACGCCCTGCGGGCGGCCTCGGCCATCGCCGGCCGGAGCGCGCTGATCAGGATGAACGGCGACGTGTAGTTGCACAGCTGGGTCTCGAGCAGCTCCACCGGGGAGATCTGGTCGATGGTCTGCACCCACGTGTTGGTCTCGACGACGTCGGGCAGCAGGCCGCCCGCGTCGATGGCGGTGCCGTCGAGGTGCCGTTCGATGCTGGCGTTGCCCGCGACCAGGGCGAGGTCGGCGACCTTCTGCGCGTCGAGCCCGCTCACGCCGACGGGCAGCGCCGCCAGGCCGTCGACCGCGCCGGAGTTGAACGCGCCGATGACGTGGTGGGCGGGGAGCTCGCCGGCCGGCAGCGGGGCGCTCTCCCCCTCGACCAGCGCGGCGTACGCGCTGGGCAGGCGGCGCACGGTCTGCGTCGCGTTGTTGATCAGGATGTCGAGCGGACCGGCCTCGGCCACCTGGTCGGCGAGCGCCACGGCCTGGGCCGGGTCGCGCAGGTCGAGTCCGACGACCTCCAGGCGGTGCATCCAGTCCGCCGAGTCGTCCATCGCCTTGAAGCGGCGGATGGCGTCCTTGGGGAAGCGGGTGGTGATCGTCGTGTGGGCGCCGTCGCGCAGCAGCCGCAGCGCGATGTACATGCCGATCTTCGCCCGGCCGCCGGTGAGCAGCGCGCGCTTGCCGGCGAGGTCGGCGCGGGCCTCGCGCTTGGCCCGGTTCTCGGCGGCGCAGTCCTGACAGAGCTGGTGGTAGAAGTAGTCGACCTCGACGTAGCGCGTCTTGCAGATGTAGCAGGAGCGCGGGCGCTGGAGTATCCCGGCGATCCGGCCGGCCTCCGTGACCGAGGAAGGCAGGATGCCCTCGGTCTCGTCGTCGATGCGCTCGGCGGAGCCCGTCGCGGTGGCCTCGGTGACGGCCTTGTCGTTGGCGGTCTTGGCGGCGCGGCGCTCCTGGCGGCGGCGCTGCTTGACCGTGCGGTAGAGGCCCGCGGTGGCACGGCGTACGGTGATGGCGTCCGGGTGGTCGACGTCGAGCTTGTCGAGCTCGTCCAGCACGCTGAGGCAGAGGGCCAGCCGGTCGGGGTCGATGCCCGGCCCGTAGCCGTGGTCGTCCCCGGTCACGTGGTTGTCTTCGGTCACCGTCATGGCCGCTGCCGTTCCTTGATCACTCGTCCGCCACCGCCTGCTGCGGAAGTCCCCAAAACCGCCACTGTACGGATCCGACGCGCCGGGAACCAAACCCGTCCTCCCGCGTATCACGCACCGCGACAGGGCCGTCACCTTGGGCAGGGACCGACCGGCCTGTACTCCTTTCGGAGTATGCCCAAGGTATGACTGGTGACCACCTGTAGGAGGAGGAATAGGCAGCTCAGGTCGGGCATTGTGGAATTCATGAGTGCCCTAGCGCTGTCGGTCCTGCTCTGCCTGGTGTCCGCCGTCGCGTACGCGGGCGGCGCGATCGTCCAGGAACAGGTCGCGGCGAGCACCCCGGACCGCCCGTACGCGCCGCTGCGCCGGGCGGGCTGGTGGTGCGCGGTCGGGCTGAACGGCCTGGGCGCCCTGCTGCACGTGGTGGCCCTCGCGTACGGACCGCTCAGCCTGGTGCAGCCGCTCGGCGCGCTGACCATCGTCTTCGCGCTGCCGATGGCGGCGGTCCTCGTACACCGGCGGGCGGGTGCGGCGGCCTGGCGCGGCGCGGTGCTGGCCACGGTCGGACTGGCCGGGCTGCTGGCGCTGACCGGTGGGGACGCGGACACGGAGCAGCCGCTGGCGGGCGGGGAGCGGAGCCTGCTGCTGATCGTCACCGGGGCCGGGGTGGCCGTGCTCTTCGTGGCGGCGCACCGCATGCACCGCCCGGTGCTGCGCAGTGTGCTGCTGGCGGCCGCGGCGGGTACGGCCTTCGGCATGGCCTCCGTGTTCACCAAGTCGGTGGCCGAGGACTTCTCCCCGGGCGCGCTCGGCCCGCTGTGGCCCGACTTGGCGGCGATCGCCGTCCTGGCCTCCGGCGGACTGCTGCTTTCCCAGGCGGCCTACCGGGGCGCGGGGCTGACCGCACCGCTGGCCACGGTGACGGTGGTGAACCCGGTGGTCGCGGCGGCGGTCGGCATCTCCGTGTTCGACGAGGGCTTCCGGTACGGGGCGGCGGGCACGGCGGCGGCACTGGCGAGCGCCGTGCTGGCGGCGGCCGGCCTGATCCTGCTCACGGTCGTGCCGCCGCACGTACGGGGGTCAGATGCCGACGCCGCGGCCGCGGAGGTACTTCAGCGGGTCGATGTCGGAGCCGTAGCCGGGGGACGTGCGGATCTCGAAGTGGAGGTGCGGTCCGCTGGTGTTGCCGGTGGAACCGGAACGGCCGATCCGCTGGCCGCCCGAGACCTGCTGCCCGGCCTTGATGCCGAGCGCCGACAGGTGCGCGTACTGGGAGTACCGGCCGTCGGCGTGCCGGATGACGACCTGGTAGCCGTACGCACCGGCCCAGCCGGCGGAGACGACCTCGCCGGGGCCGACGGCCTTGACGGAGGTCCCGGTGGCCACCGGGAAGTCGACGCCCGTGTGGTAGCCGCTGGACCAGGAGGAACCCGCGACGCGGTACGAGGTGCCGATGGCGGCGTCCACGGGGGCGACGAAGCCGCCCGAGGCGGGCTTCTGCTGCACTGAGGCGGGTGCGGGGGCGGGCTTCTCGGCAGGCTTCTCCGCCGGTTTTTCGGCGGGTTTTTCGGCGGGCTTCTGCGCCGGCTTCTGCGCGTTCGGCTCCACGGGCTTGACCGGCTCGGCCGTCCGCGGCGGCTTCTCGGGGTTCTGCGCGGGCGGGGCCGGAGCGGCGGTGACGCGCAGGGTGAGCCGCTGACCCGGGAAGATCAGGTTCGGGTTGCCGCCCACGGTGGCCCGGTTCGTCTCGTACAGCGCCTGCCAGCCGCCCTCGACGTGCTGGCTCGTGGCGATCGCCGAGAGGGAGTCGCCGGGCGCGACCACGTACGGGTTCGGCAGGACCGAAGTCCCGGTCGGGCGGGGCGTGGTGGTCTGCGGGGCGGCGGGCTTCGCCTCCTGGACCTGTACCTGGACCTTCACGCCCTGGCCCTGGCCCTGCGGGGAGACGGCGGGCGCCGGGCCGCTGCGCGAGAGCCCGGCCTGCTTCCCGCAGACCGGCCAGGCCTGCGGGCCCTGTCCCTTGAGGACCTTCTCGGCGACCGCGATCTGCTGGTCCTTGGTGGCCTGGTCGGCGCGGGCGGCGTACGCGGTGCCGCCGAAGGCGCGCCACGTGCTCTGGCTGAACTGGAGTCCGCCGTAGTAACCGTTGCCGGTGTTGATGTGCCAGTTGTTGGTGGACTCGCAGTCGGCGACCTTGTTCCACGTGTCCACCGAGGCGGCGTGGGCGGTTCCGGCACCGATCAGAGGAAGTGCGAGCCCGGCGCCACCGGCGGTGACGGCGAGCGAGGCGCGGTTGATGCTGCTCGGCTGGTACCGGCGGTGCCGACCCCGTACACCCATGGGAGCCCCCATTGAAGACATCAGGAACCGCACAACCTAACGGCGCGATCAGAGCATGACAAGGGGCGCAACAGGGCGCACCTTCGCGGAAGTTGACAAGCTTTCGCATGGCGTGGGATCTGCCGGTATATCTGCCCGTGTAGCGTCGCTTTGACCCGCACATCGAAGCACTCAGGAGCGCATGCATGAGCAGCACGGCCCAGATCGGTGTCACCGGGCTCGCGGTGATGGGAAGCAACCTCGCCCGGAACTTCGCCCGCAACGGCTACACCGTCGCCGTCCACAACCGGACGGCCGCGAAGACCACCGCGCTGGTGGAGGAGTTCGGGCACGAGGGGAGCTTCCTCGCCGCCGAGTCCGCCAAGGAGTTCGTGGACGCGCTGGAGCGGCCGCGCCGTCTGATCGTCATGGTGAAGGCCGGGGATCCGACCGATGCGGTGATCCGCGAGTTCGCCCCGCTGCTGGAGCCGGGCGACGTCGTCATCGACGGCGGCAACGCGCACTTCGAGGACACCCGGCGGCGTGAGAAGGAGCTGCGCGAGCAGGGCATCCACTTCGTGGGTGCGGGCATCTCGGGCGGTGAGGAGGGCGCGCTGCTCGGCCCGAGCATCATGCCGGGCGGCTCGGCGGAGTCGTACGCGTCCCTCGGTCCGATGCTGGAGAAGATCGCGGCGAAGGCCGAGGACGGTACGCCGTGCGTCTCGCACGTCGGCCCCGACGGCGCCGGACACTTCGTCAAGATGGTGCACAACGGCATCGAGTACGCCGACATGCAGCTCATCGCCGAGGCCTACCACCTGCTGCGGGAGGTCGCCGGCTACTCCCCCGCGAAGATCGCGGAGACGTTCCGGGCGTGGAACCGGGGCCGGCTGGACTCGTACCTGATCGAGATCACGGCGGAGGTGCTCGCCCACACGGACGCCGAGACCGGGCGCCCGTTCGTCGACGTCGTGGCCGACGCGGCCGAGCAGAAGGGCACCGGCCGCTGGACCGTGCAGATCGCGCTGGACCTGGGCGTGCCGGTGTCGGGTATCGCGGAGGCGGTCTTCGCCCGGTCGGTTTCGGGCCACGCGGAGCTGCGTACGGCTGCCCGTGGGCTCGCGGGCCCGGCGGCCGCGCCGCTGTCGGCGGAGGCGGCGGACGCGTTCGCCGCCCGGGTGGAGCAGGCGCTGTACGCCTCGAAGATCGTCTCGTACACGCAGGGCTTCCACCAGATCCTGGCGGGCAGCGAGGAGTACGGCTGGGGCGTGGACCCGGGCGCGGTGGCCTCGCTGTGGCGGGGCGGCTGCATCATCCGGGCAGCTTTCCTGGACCGGATCCGCACGGCGTACGACGCGCAGCCGGACCTGCCGAGCCTGCTGGCGGACGCGGGCTTCGCGCAGGAGATCGGCGCGGCCCAGGACGACTGGCGGGAGGCCCTGGCGGCGGCGGTGCGCCACGGCATCCCGGCCCCGGCGTTCGCGGCCTCACTGGCGTACTACGACGCGCTGCGCGCGGAGCGGCTCCCGGCGGCCCTCACCCAGGGCCAGCGGGACTTCTTCGGGGCGCACACCTACCGGCGCACCGACCGCGAGGGCTCGTTCCACACCCTCTGGAGCGGCGACCGCTCCGAGGTCCGTACTCCCTGATCCTGCCAGACCCCACCGGCCAGACGAGACTTTGACGACACCCCCTAGCTCCGGGCGGCTCGGCTCCGCGCCCGGTCCCGGCTCAGCGGTCCCGGCTGAGCGGCCCGGGCTGCGGGATCGGCGCGGGCCCGGGCGGCGGCGGCACCGGATCGGGCTCGGGCACCGGCGCGGGTACGGGCGGCACCGGCCGTGGGATGGGCTCGGGGTCGGGGAACGGATGCGGCTCGGGCGGGGGCGGCACGGGATCCGGCCCGGGGGCGGGCGGCTGCGTCATCTCAACGTTTCGCACCATAAGCCCCACCTTCCCCGGATCCGCCCGGGTACGCCCGGTGGACGGGGCAGACAAGTGACCACCACTCCCGCCCCACCGGCTCTCCCCACGCAGAACGGCGCCCCCGGCAGCGAGAAGCCGCCGGGGGCACCGTCGTGCGCGCGCCGGGATCAGCCGCCGGAAACGGGGCTCCCGTCGAGGCCCGTGGCGGTACCGCGGAAGGCCACGACCTTCCCGTCGGCCGCGACGGCCCACAGGTCCGCCAGGCCGTCGCCGGTGAGGTCACCGCTCGATCCGAGGACCGGATAGGCCGCCTGGGCGATGCCCGAGGCGATCTTCACCCGGTTCGCGGACACACCCCAGCCGGCGGGGTCGAGCTTGCCGTCGGCGCCCTTGACGCCGAACACGGTGAACACATCGCCCGAGGCGTCGTCGCGCAGCCACAGGTCGGCGACGCCGTCACCGTTGGTGTCGCCCGGCACGACCGCCGTGTGCGTGTCCCAGTCGGCGCCGCCGACCAGGACGGGCGGGGCCACGTCGAGGAGGCTCATGCCGTTGCCGTAGTACGCCCACAGCTCCTTGCCCTGCTTCACCAGCAGGTCGGGAGTGCCGTCCGCGTTGAGGTCGCCCGCGTCGACGATGCCCTCGGCGTCGTGCCAGTGGTCGTCGGCGGTCTCGCAGCCGAGGTCGGGGTCGGCTACCGGGCAGCCGACGGTCAGTTCGACGCGGTCGTCCCGGACGACACCGTTGCCGGGGTTCGGGTAGACCCAGAGCATGTTCTTCCGCGCGGCCTCGTTGTACTCCATCACCACGAGGTCGTTGTGGCCGCTGCCGGACCAGTCGCCGCTCGCCACGACCTTGGCGCCGGCGGCGAGGCTGATCCCGCCGTCGACGGCCGGTGCGAAGGTGCCGTCACCGCGGCCGGCGGAGAACCGCAGCCGCCCGTCGGCGCCGAGGCTCCACACGTCGCGCAGGCCGTCGCCGTTGAGATCTCCGGCGCGGTCGGGGCCGCCGGGGCGCTTGTTCGCGTAGAACAGGTAGGTCGCGGTGTCGGAGCGGTTGCCGGCCTTATCGACGCTGTAGGCGTAGACGGAGTGCGGACCTTCCGACTGCGGCGTCAGGGATGCGGAGACGCCGGGCGCCACCGTGACCTCCGCGGGCGCGAAGTCCGTCCAGTAGACGACCTTCTCGATGTTCGCGGCGCCGCCCACGCCGAAGGTGAACGTTCCTGCGGTGCCCTCCGTGCCGGTCTGCGCGGGCCAGCCGTTCCTGCCGTCCGGGTACTCGGCCGAGGCGATCACCGGCGAAGCGGGGCGGGCCACGTCCGCGTCGAGCTTGACGCTCGTCGGCGCGAAGCGCTTCCAGGCACCGGTGTCGGACTCGTTCGCGGCGAAGAGGCCGACGGTGACGGTGGCCAGGTTCTTCGCCGCCGCCTCCTTGATCAGCGCGGTCGCGTCGAAGACGATCTCGCCGGCGGCGCAGTCCGGGCGGCCCTTCGCGGCGCTCACCGTGGACAACTTGACGCCCTTGGCGGGCTGCTTGTTCCAGGTGGTCGCGGCGGACACGGCGCCCGTGCTCCACAGCTCGACCGGCTTCGCCGTGCAGGACGGCGCGCCGGTGTTGCCGATCCGGAAGGTGGCGGAGTTCACCGTGGCGCCCTTGAGGCGGGAGGTGTCCAGCTGGACGTACGAACGGGTCAGCCCCTGGGCGGAGGGACCCTCGTTGCCGACCCGGAGGTCCTCCGCGGCCTTCCAGTACGAGCGGGCGGGGTACTTCTTGGACACGTGCGTCCAGGCCTGCGCGGCGACGGGAGCCTCCCCCGCACCCGCGACGCGCGCGGCCGGCCCCGCGGCCGCGGCCGCGGGCGCCGATATGACGGCCCCGGTCACGGCCAGACCGCTGACCAGGGCCAATGAGACGGCGCCCGCTCTCTTCTTGTGCATGTACGACTCCAGATGTTGATCAGTTCGGCGCGATCCTAGCCGCGAGATCAACATCCGGGTACGCATGAACGGGCTCTTGACGGGCTGCCTGGACGGCGGCCGCGAGGCCCGGCGCCGGGCTGGCGAGGAGGGGGGTGCGCGTCGTGGTCAGAGGGGTGGCTCCGGCCATCGAGGCCTGGGCCAGGACGATGACGTCCGCGTCCGTGACGGCGTCGGCCGCCTCGGCCACGAGGTCGAGGGAGCCGGCGGTGTCCCCCGCCGCGAAGCGGTCCCAGGCCCCGGCGACCAGATGCGTACGGACCGACACCGCGCGGCCGGCCCGCTCCGCCTCCTGCGCCACGAGGGCGACGGTCGGGGCCAGCGTCGACTCCACGGTGGCCAGGACCACGATGCGCGGGCCGGTGCGGACGGCCTCGGCCGCCATCGGGCGGTCGACGCGGAGCACCGGGACGCCCAGTTCGGGGGCGAGGGACTCCGCGACGCCGCCGATGCTCGAGCAGGTGACGAGGACCGGGTCGCCGGAGCCGGCCAGCAGGGCCCGCAGGTCCGGAGCCACCGAGTCCGGGTCCTGCGTACGGGCCCGCTCCAGCAGCTCCGGCACCACGAGGTGGCGCAGCACGGCGCCGGGGTGGTCCCGGTCCCGCAGGGCGTCGAAGACCGGCACGTGGACCGGCGAGGTGTGCAGCAGCGTCAGGCTCGTCGGACCCGTCGCGCCCGACGGGCCGGTCACCACAGGTCGGGGCTCGCGTCCAGCTGCGCCTTCGCCGCCGCGACGACCCCGGCCGGTGCCTCGGGCGCCTGGTCGGGGTGGCGGGCGGCCCAGCTCGCCGCGTACGGGCACAGCGGAACCACCGGTACGCCCTCGGCGGCGGCGATCCCGTAGAAGCCCTTCACCAGGTCCCCGGCGATCCCCCGCCCTTCGTGCCCGGGCTCGACGATGGTGTGCACCGCCACCAGGGCGCGGGGCGCCGCGTCGAGCACGAAGTACGCGATGAGGCCGACCACCTCACCGTCCTCGACGGCGAGCAGCCGTCCGGCCTTGCGATCGTCCTTGAACTCGATGGCCCCGGTCTGCGACATGGTCCCCGAACTCCCCTCAGACAGCCACCGCGTGGGGGCTGCGCTCCTGGTCCGTACCCGGCACCGGGGCGGACGGGTCCGCGCCCAGTTCGATGATGCGGTTGTCCGCGTCGACGTGCACGACGCGGGGCTTCAACGCCCGTGCCTCGGCGTCCTCGACCTGCGCGTAGCTGATCAGGATGACGAGGTCCCCGGGGTGTACGAGGTGTGCGGCGGCGCCGTTGATCCCGATGACCCCGGAACCGCGCTCGCCCTCGATGACGTACGTCTCCAGCCGCGCCCCGTTGGTGATGTCCACGATGTGGACGAGCTCCCCGGGCAGCAGATCCGCCGCATCGAGCAGATCGGCGTCGATGGTCACGGACCCGACGTAGTGCAGGTCGGCCTGGGTGACCGTGGCCCGGTGGATCTTGGACTTGAACATGGTGCGAAGCATGCGAATACTCCCGGTATGTCTGCTCCCTGCCTGCTCATCGCAGGTCAAGGGCGGTCCCCGGAGCCTACAACGATTCGCCTCGTCGGTCAGCTGTCCCCAGGTCTTCCACGCTGCACCGCCGGACCGTCGCGCCCGCTGCCGACCGCGCGCAGAGGTTAGAAGATGGATTATGAGCAACTATCTGGGAGGCCTCCGGCGCTGGCTGCTCCGCTCGGGCGCGAGCCCCTCCGCTCCCCCTCTGCGTTCCAGCTCAGGACACCCCCGGGAGCACCAGGAGCAAGCCCCGCCCGCCAAGGGAAGGGCGCGGCGGCCACAGCGGCTTTCCTCCCTCCTGAGCGCGCGCAGCGTGGCCGGCGAGGTGTTCCTCCTCCAGCTGGCCGTCGTGGTACTCCTCGTCGCCGCCGCCGTCGTGGCGCTCGTCGTGCAGGCCCGGAGCTCCGCCATGCTGGACGCCCGGCACCGTACCCTCGCCGCCGCCGGCACGTTCGCGGAGTCTCCGGGGATCGTCGCCGCCGTGCGCAGCCCCCACCCCAGCGCGGTCCTCCAGCCGAGCGCCGAGGCGGCCCGGAAGATCGCCGGGGTCGACGGCATCAACGTGTACGCACTCGACGGGCGCACCCTCGCCCACAGCGACCCGCGGCAGATAGGCAAGCGCGTCGTCGGCCCGTTCGCCAAGGCAGCGGCCGGCCAGTCCTTCACCGAGACGTTCGCCGGGTCCCTGGGGCAGTCCGTGGTCTCGGTGGTCCCCGTCAAGGACGCCGAGGGCAAGGTCGTCGCCGTCGTCTCCTCCCCGGTCACGGTCCAGAACGTCCAGAGCATGGTGAACGGGCAGCTGCCGGTCGTCCTCGGCAGCGCGGCCGCGGTGCTCGCCCTGTCCGCGGGCGGGACGGCCCTGGTGAGCCGTCGGCTGCTGCGCCGGACCCACGGCCTGGGGCCGGCCGAGATGACGAGCATGTACGAGCACCACGACGCGGTGCTGCACGCGGTGCGGGAGGGCGTACTGATCGTGGGCGGCGGCGGACGCCTGCTGCTGGCCAATGACGAGGCGCGGCGGCTGCTGGACCTGCCGGCGGACGCGGAGGGGCGCCCCGTCACGGATCTGGGTCTGGAGGAGGGGATCGCCGATCCGATCGCATCGGGCCGTTCCGCGAACGACGAGCTGCACATGGCGGCCGATCGGCTGCTGGCGGTGAACATCCGGCCCACCGCCCCCTACGGGAAGGCCGGAACCGTCGTCACGCTGCGGGACACCACCGAGCTGATGGCACTCTCCGGCAGGGCCGAGGTGGCCCGCGAGCGGCTGAAGCTGCTGTACGACGCGGGGGTGCAGGTCGGAACGACCTTGAACGTGGAGCGCACCGCGGAGGAACTGGCGGAGGTGGCGGTCCCGCGGTTCGCCGACGTGGTCACGGTCGACCTGCTGGAGCCGGTGCTGCGCGGCGAGGAGCCGCCCGAAGCGAACACCGAGATGCGCCGCACCGCCGTCGTCGGCCTTCGGGGCGACCACCCGCTCTCACCCGTCGGCGAGCTGATCCGGTTCGCTCCCGCCGGACCCATGGCCGCCGGGCTGGCCGGCGGCCGTGCGGTCCTGGAGGCGGACCTGCGCGCCACCCACAGCTGGCGGGCCCAGCACCAGGCCAACGCCCTGCAGATCCTGGACCGCGGCATCCACTCCCTGATCGTCGTACCCCTGCAGGCCCGGGGCGTGGTGCTGGGGATGGTCGGCTACTGGCGGGGGCAGGACTCCCCGCCCTTCGACGAGGAGGACGTGTCCTTCGCCGAGGAGCTGACCGCCCGGGCGGCCGTGTCCGTCGACAATGCCCGCCGCTACACCCGCGAGCACACCATGGCCGTCACCCTGCAGCGCAGCCTGCTGCCCCGGGGCGTACCGGAGCAGTCCGCCGTCGAGGTCGCGCACCGCTATCTGGCCGCCCAGGCCGGGGTGGGCGGTGACTGGTTCGACGTCATCCCGCTGCCCGGCACCCGAGTGGCCCTGGTGGTCGGCGACGTCGTCGGCCACGGTCTCCACGCCGCCGCCACCATGGGTCGCCTGCGCACCGCCGTGTACAACTTCTCCACCCTCGACCTGCCCCCGGACGAACTCCTGAGCCACCTGGACGAGCTGGTCGCCCACATCGACACCGACGAGCAGGAGTGGCAGGGGATCACCGGAGCCACCTGCCTGTGCGCCGTCTACGATCCCGTCGCGGGGCAGGTGACCGCCGCCACCGCCGGGCATCCGGGCCCTGCTCTGGTCGCCCCCGACGGGACCGTGTCCTTCCCCGAGGTGCCGGTCTCCCCGCCGCTGGGCCTGGGCGCGGGCATGCCCGTGGAGACCATGACGCTCACCTTGCCCGAGGGCTCCCGGCTGGCGCTCTTCACCGACGGGCTGATCGAGAGCCGCGACCATGATCCGGACGCCGGACTGGCAGCGCTGCGCGCCGCCCTGTCCGGGCCCGCCCGCACCCCGGAGGAAACCTGCACCGCGGTGATCGACGCGATGCTGCCCACCCGCCCCAGCGACGACGTCGCGCTCCTGGTGGCCCGCACCCGCCTGCTGGACCCGGCGCGGATCGCCGAGTGGGACGTGGCCCCCGACCCTGCGGCGGTGTCCCCGGTGCGCAACGCCTGCGCCCGCCGACTGGCGGAGTGGGGCCTGGAGGACATCTCGTTCACCACGGAACTCATCCTCAGCGAGCTGATGACCAACGCCATCCGCTACGGCACCGAACCCATCCGGGTGAGGCTGCTGTACGACCGCTGCCTGGTCTGCGAGGTCTCCGACGGGTCCAGCACCTCCCCGCACCTGCGCCGGGCCGCGGACACCGACGAGGGCGGCCGCGGCCTGTTCCTCGTCGCGCAGTTCGCCGAGCGCTGGGGCACCCGCTACACCGCCCGCGGCAAGATCATCTGGAGTGAGCAGGCGCTCCGCGAGGGGGCCTCACCGGCCGCGATGGATCTCGGGGAGGCGCTGCTGGCCGCGTGGGACGACGAGGGGTTCTGAGCGGGCGCCGCTACGGCAGCCGCAGGGAAGACGGCGGACACCACCCTCCGGGACTGCGCCGCCGGGTCCGGCGAACATACGCTGGCCTCGATCGGTACGCGACCGCCCGACATGGAGCCTTTGTGCCCGCACCCCGTCTCCGGACAGCCTTCGTCGCCACCCTCCTGGCCCTCGCAGCGGCGCCCCTCGCCGCCTGCGGGGACAAGCCCGTCGCCGCGCCCAGGGCGCCGGCGGTGGCCACCTCCGCCGCGGACGCCGGCGGCATGGCGGCACTGACGGCGGCGGCGAAGAAGGAGGGCTCGCTCAACACGATCGCGCTCCCGCGCGACTGGGCCAATTACGGCGCACTGATCGACGGCTTCGAGAAGAAGTACGGGATCAAGGTCACGGTGGAGAACCCGGAAGGCACCAGCCAGGACGAGATCAACGCCCTGAAGGAGCACAGGCGGGACGGCCGTGCCCCCGACGTGATCGACGTGGGGGGCTCGTTCGCGCAGTCGGCGGCCCGGCAGGGCCTGCTCGCTCCGTACGAGGTCGCCGCGTTCGACCAGATCCCCGAGGAACAGAAGGACAAGCACGCCCGCTGGTACAACGACTACGGCGGCTACATCTCGATCGGCTGTGACGCCAAGCGGGTGAAGACCTGCCCCTCGACCTTCGCCGATCTGCGCAAGCCCGAGTACAAGGGCCAGGTCTCGCTCAACGGCGACCCCACCAAGTCCGGCTCCGCCTTCGCCGGCGTGTATGCGGCGGCCCTGGCGAACGGGGGGTCGTTCGACGACATCCAGCCCGGGATCGACTTCTTCGCCGAGCTCAGCAAGAACGGCAACTTCATCCCCGTCGAATCCACACCGGGCACGATCGCGAGCGGCCAGACCCCGATCAGCATCGACTGGGACTTCCTCAACCTCGGATACGCCGACCAATTCCGCGAGAACCGCGCGGACGTCGACTGGCGGACCGCCATCCCCTTCGACGGGAGCTTCGCCGAGTACTACGCGAACGCGGTGAACAAGGACGCCCCGCACCCCGCGGCGGCACGTCTGTGGCAGGAGTACGTCTTCAGTCCGGAGGGCCAGAACATTCGGCTCGGCGCCTATGCACGCCCCGTCCTCATGGACGCCATGGCAAAGGACGGCACCCTCGACAAGGCTGCCGCGGACAATCTGCCGACGGTGGAGGGCACACCGACGTTTCCGACGGAGGCGCAGCGGGAGAAGGCGCGCGAGACCGTCAACCGCAACTGGGCCAAGGCCGTCTCGGGCTGAGGGGCCGGGGCGGCCCCGCCCCGCATGGGCCCGCTTGGCACGGCGGGCGGGGTGCAGCGCGGTTTCGAGCGGGCCCCGACCCACGCTGCACAAGCGGTGACGCAGAGCGATAATTGCACGGGTAGGGCAGGAGTCGTTCCGCAGATCCGGAAGTGGGGCGCGGCGATGCAGGACCCGGTGTTCCACGATGCCTCCGGCGTGGTTGCGGAACCGGGCGACGAGACGTACGCCCTGCTCGACGCGCGCGGCGTGATCATCGGCTGGGGGCCGGGGGCGGAGCGGCTGCTCGGGTACGGCGCCCGGGAGGTGCACGGGTGGCGCGGGGC
Source organism: Streptomyces sp. NPDC031132 (assembly GCF_055570595.1). NCBI lineage: Bacteria > Bacillati > Actinomycetota > Actinomycetes > Kitasatosporales > Streptomycetaceae > Streptomyces > Streptomyces sp. NPDC031132. The sequence goes on from NZ_JBVIGX010000004.1 coordinate 73,569, forward strand.
CGATCTGCTGCTCTCGCGCTCCGAGCTCGGGCACGCGGTCCTGCGGCACCGGAGCGGGCGCGGGGTCGAGGTGGCGCTGCACGCACGTCCCATGGTGTCCACGGGCGGTGACCGGCAGTGGCTGATCCAGGCGACCGACACCGACGCCACGCGCCGGCACGAACTCAGCGAGGCCCTGATCAGGGGGCTGTTCACCGAGTCCCCTTTCCTCATCGACGTCTTCGACACCCAGCTGCGCTTCATCGCCCAGAACGACGCCCTGCGCCGCGGCGCGGGCTTCGCGAACGAGGAGTTCGTCGGGCGCACCATGTCCGAGGTGGCGCCGCCCGATCTGCTGGACATGGAGGCCCTCGAGGCCCGGCAGCGCCATGTCCTGGAGACCGGTGAGGCTCTGGTCCAGACCGAGGTACGGGGCCTGCTGCGGGGTGATCCCGACCGGCAGCACGTCTGGTCCGAGACGATCCTGCCGCTGCGCAGCAGCTCCGGAGAGCTGATCGCGCTCGCGCACGCCGTGGCCGACGTGACCGAACGGGCCCGGGCCCGCGAGCGGTTGGCGCTGGTCAACGACGCGAGCACGCGCATCGGCACCACCCTGGACGTCCTGCACACCGCGCAGGAGCTCGTCGACGTCGCCGTACCGGAGTTCGCCGACCACGCCTACGTCAACCTGCCCGCCCAGGTCTTCGGCGGCGTGGAGCCGCTCGTCGGCCCGGTGGGCGCGGCCGAGACGCTGCTGCGCGCGGCGACTTCCTCCGCGCCCGGAATCCCGGTGAAGGCGGCGGTCGCGACGGGCGATCCCGACCCTTTCACCACCGGGCCGGGCTCCCTGTTCACCCGGGCCATGGTCAGCGGTGAACCGCTGCTGCTGACGGGCGAGGAGCTGATCGCGGAGCTCACCCCCGTCGACCCCCGGCAGGCCGAGCGGGTCCGTGCGTACGGGGTCCACTCCTGGCTGCTCGTACCGATGTCCGCCCGCGGGGCGGTCCTCGGCGCCGCGGTCTTCGTACGCCACGCCCGCGCCCACGGGTTCGAGCCGGACGACGTGCTGCTGGCCGAGGAGATCGCGGCGCGTGCGGCGGTGTGCATCGACAACGCGAGCCGCTACACGCGGGAGCGGACGGCGGCCCTGGCCCTGCGGCGCAGCCTGCTGCCCCAGCGGCTGCCCGTCCTCGGCGCCCTGGAGGCGGTGACCCGCTACCTGCCCGCGCACGGCCACGCGGAGCTGGGCGGGGCCTGGTACGACGTGATCCCGCTGTCGGGCGCCCGGGTGGCGCTGGTGGTGGGCGACGCACAGGGGCACGGCCTGAACGCCGCGGTGACCATGGGCCGGCTGCGTACCGCCGTACGGACCCTCGCGGACCTCGACCTCTCCCCCGACGAGCTGCTCTCGTACATGGACGACCAGATCCACCGGTTCGTGGACGAGCACGGCCAGGACGAGCTCAGCGGCCCGCGCCCCGGCGGGGCGGCCGGGACGACCTGTGTGTACGCCGTCTTCGATCCGATCTCGCGGCGGTGCGCCGTGGCCTGCGCGGGCCATCCGCCGCCGGTGCTCGCCCCGGTGGGCGGGGAGCCCGCCCTCGTCGCCCTGCCCGCCGGGCCTCCCCTGGGCTTCGGCGGATCGCCGTTCGAGAGCGCCGAGCTGACGCTGGACGACGGGGACGTACTGGTGCTCTACACGCACGGCCTCGTCGCGGCGCCCGACCGGAGCGTCGACCTCGGCCTCGAGCGGATCCCGGAGGCGCTGGCGGGCATCCCGCTCGCCGCGCCGTCCGGACCGGGGCGCCGTGGGAACGGGCTGGACGAGGCCTGCGACGCGGTGATCGGCCGGCTGCTGCCGGTGCTCCCGCAGGACGACGTGGCGGTGCTGATGGTGCGCCTCCACGAACTGGACGCGGGCCACCACGTCACATGGGACCTGCCCGCCGAGCCCGAGGTCGTCGGCCGCGCCCGTGCGCTCGCGACGCGTCAGCTGGCCGTATGGGGCCTGGAGGAGCTGGAGTTCACCACCGCGCTGGTGGTCAGCGAGCTGGTCACCAACGCGATCCGCTACGGGAGCCCCCCGATCCAGCTGCGGATGATCCGCGATCGCGAGCTGATCTGCGAGGTCTCGGACGGCAGCAGCACCTCCCCGCACGTACGGCGCGCGGAGGAGACCGACGAGGGAGGGCGCGGGCTGTTCATGGTGGCGCAGCTCGCCCAGCTCTGGGGCACCCGCTACCACGCCCGCGGCAAGACCATCTGGGCCGAACAGCCCTTCCCCGAGGGGTTCCTGGAGGAGGCGGACGACGCCGGCCCCGGCTGACGGCGGCGCCTGCGACCCTGCCCCCGGCCGCGGGTCGCGGCCGGGGGCAGGAGGGCCTACTCGTCGGACAGGGCTTGCCGGTACGCCGCCACCGGGGCGGGGGCGTAGCCCGTGGGGCGGGTGGTGAACGTGCCCCGGCCCTGGGTGCGGCTGCGCAACCGGGACGCGTAGCCGAACAGTTCGGCCAACGGCACGGTGGCGGTGACCGCCGTCGTCCCCGTCCTCGCGGCCGAGCCGGAGACCCGTCCGCGCCGCGCGGCCAGATCGCCCAGCACTCCGCCGACGGCGTCGTCGGGCACGGTCACCACGACCTCGACCACCGGTTCCAGCAGTTCCATCTTGGCGGCGCGCAGGGCGTCGCGCAGCGCGAACCTGCCCGCCGCCCGGAACGCCATCTCCGAGGAGTCCTTGGGGTGCGTGGCCCCGTCGGTCAGGGTCACGCGCAGCCCGGTCACGGGATGGCCGCCGAGGGGGCCCTCGGCGAGCGCGTCGCGGCAGCCCGACTCCACCGCGCGGACGTACTCCTGCGGCACCCGCCCGCCGACGACGGCCGACCGGAACTCGAACGCGCCGTCGCCGCCGGCCTCCCCGTCCTCCAAGGGGGCGACGTCGAGGACCACATGGGCGAACTGGCCCGCGCCGCCGTCCTGCTTGACGTGCCGGTACACCAGACCCGTCACGCCGCGCGCGACCGTCTCCCGGTACGCCACCCGCGGGCGGCCCACCGCGATGTGCAGCCCGCGGCTGCGCCGGATCTTCTCCACCGCCACCTCCAGGTGCAGTTCGCCCATCCCCGACAGGACCGTCTGGCCCGTCTCGGGATCCGTCCGGACCACCAGCGACGGGTCCTCCTCGACCAGTCCGGCCAGCGCCGACGACAGGCGCGCCGTCTCGGTGCTGTTGCCCGCCTCCACCGCCACGGACACCACCGGTGCGGCGGCCTTCGGCGGTTCGAGGACGAGCGGAGCATCCGGTGCGCACAGCGTGGACCCGGCGCGGGTGCCCTTGAGGCCGACCACGGCGACGATGTCCCCGGCCACGGCGCGGTCCGCCTCGGCGTGCCGGTCGGCCTGCACGTGCAGGATCCGTCCGATCCGCTCGGTGCGGCCGGTGCCCGCGTCCAGCACGGTGTCCCCCTTCCTCATCGTTCCCGAATAGACCCGCAGGCAGGTCAGCCGGCCGGTCGCCGTCGCGCTCACCTTGAAGGCCAGCGCGGCGAAGGGCGCCGACGGGTCGGCGGCCCGTTCCTCCACCGCCGCGCCACGGGTCCCCCGTACCGGCGGCATGTCGGCCGGCGAGGGGAGGTAGGACACGACGGCGTCGAGCAGCGGCTCGATCCCGCGGTTGCGGTACGCCGAGCCGCACAGCACGACGACGCCTTCACCGCTGCGCGTCAGGTCGCGCAGCGCGGCGGTCAGCGTGGAGGCGGAGAGCGCCGACGTGGCGCAGCACTCCTCCAGGGCGGCCGGGTGGAGTTCCGCCACCCGCTCCTCCAGCAGCCGCCGCCGGCGCCGTGCCTCCTCGTACAGGGCCTCGGGTACGTGGCCCGTCGCGAACGAGTCGGGCCCCTCGCCCCAGACCAGCGCACGCATGTGGACGAGGTCCACCGTCCCGGTGAAGCCGTCCTCCTGCCCGATGGGCAACTGGACGACCAGCGGAACCACGTGCAGCCGCTCCTGTACGGATGCGACCGCCAGGTCGAAATCGGCTCCGACACGGTCCATCTTGTTGACGAACACGATGCGCGGCACGCCGTGGCGGTCGGCCTGGCGCCATACCGACTCGCTCTGCGGTTCGACGCCGGCGACGGCGTCGAACACCGCGACCGCGCCGTCGAGCACGCGCAGCGAGCGCTCCACTTCGTCGGAGAAGTCGACGTGTCCCGGTGTGTCGATCAGGTTGACGCGGTGGCCGTCCCACGTACAGCTGACGGCGGCGGCGAAGATGGTGATGCCACGGTCGCGCTCCTGGGGGTCGTAGTCGGTGACGGTCGTGCCCTTGTGGACCTCGCCGCGTTTGTGGGTGGCCCCGGTGGCATAGAGGATCCGCTCGGTGACGGTGGTCTTCCCGGCGTCGACGTGCGCGAGGATGCCGAGATTGCGGACGGTGGTCGAGGTGTTCAGGTGGGTGCGCATGGCCCGAGGTCTTTCTGCAAGGTCGAGAAGAGGGCAGCGCGATTTCCGGACGAAGGAAGGACGAGGACGTGCCGGGGCAGGGCCTGGCCACGCCCCGGGCGGGCCCGGGCACACGAGGCCGGCACGCCTGCCGAACAAGAGGTCGTGTCATTCGTCGCGGACGTCCGATGGCGGCCGCGCAGCCGTCATCGGGAAGGCGAAGACACCAGGATCACGTCGTACCGGGACCGGGGAACGAAGACGGCGATGCGGTGACACATGGCCCGGCTCCCCTCGATCGACGAATCGCCCACCACATCCCGTGGTGGCACGGGAGCGAGTGTAGGCACACGGCAGCGGCCCGGCACCGCAATTAACTGCGGGCCGGGCCGGACGCCCCCTCAGGAGGCGGCGGGACGCGGGGAGTCGTCCCCGCCGGTGTGGGAGGAGCCGTGGGAGGCGTCGTGGGGGGCATCGGGGGAGGCGCCGGGTGAGGCACCGGTACTGGCGCCGGGGCCGGCGTCGTGCGCGGCGGCACCGTGGCCGGGGGCGGTCTCGATGGTTCCGCCCAGGCGGGTGCGGGCGGGGGCGAGGGCCTCGGCGGATGCCGCCGTGATGACCCAGGTGGGCCCGACGAGGTAGGTGCCGCCGTACATCTGCGCCTCCGCCAGCCAGGTCTGCCGGCCCTGCTCGGTGGTGAAGGTGGCCATCCGGAAGCCCTCCTGGCCCGCCCCGCACGCCCCCTCCCGGAGTTCCTCCGCGTCGACCGTGATCTCGGGCGTGCAGCCGAGGGCGGCGGCGATCTCCTGGAACGGGGCGGGGCGGGCGGATGGTGCCGGGGAGGACGAGCTCGCGGCGGGATCCTGCGGACCGGCGGCCACCCGGGCGGCGCAGCCGCCGCACAGCAGCGTCGCGAGCAGCGCGGCGGCAGCGGCGAAACGGGGTGAACGGGGCATGGCTGGCAGCCTCACAGAGGTCGGGGCGGGATCGGTGCCTGCGGCTCGGGGCACGGCGGCCCAGGGCTCGTCACGCCGTCGGGGGGACCTTCTTGCCCTCGGGGGTGACCGCGAACCAGAGGCCCTGCTTGTTGTGTCCGTTCGTCTGGCCGGGCTCGGTGTCGCCGGTGAACGTGTAGACCGGCCAGCAGTCGATCGTCAGCTGCTCGCTGCCGTCGGGCCGCTTCACCGATCCGACCAGCTTTCCGGAAATTCCCTCGGCCTTCGCCTTGTCCACGGCCGGGGCGGGCTTCCAGGTGTCCAGGCAGGCACCGAGGCAGCCGAACTTCATCGGCCACGCACTGTCCTTGTCGAATCGGTAGAGCGTGCGCCATTGCCCGTCCACCAGGATCTTGCCGAGTTTTTCATTGTCGGCCACGGAGAGTTCCGTGCCCGCCTTCATATCCATCCCTCCCATTCCGCCGCCGCCGTCCGCCTTCTGTTTCTTGTCGATCGCCTTCTTGCCGTCCGGTGCCAGTGCGTGCCACGTGCCGCCGACGCCCTCGCCCTTCGCCTCGCCCGCCTTGGTGTCCTTCGCGTAGCGGTACACGGGCCAGCCGCCGAGGGTCAGCTGCTTGCTGCCGTCGGCCCGGGCGACGGAGCCGAGGAGGGCGGTGTCTATGCCGGCGGCGGCCGACGCGTCATCGGCCGGGACGGCGGGCCACGCCATGGCGCAGTCCCCCTCGCAGTTGGACTTGGGGGGCTGGGGCGTGTCCTTGTCGAAGCGGTAGAGGGCCATTCCGGCGCTGTCGGTGACCACGCTGCCCACGCTTGCGATGTCGCGTACGGACAGCTGCCCCGCCGGCCCGGCCTTGCCGGAACCGGAACCGGAGCCGGAACCAGAGCCGGAGCCGACGTCCGAGCCCGACCCGGAGCCGGCGGCCGCGTCTGCCCCGTAGCCGCCCGCCCCGTAGCCGCCCGCCCCGTAGCCCGTGTCGTATGCGCCTCCGAGGGGCTTGCCGGCCCCCGCCGGCTGTACGGAGTTCGAGTTGCGCGCGCCATTTTCGCTGCTTCCGCATCCCGTGGCCGCCAGCAACAGAACCGCGGCCACCGATCCGGCAGTTGTCATACGACGCATCTTGTTCACGATCACTCCTTCGGGTTGAACCCGGGGGGTTCGTCTACTGCCTTATTCATAAGGCCTGAGAAGGGCACCGAATTCGAATGAGCGGGAATTTGTCAGATGACGCTAACGCTTGAACTCCCGCCGTCGGCAGCCGTCTACCGCCGGCTCATTCCTGAATGCGCAGCGCGAGCGCGGGACAGCGCCGGACCGCTCGGAGGGCCTTCGGCCGCAGCCTTCCGGGGACCGTCATGACGGCCTCGGCCGGGTAGCCGTCCCGGTCGAGGCGCACCACGTCGGGCAGCACGTCCACGCAGAGCCCGTGGCCCTTGCACAGCGTCCAGTCCACGACGAGCCGTTCGGGGTTCTCGTCGGCGGGCAGGGGCAGCGCCCCGAGGACACGGCGCCCGCAGCCGCTGCCGAGGGCGTGGTCGCGCATCTCCTCGGGGAAGACGGCGAGCGCGGAGGCCATGAAGGCCGAGGTGCCGTCGGGATGGCTGCACGCACCGCGGCGCAGCACTCCTCGCATCCGCACCTCGACCGCCTCCAGGGCGGACCGGCCTCCCCCGGCCACCAGGGCCTCCACGGCGTCGGCGAGCGAGGGCAGTCCTCTGACGCACGGGCCGCACTGGCCGGCGGTCTCGTCCGCCATCCAGCGCATCACGCGGGCCACTTCGCCGGCCGGGCAGGTGTCCTCGGGCAGCGGCAGGACGGCACCCGCCCCCAGCGTGGCCTTGTACGAGGTCAGGGACTCCCGGGAGAGCAGCGCCGTTCGCGCCGCCGCCGCGGTCAGCCATTTGCCGTGGTACCCGCCGACCAGGACGCCCTGGCCGGGGGACGAGCCGCACAGGTCCAGGACGTACGCCAGGGACGTCCCGAGGGGCGCCTCGACGACGGTCGAACCGCTGATCGTCAACATGACGGTACCGGGCTCGGTCGGCAGGCCGACCGAGCGGAATCCCGGCACGCCGAGCCGGGCCGCGACGGCGAGTTGGGCGTACGTCTCGGTGTTGGAGAGCAGGGTCGGCAGGCCGCTCAGCCCCCGCTCGCTGGTCCGGACCTTCTGCCCGTTCGGGATGGCGGCCCCACCGTTGAGGCCGTTCACGAGGGAGGTCCCCTCTCCGCTGACGAAGCGCTCGGGGAGCCGGCCGACGCGGACGCGGCTGCCGGCCAGGCCGCGCTCGGCGACGGCGGCCCGCAGTGACTGCTCCACGTCGTCCCGGGTCACTCCGATGGCCACTTCCTCGGCGCCGATCGCGTCGGCCGCCAGCAGCGCGCCGTCGAGCACGAGGTGCGGGGAGTGCAGCAGCATGGCGGCGTCCTTGAGGCAACTCGGCTCGCCCTCGGTGCCGTTCACGACGAGGGCGGTCCGCCCCTCCTTCGTCCGGGCGGACCGGATGACGGCTTTGAGCTTGCGGGCGAACGGGAAGCCCGCTCCCCCGCGGCCCCGCAGGTCTATGCCCTCGGCGAGCTCCACGAGATCGTCCGAGTTGTACTGCGGCAGCGGGCCGTGCACCACCAGGTGGCTGGCGCGATCGAGCCGCGGCAGCGCGTCGAGTCCTGCCAGCAGCCTGGGCTGGCCGACGCACCCGAGGGCGGGATCGACGATCGAGGTCACTGCCGGCCCCGCATCCCGTCGAGCGGCTCACCGAAGCGGTCCGTGGCCGGCCCGGCCCCGATGCCGCTGGGGATGAACACCGTGTCGTACGGCTCGGTGCCGTACCCCGCGCCGTACGGCACCGAGCCGTACGGCGGGAGGATCTCGGTCGTGGCCTCCAGGGCCTGCCGGGGCGAGGGCACGGGGCCGAGGCCCGACGGCGCGCGGACCGGGTCCGGCTCCTGCCCGACGGCCCGCCGGCCCGACTGCCGGGCGATGCGTGCCGTCAGCCGTTCGGCGGCCCACTCGGCGGGCTGCCGGACGAACCGCTGCGGCGCCGTCCGGGGCCGGGGCGGCGCCGCCTGGGGGGCGGACGCCGGGGCGGCGGCCGGACGCGGCGGCGTGGCGCGCAGCCTCGCCCGGAGCCGGACGGCGAGCACGCCGGCGACCCCGATCAGGCAGAGGGCGTACGCCACGGTCACCCAACCGCTGGCGGCGCGGCCGGACTTCAGCCCGTGCACCAGGGACGCCCCCCACGCCGGGTACGCGCCCACGTGCAGGGCCCGCCACCACACGGAGCGGCCCTTGGTGGCGAAGGCGCTGCGGACCGCGCCGGAGACCGCCGTGGAGACGAAGACGTATCCGGCCAGGGTGCCGAGGCCGATGAGGAACGGCCGGTCTTCATCGACGAACGGCATGAAGGCGGAGGCGACGCCCGTCTGCGCCTCGGCGACCTTGACCCATATGTGCAGGAGGAGGAAGCCCAGCCCCGCGACGGCGAGGCCGCGGTGGGCTCCCTGGGCGACGAGCCGGTGCCCGGAGGTGAGCACCGTACGGTCCGTGGCCGCGAGCCCCCACAGGACGGCGGAGGTGAGCGAGACGAGCGAGAGGACGCCCGCCCCGAAGTCGAGGAAGTCCCAGAGGTTGGTCAGGGTCACGCCCGCCCGGGCCGCCACGGCCAGGGCGAGCAGGCCCGCGAGGGCGGCGGTGACGAGGGTGGCCGGGCGCACGCCTCCGGCGGGGGACAGCAGGGGCGGCCGCCTGACGGCCCGCCGGCCTGCGGCCGCGGCTGCGGCCACGCCGGCATGGCGTCTGGTGCGGCTGGCCCGGTGTGAGCGGGGCGTACGGGCTGGGGGCAGGGGCATCTAGTTCTCCCATACGCCCAGGCCCGAGGCACTCCACCGCGCACTCGGCGCCCGGGGTAGTCGACGGAACTGCTCCGCGGTGGGCGGGAGATGAGGTCTCAGGTCTCACCGACCGGGAGCGGGGGCCGGAGTGCAGAAGCATCGTGGAGCTTCGCAACGCCTCCACAGTATTTATCTAATCGTGACAAGTTCTTGCGCGCGTGGCATCGTCACACCGAACGTCCGCGGAAGATTCCCTTCCAACCGGTGCGGTGGCACCCCCTAGACGCTTTGTCCGCCACCACACCTCCCCGACGGCAAAATGAAAGCAAAGCCGCGGGACTGCAAGTGGATGGCACTCTCCTGGAGGGTGTACGAGGCGCTCAACTCCCCCGTCCGCACTGGCGCAGACGGGGAGGGAGGCGGCTCGGCAGGCTTGTCACCCTCCCACGGGGCAGGCCGTACCCCGGCATGAACGAGGTAACAATGTGCGAACTTCTGAACCGCATCTGGGCTCGTCCCCGAGGCGAATGGACCCGGGTCCTGCGCAGGGAACTCCCCGCGCTGGCCGCAGGGATGGTGGAGGAGCTGAGGGAGGAGCTCCCCGGGTTCTCCGCCCTGGTCGACGACCTCGACGAGGAGGTGGTCAGACAGCGGCTCGAAGTGGCCCTGCTCACCGCCCTCGGGTACCGCGAGCCCGCGCCGCAGAAACAGACGCGGCCGGCGGCCCCGCATCCCGGCCGGAATCCTGACTGCGACCTGGACTCCGGTCCGGATCCCGACCTCGACTCCGACTCGGACCCGATCCGGGACGAGGAGGAGGACGAGCACGACTACGCAGCCCAGCTCGACCGCCCCGACGAAGAGGAGGAAGAGGAGCACCGCGGCCCGCCCCGGCTCCGGGACCCCGGCCGCCGAAGGCAGTTGGCCCCGCTGAAGGTCGTTCCTCCCGAAGGACTCGGAACCCCCTCCGAACGCTCTCGGCGTGAGCTGTTCTCCGCTCTTACGAGTGACATGCCCATGGCTGAAATCGCCCTCTCCGAGCTGGCCGCCGCGGCCGGCTGGCCCCTCCCGGCCGAGATACGCGCCATCGCCCTGGCCACACCGGGCGAGACCCAGCAGCTCGCGGCCGTCCTGGACGACGGACTCGCCGGCATGGTCGGCGGCCAGCCGTGCCTGCTGGTCCCGAGCAGTCCCGACCCGGAGACCCGTTCGGCCCTGGAGGCCCTGCTGCGCGGCCGGTTCGCCGCCGTGGGCCACCCGGTCGCCCCCCGGGACACCGCCTCCTCCCTGCGCTGGGCCCTGCGGCTGCTGTCCCTGACCCCGAACCGCGCCGGCATGGAGGCGCGGGCCCTCTTCGTCGACGACCACCTCTCGACCCTCCTGCTGCTCCAGGACGAGCCCCTGGCGCACGCACTGGCCGCACGCTGGCTGCGGCCGCTGGCCAACCTGACCCCGCGCCAGAGCGAACGGCTCGAAGTGACCCTGCTGGCCTGGCTGGAGGGCGGCGGCGCCCCCGAGGCCGCGAAGGCGCTGAGCGTGCACCCCCAGACCGTGCGCTACCGCATGCGGCAGCTCGAGAAGCTCTTCGGACCCGGACTGCGGGACCCGCGTACGCGCTTCGAGCTCGAGATGGCCCTGCGCAGCCGGCGCCTGATGGCCCAGGTGCGCCGTGCGAACTCCCGGGTGAGCCGCAAGGTACGGGTCGCCACGACGGACTTCCGGCCGCTGGGCGTGGGCCGCATGGCCCGCGTCAACGGCCTGTAACCCCCGACCTCCCGACCCCCGAAGCCCCCCGAAACCCCCGAACCCTCAAACCCCCTCGACCCTCGCACCCCTCGACTCCGCGGAACCCCCCGGTCCCCGGAACCCCCGCACCCAAGCATTCGGCCCCGGTCCCCTCGCCGCCCACGCGCAGCAGGAGGAGGACCGGGGCCGCCGCGTGTCACAGGCCGACGAGCACCCCCGACGCCCCGGCCCGCAACGCGGCATTGAGGTCGAGCAGTTCGGCGTACGCGCGGGAACAGGACCGGCAGGACGCCAGATGACGGGCGAGGCCGCGGCCGCGGGGTGTTGCACGGCGCCGGATCACCGCCCCGAGCACGCTGCCGTAGTGACGGCACCGCTCGTCGGTCGTCGTGTCCAGATGGGCGCGCAGGTACGCCTCGCGCAGTCCTTCGCGGGCCCGGAAGGCCAGCGAGGTCACGGCGCTGGGGGTGATGCCGAGCAGCAGGGGGACGTGGTGCGGGCAGTCGTCCTCGACGAGGGTGTGCCAGAGGACGGCTCTCCATCGTTCGGGCAGGGCCTGGAAGGAGCGGGCGACGAGCCGGCGGTCCTCGCTGTCCAGGAGCCGGCGCTGCGGGTCGTCCCCGTCGGGGCCGGGGCTGCACCACGCCTCGACGTCGGGGGTCAGGAGGGTCCGGCCGGCGCCGTCCCGCCACTCGGCGGCCGTGTGGCGGACCACCGACAGGAGGTACGGACGCCAGTGGTCCCGGGGCCCGGCGCCGGAGCGGACGGCCTGCAGGGTGCGGATGAACGCCTCCGAGACGAGGTCCTCGGCGTCCTGCGGTGCGCGGCAGCAGCGGCGCGCACATGCAAAAGCGGCGGCACTGTGCCGCCGGTACAGGAGCTCGCAGACGGCCGGATCCCCGTCGCCGGCCGCGTACGCCGCTCTGAGCTGCTGTATGAGGTCCTGGTCGGAGGGCTCTGGCTCGGGCCCGGGTTTGCGTTGCGGACCGGGCGTGGTGTGACGAGAGCCGGGCATGGCACTCCTCGTGTGGGTCTCAGGGCCCGCGGGCCCCTTCGGGCAGTGGCACAAGCGCGAACGCGGTGCCGGCCCGAAGTCGGCTTCGGTCCGGCACCGCTCTCGGGGCGACGCTGGGGAGGTGGGAGGGGGAGCGTCGCCCCGAGGGACTCAGCGGCAGGCGCGCCCGTCGTTGATGCAGCGCACCGCACCGGCCATCAGGCCGTTCGACATGACGTTGATGAAGTCTCCGTGGTCGGTCACCGGCTTGTGGAGCTGCTCGGGGAAGCTGTCCACGGCGAACCGGGAGCCGGGCGGAACGCTGTAGACGATCCGCTGCACCAGCTGCGGGATGGCCTTGAAGCCCTTCTTGCAGTTGCCGTTGGCGTCGGCGAAGGCCACGTGGGTGCGGTGGTTGGCGCTGTCGACGTTCTTGCCGTCCCAGCAGCTCTGGAAGTTGAAGGTCCGTACGACGTCACTGCCCTTCGGGCACACCGGGTACTTGTCCTTCAGCTGGCGGTTCTCGAAGCCGGTGCAGCTCCACGACGCGTTCGCATTCGCGTTGCCGTTGGTGAGGGCCTTCGCGTCGCCGGTGATGATCCGCATGAAGCGGGGCATCGCCGCGACCTTGCTCACGGGGCTGCCCTTGAACTCGATGGTCACCTGCTTCGGCTTCAGGATCGTGCCGACGTTCGCGTCCTGGCCGCCGCCGGGCGCCTTGGCGTCCTTCTCCGCCTTGCCGTCGCGCAGGCGCAGCACCGGCCAGTAGTACGTCGACTGGTCGCCGTTGGTGCAGGTGGTCCCGGACTGGGCGAGGCTGTTGTTGGTGGAGAAGGCGTCGGTGGTCTTGTTGCCGACGTAGTCGTGCATGTGGTGCGCACCGTTGCTCACACCGGGCGCGACGATGACGTTGTCCGGGTTGAAGTGGGCGTTCTCGTTGCGCCCGCACTGCACTGCGAAGGATCCGGTGGAGGCTCCCCCGCGGACTGCGGGCTTGCGCACGTTGGGCTTCACGTTGCCGATGGCGACGAAGTCGCTGCGGGCCGGTCCGCCCTTGGCCTGCTGTTGCTGCTGCTGTTGCGGTGCGCTCTGCTTCGCGGCTCCCTGGGCGCCGTTGTCGGCGGCCGGCTCGTCCGCCGGGTCGGCGGCCGCCGCCTCCTTCATCACGCACCCGCTGAGCCCTTGCAGTCCGGCGGGCTTCTGGCCCGCCTTCCCGAGCGTGTCGGACACGTCAGTGATGGTCTTGTCGCGCTGCTGCTTCAGTCCGCCGAGGAGCGACTTGCGATTGGCCTGGCCGGAGGAGAGCTGCTTGTAGGCGTCGGCGACCTGGGTGTCGAGCTGCGCGAGTTTCGCGTCCACCTCGTTCCGGGCCTGGTCGGGGACGTTGTCGAGCTTGTCGCCCACGTCCGGGCAGTCGATGGTGGCGGTCACGGGCGCCGTTCGGGCGTCCTGCCCTGCGAAGGCGCCCTGGGCGACGATCACGACCCCGCCGCCGCCCAGGACGAGGGCGGACATCGCGGCGAGGATCTTGTGCTTCGGCCGCAGACGGCGTTTGTGGCCCTTTTGACTCATGCGATCACTTCACTTCGTCGGTCGGGAATTGGGGGAGAAGGCGGGGGGCGGCGCGGAGGGGGTGCCCGGCGGGGCGTCCGCGAGGCCGTCGAAGTCGACCAGCCCACTGGCCTCGAGGACCGAGATGTGGTCCAGGACCGTGTTGTTGGCGTCCGTGGCCAGGGCCCGGACCATGGAATTGCGGGTCTGTGCCCGGATCTGTGCCACGAGGGTGAACACCTTGCCGTGGGCCCTGCGCAACAGCTGGACGAACAGCTGCTCGTACTGGGGTCCTTGGGCCTGGTCCATCTGGTCGAGCCAGCCCTGCTGTTGTGCGCTGGGCCGACTGGGGAGCTCCATGCCGAGGGCCTGGCCCACCTCGAGGACCCTGCGGTCCAGTTCGGTGTGGCCGTCGACGAGGTGCTCCCCGGCGGTGCGGATCGCGGGCCGGTTGCCGCGCTGCAGGGCTTGGCGCCCTGCGGGCAGCTCCCACAGGCCGGCGAGCCGCACCTTGCGGACGAAGTCCCGGTCCTGGGGGGTGAGCGGCCCGAAGGCCGTGCTCTGGATACCGGCGCCGTCGTCCTCGGCCGCCGGAGCGGTGGCTGCCGCGGCGTTCCTCCCGCCGAACTTCTGCACGGGAATCAGCAACGCGATCAGGGTGAAGGCGAGGGCGCCGATGACGACGCCCGTTGCCATCACGTGTCTCGAAGCTACCGACATGCTGCCGACGGCCGACCGACGGAAAGACAGCACTGTGCCTCCTTGCTGCGTGGACCGGGAGGGGCTGCGGCCGCTCGGGCTGCGGCAGTTGACCGTGCCGTGGCACCCGCGCTCCCCGGGTGCCACGGGACGCTAGTGCCAGTTGTGGTGCCTGTTTGGAAGGACCATCACGAATGGACAAACATCCGGGCAACGCCTCGAAAGGCTGGTACCGTGCGGGCGCTACTGCCCCGGCGCCCCGGACAGCGGGTGGGTCCGGGCGATGAGCAGGGCCACGTCGTCGCGGTCGTCCGGCTGGCGCAGTTCGCTCAGCAGCAGGTCGCAGGTCTCCTCGAGGGGACGGACCGGGCCGCCGAGCAGTGAGGTGAGCACCTGCAGGCGGGTGTCGATGTCCTGATCGCGGGTCTCGACGAGCCCGTCGGTGTACAGGACGAGCTCGTCGCCGACGCCCAGATCGAGGGCGATGGCCTCGAAGGGTACGCCGCCGACCCCCAGGGGCGTCCCGGTCGGCAGGTCGAGGAGTTCGGGCGGCCGCCCCGGGCTCGTCCGTACGGGCGGCAGGTGGCCGGCGGTGGCGATGCGGCACCGGCCCCGGTGGGGGTCGTAGACGACGATCACACAGGTGGCCATGGTGTGCCCGAGCCCGGTGGTGGTGTGGTCGAGCCGGGCCAGGACGGTGGCCGGGTCGAGGTCGAGCTCGGCCAGCGTACGGGCGGCGGTGCGCAGTTGGCCCATGGTCGCGGCGGCGTTGATGCCGCTGCCCATGACGTCCCCGACCACGAGGGCCGTCTTGTCGTCGGGCAGCGGGATGACGTCGAACCAGTCGCCGCCGACTTCGCCGGCGGCCCCGGCGGGCTGGTAGCGGTAGGCGATCTCCAGGCCCGGGGTGGGGGTGGGGTGGTGGGGCAGCAGATGGCGCTGGAGGGTGAGGGCGGTGCGGCGCTGCTTCTGGTACCAGCGGGCGTTGTCGATGCAGACGGCGGCGCGGCCCGCCAGCTCGCTGGCGAGCAGGACGTCGTCCTGGTCGAACGGCAGCGGGTTGTCGGTGCGTTGGAGGCCGAGGGCGCCGATGACCTCGCCGCGGGCGATCAGCGGCACCGCGAGGTACGAGTGGAGCCCGGCCTCGGCGAGCAGGGCGGCGGCCGCGGCGTCCCGGGCGACGCTGGCGAGGTCGCCCTCCGTGAGGTTCGCCAGGAGCACGGGGCGGGCGGACTGCACGCACTGGGTGACCACCCGGGTGGCGTCGTAGCGGGCGATGGAGCCGACCGGGTCGGCCGCGAGGGTGGCGGGGGTGGGGCGCGCGGCCTTGACGGCGAGGGCGCGGAACCGCACGGTCTCGTCCGTCGGGTCCCCGGGCGGGTGGTCGCCCGTCAGCACGGCGTCGACGACGTCGATCGTGGCCAGGTCGGCCAGGTGCGGCACGGCGATGTCGCCGAGCTCGCGCGCCGTGACCCAGAGGTCGAGGGTGGTGCCGATGCGTACGGAGGCGTCGGCGATCAGGGCGAGCCGCTGGCGGGCCAGGGCGACGGCCACCGAGGTCTTGTGCTGCTCGGTGACGTCGACGACGGACGCGGCGACCCCGATCGGCCGCCCGGCCGGGTCGTCGAGCCGGTAGAGGGAGACGGACCAGGCGTGGTCCTGGTCGGGATCCGCGGGCGTACGGCCGGTGGTGAACTGGTTCAGCTGGGGCCGGCCGGTGGACAGGACCGACTGCATCGCCGCCTCGATGGACCCGGCGTCCAAACGGGGCAGCACCTCATGGACGTGGCGTCCGATGTGCTCGGCGGCGGGCAGTCCGTTGATGCTTTCCAGGGCCGGATTGACCAGGACGTAGCGGAGCTCGGAGTCCAGGACGGCCAGTCCGATCGGGGACTGGGCGACCAGCCGCATCGACAGGGCCAGGTCGCGCTCCACACGCCGCAGGGTGGCCTGGTCGGAGGCGATGCCGAGGGCGTAGAGCCGGCCCTGGCCGTCCTCGAGCCGCATGTTGCGGAACTCCGCCACCCGGCTGCTGCCGTCCTTGTGCACCACGGGGAACGCCCCGGCCCAGGGCTCTCCGCCGGCCATCACGTTCTCGAAGAGGGAGAGGACCAGGTCCAGGTGCTCGTCGTCGACGAGGAGCTGCGCCGCGAACCGGCCGAGCGCCTCGTCGGGGGTGTAGCCGAACAGCTCCTCGGCCTGCGGGCTCCAGAGCGTGATCCGCCCTTCGGCGTCGAGGACCACCGCCGCGACGCCGAGCACGTCGAGCAGGCCCGGCCCGGTGGAAGGGCCGACCTGGGCCGGTTCCGCATCGGCCGGGAAGGCGTCCGCCGTACTCATGCCGGCCGCTCCTTCCCGTCCGCTGCCGCAGGGGCGGTACACCGGCTCGCTCGCTCTCCGCGCCCGGGTCCGCGCCCGGGTCGTCTCCCATCCTCTCTCCACTCCCCCGCACCGGCAGCGCAGCCGCATCCTGATGGGGCCGTACGACGGAGCGCGGGGCCGTACGACGGAGCGCGGGAAGGGGGGGTGCGGTGTATTCAGGAGTCATGGACCATCGGCCGCCGCATCCGAGCCTTCGCCAGGTCGGCGAACCGCGCCTGCCCCTGCTGGCGGTCCCCTTCGCGCTGATCGCGGTCGTCACGGTGGTCGACGTCCTCGCGCCGCCCGATGTCCACCTCGGTCCGTTCCTGGTTGCGGCCCCGGCCGTCACCGCCTCCTTCGCCGGGCCGCGGATGACGGGGTTCGTCGGCGCGGTGGCCGTCCTGGCCCAGGTGACGGTCGCCGTGACCCGGACCACCGCCACCGATCTGAACCACACCTTCCAGATCATTGCCCTGGTCCTGATCTCGGTCTTCGTGACCCTCTTCGCACATCTGCGCGAGGTCCACGAGAAACAGCTGACCCAGCTGCGTTCGGTCGCCGAGGCCGCGCAGGAGGTGGTCCTGCGGCCGCTCCGGGACCGGATGGGCCCGCTGCGGCTGGCCTCCGTCTACCTGGCCGCGGAGGCCGAGGCCCAGATCGGCGGGGACCTGTACGCCGCCACCCGCACCCCGCACGGCACCCGGATGATCATCGGCGACGTCCGCGGCAAGGGCCTGGAGGCGGTCGGGGACGCCGCGCTGGTGCTCGGCGCCTTCCGGGCCGCCGCCCACCAGGAGGTGGACCTGCCCGCGCTCGTCGCCCACCTGGAGGCCGCCGTGGCCGCGGACCCGGACGGCACGGGCGAGCCGGCCGGCGACGGAGGCGAGGCGTTCACCACGGCGGCGGTACTGGACATCCCCGATCAGGAGATGACCGTACGGCTCATCAGCTGCGGGCACCCCCCGCCGCTGCTCCTGCGCGGCGGCCGGGCCGTCCCCCTCGAGGTGGACCACCCGGCGCCGCCGCTCGGCCTGACCCAGTACGTGGACACCGGCTTCGCCGCACAGTCGTTCACCTTCGAGCCGGGCGACGTCATCCTCCTGTACACGGACGGCGTCATCGAGGCCCGCGACGCCGCCGGCGAGTTCTACCCCCTGCCGGCGCGCGCCGCCGACTGGCCGGGCGACGGCCCGGACGCCCTGCTGGGCCACCTGTGCGCGGACCTGTTGGCCCATTCCCCGGGCGGCAGCCTGGGCGACGACGCGGCGATGGTCGCCATCGAACGCGTCACCGGCCGCTCCTCCTGACCCGGTAGCCCCCTCCCCGCCCGGCCCTGCTCCCGCTGCCGTGCGCTGCTGCCGTGCGCTGGGCCGCGCGCTGCCCTCGGACGGGCCGAAAGGCGCACCACGGCACGGGCGCCGCTTCAACTCCTTCCGCGTGTCGGCCAGTTGTCCGGATTTGAGCTCGTTCGTGAGGAGCATACGGACCGGCCCTTCGGGATGATTCGCCCAGAGCCCGCGTGCAACAAGGTGATGAGGCCATCGAATTCACGGAAGGAAACGGCTCTTCGTGAACATGAAACGCCTCGCACCGATGCTCGCTGCCGCCGGTCTGATCGCGACCACGATCCCCCTGCTCTCCGCGACCGGGGCCGCCGCCGCCACGGCCGCCGAGTACACCCCGCAGAAGCCCGCGTGGCAGCGCTGCAGCACCGACCAGCCGGCCTCGTACGAGTGCGCGACCCTCAAGGTCCCGCTCGACTACCGGCGCCCCGGGGGCGCCACGATCGACCTCGCGATATCGCGGATGAAGAGCGAGAACCCGGCCAAGCGACACGGTGCCATGCTGCTCAACCCGGGTGGGCCGGGCGGTTCCGGGCTCGATCTGCCGCTGATGATGAACGAGTTGATGCCCAAGGACGTGCGCGACCAGTACGACCTGATCGGCTTCGACCCGCGCGGCGTCGGCGCCTCCAGCCCGATCACCTGCGGGCTGACCGACGCCGAGCAGAACATCGACCGGCCGTACAAGGAGGAGACGTTCCAGGCGGACGTGACCTGGGCGCGTACGGTCGCCGAGAAGTGCCGCGAGAAGGCCGGCTCGGTGCTGCCGTTCATCACCACCCGCAACACCGCGCGCGACATGGACGCGATCCGCTCCGCGCTGGGCGAGAAGAAGATCTCGTACGTCGGCTACTCGTACGGCACGTACCTGGGCGCGGTGTACACGCAGATGTTCCCGCACCGCACCGACCGCTTCGTGCTCGACAGCGGCGTGGACCCGCAGCGCGCCTGGCGCGGCATGATCCAGGTGTGGGCGACCGAGGCGGAGCCGGCGTTCGAGCGGTGGTCGCAGTGGACGGCCGAGCGGGCGTCCGAGTTCCAGCTCGGCGACACGCCGGACGCGGTCTCCAAGACGTTCTGGGACCTGGTGGCCCGGGCGGACAAGCAGCCGATCGAGTTCGACGGCATGAAGCTCACGGGCGACGACATCCGCACCGCGCGGGCCATGTTCTTCTACCCCTCGCAGGCGGCGCCGCTCGTCAAGGCGCTCAAGGACGCGGCGGACGGAAAGCCCGTCAAGCCGACCGCGCCCCAGCTGAAGCTGCTGAAGCCCGCCGCCGAGCCGGCGTCGGACAACGGCACGGCCGTGTTCCTGGCCGTGGTGTGCGGGGACACGGAATGGCCCCGCTACCCGGAGCAGTACGCGCGGGAAGCCGCCAAGGACAAGGTCAAGTACCCGCTGTACGGGGACTTCGCCTCCAACATCAAGCCCTGCTCCGACTGGCGGCGGCCGATCGAGCCCGCGACGCCGATGAAGACGAAGGCCGACGTGCTGACCGTGCAGAACGAGTGGGACTCCCAGACCCCGCTGGTCAGCGGCCAGGGCCTGCACAAGGCGCTCAAGGGTTCGCGGATGGTGCTCGCGATGGGCGGTGAGGGCCACGGCGTGTACCTCGTCGACCCGAACTCCTGCGCCAACGCGACGGTCAACTCCTACCTGACGACGGGCAGGCTGCCCGCCGAGGACGTGACCTGCCGGACGGCTCCGGGCTCGCAGGAGCGCCGCTCGGAGATCGCCCCGCAGTCGCCGCAGCGCTTCCCGGTCCTCTCCGACCGGAGGTTCTGACCCCGCAGGCTTCGGCCGCCGCTCAGGACGCCTCCACGGCGGCCTTGATCCGGCGGCCGAAGTCGGGGGCGTCCTTGCGTGCCGCGCTCAGCGCGAGGCCCACCAGCAGTTTGCCCAGCCCGTGCCCCTCGAGGGTGTTGAAGATGCGGACCCGGGTGCGGTCACCGGGCAGCGCCTCGAAGTCGTACCCGCCCTCGGCCGTGACCAGGTTCTTGCTCTGCTCCGTCCAGCGGACCAGCCGCGGCGGCTCGAAGCCGGTGATGCGGAACGCGCGGCCGGTCTTCATCCCGGCGTCCTTCACCGTGCTGCGGAATACGGTGCCCACGCCGGTCGGGCCGTCCGGCGTCCGGGTGATCTCCTGGACCCGCGGGCTGAACTGCGGGTCGTTGCGGCCGTCGGCCAGGTAGGCGAAGACCTCCCCGACAGGCCGGTCGATCTCGACGGTCGCCTCGAACTGTCCGGACATGGCTGCTCCTCCGTACGCTCCCCCGTGATCCACGATCGCAGACCCGCGCCCTCCGCGCGCACCGCGCGGACCGGCAGCCCGGCCGGCAGCACCTGAACGTGCCGGAGCAGCCCGCCGGCGTCACGGCCGCCGCGACCGCCCCGGACCGGTGACCGGCCCCCGGGCCGCAGATCCGGCGACCGCCTCCCCGGCCGGGGCACCCGCGATCCGGCTGCCCCGCAGCGGGGTCAGCAGCCCCGCGCCGACGATCAGCAGGCAGAAGACCCCGGCGGCCACGCTGACCGCCGGGACCCCGTGCCGGGCGGCCAGCACCGTGAGGGCGGCCGCGCCCACCGGGCCCGAGGCGTTGTGCACGGTCCAGAAGGCGGAGGTGACCCGCCCGAGCAGCGGGTCCGGGGTCACCTCCTGGCGCAGGGTCATGGAGCAGACCCCGCCGAGGGTCATCCCGAACATGAAGACCGCGGCCAGTACGGCGATCACCGGCAGGCTGCGGCTGACGCCCGTCCCCGCCACCGCCCCGCCGATCAGGACGACCGAGCCCAGCCAGCAGGCGCCGAACCCGAAGGTCCGGCGCAGCGGCCCGGCGGCGAAGGCCGCGCCGACGACGCCCAGCCCGCTCACGGCGATGACGAAGCCGACGGTGGTCTCACTCCGGCCGAGCTCCTCCTGGATCCGGTAGACCAGCAGGTCGGTGGCGCCCATGGTGACGAAGGTCAGCAGCGTGAGCAGCACGGTCAACGGGCGCAGCACCGGGTGGGTCCACAGGAAGCGGAAGCCCACCACGAACATCTCCCGCAGCTTCCCGGGTTCGGCGGCACGCGGCTTCGGGGCGGCCGACCCGTCGGCGCCGCCCCGCCCGAAGGCCACCCACCGCAGGCTCACGGCCGAGACCAGGAAGGTCGCGCCGTCCACCCCCAGGGCCCAGTCCGCGCCCACCCCGCCGGCGATGAGCCCTGCCGCCGCCGGCCCGCACAGGGTCCCGACGGCGAAGGTTCCCATCAGCCGCCCGTTGGCGGCGGTCAGGTCCTCGCCGCGCACCAGGTTCGGCACCGCCGTCACGTACGCCACGTCGAACAGCGTCTTCAGGGCGGTGACCAGCGCCGTCACCACGTACAGCACCCAGATCCGCGGCCCGGCCAGCCAGATGAGCGGTACCGCGCCCAGCAGCAGCGCTCGTACGAGATCGCAGCTGATCATCAGGCGGCGCCGGTCCGTCCGGTCGACCACGTGGCCGGCGAACATCCCGGTCGCGATGCCGGTGACCCCCGTGACGACGGTGATCAGGCCCATCTGGACGACGTCACCGGTGGCCTCGAGGACCAGCAGGGGCAGCGCGAGCAGCGTGATCGATCCGCCGAGGACGGACAGCGCCTGGCCGAGCCAGAAGACGTTGAAGTCCCGGTTCCGCCGGAGCGGGGGGTGGTCGGCCGGCACCCGTGCTCAGCCCAGCAGGGCGTAGACGGTGGACGCCGTGGCGGCCGGCTCCGGCGCGCCCTCGGGGGTCATGGTGACGTCGGCGAACGCCATCCGCTTGCCGAGCTTGGTCACCCGTACCTGGATCAGCACGTCCGTGCCGAGGACCGGCCGCTGGAAGCTGGTCGACTGCTGGACGGTGGTCATCGGCCCGTACGCCCCGCGCGCGGCGGAGATCGCGATGACGGTGGCGGTGTCGGCTGCGGCCATCAGGGCCTGCCCCGACAGGCCGCCACCGTCCCGGGCCAGCGCCTCGGACCAGGGCAGCCGCAGCACGGCGTGCCGCTCCCCGGTCTCCTGGACGGTGAGCCCGAGGGCGAGCACCCAGGGGGCGAAGTTGTCGGCGAGGATCTTGTCGGCATCTGCGGGTGTCAGCGTCACCCGCAGATTGTGGCGGCCCGGCCCGGGCCGCACAACACCATTGATCCGTCAGGGCAGTACGCGCCCCCCGGGTCGGAGGATCAGAGCGTCGCCGCCAGTTCCGTACCCTGGCGGATCGCCCGCTTGGCGTCCAGCTCGGCGGCCACGTCGGCGCCGCCGATCAGGTGCGGCCGGCCGCCGGCCGCGAGCAGCGCCTCGTACAGGTCGCGGCGCGGCTCCTGGCCGGTGCAGAGCACCACCGTGTCGGCGGGGACGAGCTGCTGCTCCTCGCCGACGGTGATGTGCAGGCCCTCGTCGTCGATCCGGTCGTACGTGGCGCCCGCGACGGAGACGACCCCGCGGTGCTTGAGCTCCGCGCGGTGGATCCACCCGGTGGTGGTGCCGAGGCCGGCGCCGACCTTGGTGGTCTTGCGCTGGAGGAGGTGGACCTGGCGCGGGGGCGCGGGCCGCTCGGGGGCGGTGAGGCCGCCGGGGCCGGTGTACGCGGTGTCGACGCCCCAGTGGCGGAAGTACGTCTCGGGGTCCTGGGAGGCGCCCTCGCCGCTGTCGGTGAGGAACTCGGCGACGTCGAAGCCGATGCCGCCGGCGCCGACGACGGCGACGCGCTCGCCGACGGGGGCGCCGTCGCGCAGCA
This sequence comes from Streptomyces sp. NPDC031132, assembly GCF_055570595.1. Lineage (NCBI taxonomy): Bacteria > Bacillati > Actinomycetota > Actinomycetes > Kitasatosporales > Streptomycetaceae > Streptomyces > Streptomyces sp. NPDC031132. The sequence continues at coordinate 96,204 of NZ_JBVIGX010000004.1, forward strand.
CGTCGAGGTAGCTGACGACGTTGGCGTGGTCGACGCCCTCGATGTCGGGGGTGCGCGGGGTGACGCCGGTGGCGACGACGACCTCGTCGTAGCCCTGGAGGGTCTCGACGTCGGCGCGGGTGTTCAGCCGGACGTCGACGGCGCGGGCGGCGAGCTGGGTGCCGAAGTAGCGGATGGTCTCCTCGAACTCCTCCTTGCCCGGGATGCGGCGGGCGATGTCGAGCTGTCCGCCGATGTGGCCGGAGGCCTCGAACAGGGTGACGGCGTGGCCGCGTTCGGCGGCGGAGACGGCGCAGGCGAGTCCGGCCGGGCCGGCGCCGACGACGGCGACGCGCTTCTTCAGCTGCGTGGGCGAGAGCACGAGCTCGGTCTCGTGGCAGGCACGCGGGTTGACCAGGCAGCTGGTGATCTTGCCGCTGAAGGTGTGGTCGAGGCAGGCCTGGTTGCAGCCGATGCAGGTGTTGATGGTCTCGGAGCGGCCTGCGGCTGCCTTGGCGACGAAGTCGGCGTCGGCGAGGAAGGGGCGGGCCAGCGAGACCAGGTCGGCGCGGCCGTCGGCGAGCAGCTCCTCGGCGATCTCCGGGGTGTTGATGCGGTTGCTGGTGACGAGCGGGACGGAGACCGCGCCCATCAGCCGCTTGGTGACCCACGTGTAGGCGCCGCGCGGAACGGAGGTGGCGATGGTCGGGATGCGGGCCTCGTGCCAGCCGATGCCGGTGTTGATGATGGTGGCGCCGGCCGCCTCGATCTCCTTGGCGAGGTGGACGACCTCGTCGAGGGTGGAGCCGCCGGGGATCAGGTCCAGCATGGAGAGCCGGTAGATGAGGATGAAGTCCTCGCCGACGGCCGCGCGGGTGCGCCGGACGATCTCGAGCGGGAAGCGCACGCGGTTCTCGTACGCGCCGCCCCAGCGGTCGGTGCGCTTGTTGGTGGCCGCGGCGATGAACTCGTTGATGAGGTAGCCCTCGGAGCCCATGATCTCGACGCCGTCGTAGCCGGCGAGCTTCGCGAGGCGGGCGGCGCGGACGAAGTCCTCGACGGTGCGCTCGACCTCGACGTCGCTCAGCTCGTTCGGGACGAAGGGGCTGATGGGGGCCTGGAGGGCGCTGGGGGCGACCAGGTCCTTGTGGTAGGCGTAGCGGCCGAAGTGGAGGATCTGCATGGCGATCTTCCCGCCCTCGGCGTGCACGGCCTCGGTGATCACCCGGTGCTCGGCGGCCTCTTCCTCGGTGGTGAGGCGGGATCCCCCCTCGAAGGGGCGGCCGGCGTCGTTCGGGGCGATGCCGCCGGTGACGATCAGGCCGGCGCCGCCGCGGGCGCGCTCGGCGTAGAAGGCGGCGAGGCGCTCGAAGCCGCCCGCGTGCTCCTCGAGGCCGGTGTGCATCGAGCCCATGATCACGCGGTTCGGCAGGGTGGTGAAGCCGAGGTCCAGGGGGCTCAGCAGGTGCGGGTACCGGCTCTGGGAACTCATGAGGGGCGCCTCCTCGCGCGGGGGTGATGAACCTGTTCTAGGCGAGGAGGGCCCGATTGTGCAACTAGGTGCATAACCAAGTGGCGGAGTTCACGCCTGCGCCTGCACGGCCGAAACCTTCCGTACGAGGACGACGGCGAAGCCGGCCGCCACGACGAAGAGCAGGTCGGACGCCATGCCGACCAGCGTGGCGTCCCGTAGCCCGGCCTGCGTCTCGGCAGCGGCGCCCATCCGGCTGGAGACCAGCGAGGCGAGCATCGCCGCGCCGAAGGCGACGGACCAGGCGGTGACGGGAGCCGCGGAAACGGGCGCGGCGGCGCGAGGCTGCTTCGACGCACTGGCCGCCCACACGCTGGTGGCGATCCCGTGGGCGAGGAAGGTCCAGCCCACGAACGGGAGGAACCAGATGGCGACCGCCCAGCCCGGCCCCCTCCGGAACAGCTCGGGGGCGTAGACGCCGGCGTTCACCCTGACCCGGTGGAACCAGACGACGAAGACCACGGCAGTGGGGAGCATCGCCAGCAGCGACAGGCTGGTGGCCACCGTGAACAGCCGCCAGGACGGGTCCGTGTCCCGGGTGCCGTCGAGGGCCAGGTACCAGCCCGCGTCGGCGGCCAGCAGGAGCAGCCGGGTCGCCGCGCACACACCCAACAGCACGGTCAGCGCGGTGGCCAGCCCCTTGGGCGAGCGGAGCAGCGAGCGTACCGGGGGCGCGCCGAGCGGGGGCAGCGATCTGGTGCCGAAGGACATGACGAGGAACCCCCACGGGTGCACGGTGGCATGAAGAAGCCCGCCGACGGGGGCGGGCTGCCAGGAACATACTTCACCGGCACAGCCCCGTCCACGCCGTCCCGTGCGCCGCCACGTACCCTCGCCAGGGTGGCAGAACACCTCACCCTGACCGTGAACGGGATCCGGCTGGCGTACCAGGCGGCGGGCGCCGGGGGCGACGACCCGCCGGTGGTGCTGTTGCATGCGCTGGGCGAGCGCGCCGAGGACTGGGCCCTCGTACGGGACGCACTCGCGCGAGACCGGCGCGTGTACGCCCTCGACCTGCGCGGGCACGGCCTGAGCGGGCGGCCGGCACGGTACTCGGTGGAGCTGATGCGGGACGACGTCGTGGGCTTCCTCGACGCCCTGGGGCTGGACCGGATCGACCTGGTCGGGCATTCGCTGGGCGGCGTGGTCGCGTACCTGGTCGCGGCGGAGCAGCCGTACCGGATCGGCCGGCTCGTCCTGGAGGACGCCCCCGCGCCGCTCCCCCGCACGTCCGCCGCCCCGGTGCGGCCCGAGGGGGAGCTGGACTTCGACTGGGCGATGGTGCTCGCCGTCAGGCCGGAGCTCGACCGGCCCGATCCCGCGTGGCTGACCGCCCTGGAGCGGATCACCGCCCCCACCCTCGTCGTCCACGGCGGCCCCGCGAGCCACCTCGCGGCCGCCTCGTTCGACGAGATCACCGCGCGCATCCCCGACGCCCGCCTGATCACCCTCCCGTACGGGCACCTGATCCACGCGGCGGCGCCCGAGGAGTTCACGCGGACGGTGACGGACTTCCTCGCAAACGACGCGGCGGCAGGCTCCTGACCCGCGCCGCGCGAGATCGCGCGGCGCCGGCCGGCCGGGCAGGGCGTGGTCCGGGTCGGCGAGGACGAGTGGACCGGCGGCGCGGCGGACGGCGGGCGGCTGACGACGAGCGAGGTCGCGCACGCCTGGGCCACCGAGGCCGTGCGGGACGAAGACCTGGCCCCCGCGGACCGGCTCCGGCTCGCCTTCGCACCGTACTGGCCGCCGGCCACCGCAATCGGGGCCTGGACCCCGAGGTCTGGGAGGCGGCCGAGGGGGGGGGGGGGGGGGGGGGGGGGGGGGGGGGGGGGGGGGCTGGGCGCGGGGGGGGGGGGGGGGGGGGGGGCGGGGGGGGGGAGGGGGGGGGGGGGGGGGAGGCGGGGGGGGGGGGGGGG